>JAFGTR010000020.1 GCA_016934055.1 Bacteroidales bacterium | reverse complement strand
CTGGGTGGCAACGCCAACCGGACAGGTGTTGAGGTGGCATTTTCGCATCATAACACAACCCAGGACAATCAGGGCAGAAGTGGCAAAACCGAATTCCTCGGCACCCAAAAGGCCAGCATAAACTACATCGCGCCCCGTTTTTAGCTGTCCGTCAGTTTGCAATACGACACGGTCACGCAGATTATTCATCACAAGGGTTTGCTGAACCTCCGAAATACCCAATTCCATAGGAAGTCCGGCATGTTTTATTGAACTGGCCGGACTTGCGCCAGTCCCTCCTTCGCAACCGCTGATGGTAATACTGTCGGCATGAGCTTTAGCGACACCTGCAGCAATGGTTCCAACGCCTTTTTCAGAGACCAGCTTAACACTGATTCTGGCATTCGGGTTTGTACATTTTAAATCAAAAATAAGCTGGGCCAGATCTTCGATTGAATATATATCATGATGCGGAGGAGGTGAAATAAGGGTAATGCCTGGTGTTGAATGCCGAAGTCTTGCAATAATCTTATCTATTTTATGCCCGGGCAACTGTCCTCCCTCTCCGGGTTTGGCACCCTGGGCAACCTTAATCTGAATTTCATCGGCGTTGACAAGATAGTGGGCTGTTACCCCAAAACGACCGGATGCTACCTGCTTGATTGCACTTCTTGCCAGGCTGCCATCAGACCTGGGCTGAAAACGTTCCGAATCTTCCCCTCCCTCTCCGGTGTTACTTCTTCCACCTGTTGAATTCATGGCAATAGCCATGGCCTCATGAGCTTCCTTGCTGATAGAGCCATATGACATTGCTCCTGTTACAAAACGTTTCAGGATGGATTCAACCGGTTCAACCTCCTCTAAGGGAACAGGCTTGCCTTTTTTGATATTTACACAACCACGTATGAAATGAGGACGGCGATTCTCATAATCAACAAGAGCGCTGAATTCCTTAAACTTTGCATAATTATTTGTGCGGGTCGACCATTGAAGCAAACCAATGGTATCCGGATTCCATGCATGATATTCACCATCCTTACGGTAATAATACAGACCTTCACTGTGCAGCCCGTGTATGTCCTGAGGGCGGGCAGAAAAGGCCAGCTGGTGTTGTATAATCGCCTCTCCGGCTATTTCTTCGAGTCCGATACCTTCAATACGTGAATCGGTTCCGGTAAAATACCTGTTCATGAGATGGGTTGAAATGCCAATGGCCTCATATATCTGTGATCCTAAATAACTTCTGAGGGTTGAAATGCCCATTTTTGACATAACCTTCAACAAGCCTTTATCTATAGCCCTGATATAGTTCTCCCGCGCCTTCGCGTAATCAGGTCTGAGATGACCGTTTTCACAAAGTCTTTCAAGAACGGAGAACGCTCCGTAAGGATTGACTACACTGGCTCCGAACGCGAATAACAAAGCAAAGTGATTAACTTCCCTGGGTTCAGCAGACTCCAGTATTATTCCTGCCTGCATCCTTTTTTTGACAGCGATCAGATGATGATGAACAGCTGAAACAGCCAGAATAGAAGGTATCGGTACCAGCTTTTCATTGACATCACGATCTGACAGAATAATAAAATTGCGCCCTTTATCAACCGCTTCTTCTGCTTTCCGGCATATGTCATCAAGAGCCTTTTCAAGTGTTTTTCCGTGGTCTTTGCCTGCTGCGGGGAACAAAATCGGAATGATCTCATGCGAGAACTGACGTTGATCCAGGTTTTTAATCTTTCCCAGGTCGGTATTGGTTATAATGGGGCTTCGGAATTTAATCAATTTGCAGTGCTCGGGCGATTCTTTAAGCAGGTTTTTCGAAACCGAACCGATATAATTGGTCAATGACATCACAAGACCTTCCCGTATAGGGTCAACAGGAAGATTTGTAACCTGTGCAAAATGCTGCCTGAAATAGCTGAACAGGCGTTGTGGCTTGTCCGACATAACCGAAAGAGGCGTATCGTTGCCCATGGAACTGACCGGTTCCTGGCCATCATTGGCCATAGGCTTAATGAGAACTTCAACATCGTCCTTTGTATATCCAAACACCTGAAGATACTGTTCGTATTTTTCTCCAAGACCGGAAGGAACCCTTTCCTTTACAACGATATCATCAAGGTCAATCCGGTTTTCCTTCAGCCAGTTGCCGTATGGGTTTCGTTCTGTCAGCTGCCGCTTTAATTCATCGTCAGGGACTATTATCCCGAATTTTGTATCCACCATGAGTATTTTTCCCGGCATCAGACGGCCCTTTTCACGTATTTTCTCCGGCGGGAATATCTGGACACCAACCTCCGAACCCATGACAATTAAATCATCTTTTGTAATGATATAACGTGACGGCCGCAAACCGTTCCTGTCAAGCGTGCCGCCAATATAACGTCCGTCACTGAATACGATTGATGCCGGCCCGTCCCAGGGCTCCATAATGGTGGAATGATATTCATAAAAGGCCTTAAGGCTGTCAGGAATAGGATTCTTGTCATTCCATGATTCAGGAATAAGCATGCTCAGAGCATGAGGCAGAGACTTACCTGTGAGCACAAGAAACTCCAGGGCATTGTCAAGAGGGGCCGAATCACTTTTACCCGGTTCAATGACAGGAAACAGTTTTTTCAGATCATCTCCGAACAGTTCAGTTTTCATAAGCGACTCACGGGCATTCATCCACATGCGGTTACCGCTGATGGTGTTGATCTCACCGTTGTGAGAGAGAAAACGGAATGGCTGGGCCAGATCCCAGGTCGGGAAAGTATTTGTGCTGAATCTTGAATGGATCATGGCTATGGCACTTTCCGTTTTCGGATTTTGCAGGTCAAGAAAATATTGTGCCAGTTGAAAGGAAGTGAATAATCCTTTATAAATTATCACCTTTGTTGAAAGACTGGGTATATAAAAAGCATCCCCGCCCTTTAAAGCTGCATTTCTGATCGTATTCTCAGCACGTTTTCTGGCAATATAAAGCCGCCTTTCCATGTCATCCTGTTCAAATTTTCCTGTAACATAAATCTGTCGTATACAGGGTTCAGAACTCCTGGATATTTCCCCAAGAACCGAATTGTCGACAGGTACATCCTGTAAATCTATTACATCAAGCCCTTCATCCATAAGTATATCGACCAGTATTTTTTCACTTTGTTTTCTTTCTTTCAGGCCTTGCGGGAGAAAAACAAGACCTGTTGCGTAACGGCCTTCATCAGGAACCATGACACCCTTTGACAGGATCAGCGTATGGGGTATTTGCATTAATATTCCGGCTCCGTCACCGGTCTTATTATCAGCGCTTTCGGCACCACGGTGTGACATATTTTCAAGAACTTCAATCCCCCTTCTGATAATCTCATGTGATTTTATGCCTTTGATACTGGCCACGAAGCCTATACCGCAACTGTCCTTTTCCTCTGACGGATCATACATTCCCTGTGCCTTTGGCAGTTTATTGCTCATCGTTTCCGTTTTTAATATTAAATTTTGTATTGTTCTGTACAGCAACAACAGTCATTCATAACACCACAAAAGCCATCCTCTTATAAAATGAGAATGGCTTTTGCCCTGTAAAAAAAGACCATTCTCAATGTTGCTGAAAGATTATATGATTGTTATACATTTTAAATAAAATTATGCGCCCTATATATTAATGGGGTAAAAATAAAATAAATCTATTAATTATAAAAATTATACCCCATAATAAAGAGGATGTAGTTCATAAAAAACGAAAACTTAAACTGTATAAGTACACAATCTGTCACAATGGAAATGTTTTATCTGCTGGAACACAAGTTTACCGGTTTTCAGCATGCTATTGCTCCTGAAAACCGGGTTACATTAAACTCTCTCTTCAAGGCGTTCATAATCCATCCTGCCGAATACATTACGGTAGGCAGGGCGAATAATGCGTCTGGAAGAAAAAGTCACTTCCTCTAGCCTGTGAGCACACCATCCGGCCATTCTGGCAACTGCAAAAATGGGTGTAAACAACTCCTTGGGTATGTCGATACATTTGTAAACAAAACCCGAATAAAAGTCAACATTTGCACTTATTACTTTGGCGTTTTCTCCTTTGAAACGTGCAAAGGCTTCAGGGGCCAGTTTTTCCACGCTTTCATAAAGGTTAAACTCATCGAGTTTCCCTTTTGATTCAGCCAGTTCTCTTGCCTTTTCCTTCAACAAAACCGCACGCGGATCAGATAATGTATAAATTGCATGACCAATACCGTATATCTTGCCGGAACCATTGCCCGCATGTCCCCTTAATATTTTTCCAAGGTATTCAAGCAATTCTTCCTCATTATTCCAATCTTTTACGTTTTTCTTAATATCCCTCATCATTTCCTCAACCTGAAGATTTGCCCCTCCGTGAAGATAGCCTTTGAGTGATCCCAGGCTGGCTGCAATAGCAGAATAGGTATCGGTACCGGCTGAACTGATCACACGCGTTGTAAAGGTAGAATTATTCCCTCCTCCATGTTCAGCGTGCAATACCAGCGAAAGGTCAAGAATATCAGCTTCAAGTTTTGAATATCCTTCACCTCTCAGCATGTATAAAAAGTTCTCTGCCGTGCTGAGTGCCGGATCCGGATGTCTGAATATCAATGATCTCCTCTGGTAGGTATGTCTGAAACTGAAATAGATGTACGATGCGATGATCGGAAACTTCGCGAGCAGGTTCAGGGCCTGCTTCAGCAGATTGAAGTGTGAATAGTTTTCAGCATCATCATCCATGGTATACATTACAAGAACCGAACGTGCCAACATGTTCATGATATTCTTCCCCCGGAAGGAAAGAATGAGATTAACAAAATTGTTTGGCAGATCGCGATGGCCTGCCATATAAGATGAAAACAGACCCAGATTTTCTTTTGTCGGCAAACTTCCGGTTAGCAATAAATATACGATTTCATCAAAACCATGCCGGTTATCCTGTTGAAAACCGTTCACAAGTTCTGTGATTTCTATTCCCCGGTAAAACAACCGGCCGTCAATCGGAATGATTTTTTCACCTTGTTTTTCATAGCCTATCACATCACCTATATTAGTAAGGCCGACAAGCACACCGGTTCCGTCATTATTACGAAGCCCGCGTTTAACATTGTACGTTTCAAAAAGATCTTTTTCAATCTGGGAAGCTTTTATGGTTAACTCCTCCAGTTTTTGCAGAATATCAGACATATTGTTCTGTTTTAGTAAAAATTACAGTTAGAATAATGCATTATAATCTTACCTGTCCGTTTCCAAGAATAATGTATTTTGGTGCTGTAAGATCTTTTAATCCCATTGGACCTCTCACATGCAGTTTTTGATTGCTGATGCCCATTTCTGCTCCCAGGCCAAATTCGTTCCCGTCACTGAACCTTGTTGACGCATTAATAAAACAGGCTGCAGAATCAACTTCAGTAATGAACCTCATGCCATTACCGTAATGATCTGTAACAATGGAGTCAGAATGATGGGAGCTGAATTGATTAATGTGTGTGATAGCCTCATCAAGGCTTTCTACTGTTTTAACAGCCAGTATCAGATCGAGGTATTCCGCACTCCAGTCTTCTTCCACAGCATCCGTAATATCCGGCAGAATTTTTTTTGTCTTTTCACATCCGCGTAATTTCACGCCTGCTTCAGCATATTTTTCCCACATCAGGGGAAGGAAGGCAGGCGCTATTTCGGCATGCACAAGCAATGTTTCCATGGCGTTGCAAACACCCGGACGCTGTACTTTGGCATTAAAACAAATACTAACGGCCATTTGAATGTTGGCAAACTCATCAACATAGGTGTGGCATATGCCCTGATCATGACGGATGACGGGGATCACTGAATTTTCTTCAACAAAACGGATCAATTGAAGGCCTCCCCTGGGAATGATGATATCTATAAATGATTTCATTTTAACCATCTCCAGCACTGATTCGCGTTTAGTATCTTCAATAATCTCAACACAACCCTCCGGCAATCCTGCTTTTTTAAGCCCTTCCTTAATGAGTCGTATCAGGCATACATTTGAATGAATAGCGTCAGATCCGCCCTTCAGAAGCACGCCGTTGCCTGACTTAATGGTGAGTGAAGCCACTTCGATGCATACATTGGGTCTTGATTCAAAAATAATACCGATAACACCGATGGGAACCCTCATCTGACCCACCTTCAATCCGTTAGGCATGGCATTCATATTGTAAATTTCCCCGATGGGATCTTTCAGGTTTATAACATCGTGCAGTATTTTAATCATACCGTCAATGCGTTTGTCATTCAAGGTAAGCCTGTCAATGAATGCATCTGAAAGACCTTTTGCACGTCCGGCATCTATATCTTTACTGTTTTCAACTTTGATGGCTTCACGGTTTTTATCAATTTCTTCCGCGATAATACCAAGCGCCTTATCTTTTAAAGCAGTGCCAGTCACGGCAAGGACCCTTGAAGCTATTTTAACCTTTTCTCCTTTATTTTGAATGCTTTCTTTCATAACAGTTTTATATGTTGTTTACAATAGTCTGATGTCCTCCAACAAAATGAGTACCGATCTTCTTGCCTTCAAGGACATCGAAAATAACCGATGGTTCTGATCCATTGGTAATAATGCAATCCAGGCCAGCCTGCTGACATATTTTTGCAGCGGCAATTTTTGTAACCATGCCACCGGTACTGAATGAACTGCCGGTCCCTGATGCCAGCTGTTCAAGCTCGGGTGTGATTTTAAAAACAGAATGGATGATTTCAGCAGAGGTCTCAATTCGGGGATCTGCCGAATAAAGTCCGTCAATATCCGACAGGATGATGAGCATATCCGCTTCAACCAGGGCAGCTACAATGGCTGATAATGTATCATTATCGCCAAATTCTATCTCATAGGTAGCAATGGTATCATTTTCATTGACAATGGGTATTATGCCCATTTCCATTAGCCGGGTTAATGTTCTCTTTGCATTCTGGTTTCTTTGCGGAATCTCAACAACATCTTTTGTCAGTAAGACCTGGGCCACAAGCTGATTGTTTTCATCAAAAAACTTCTGGTACATCTTCATAAGCTCAGCCTGACCAATAGCAGCCAATGCCTGCTTTCGGTTCAGTTCTTTTGGCCGTTGTGTCATTCCGATCCGTGCGGCACCAACACCTATTGCCCCTGATGTGACAAGAACAACTTCCAGGCCTTTTCTTCTTAAAGCGCTCAATACATCAGCCAGTTTTTCAATCCTTTGAAAATTGATCCTGCCATTTTCATAGGATAAAGTGGAAGTGCCAATTTTGATGACAACCCTTTTTTTATTCAACAGTACCTTTCTGAATTTCATTGTTCATTCATTATCTTAAGCCCATCTTTTCCAAAGATGACGGAAATATAACATCTGAAGCAGATCTGCCCGCCTGAGCCAGATCATTTAATTCTTCTATCGTCTCCTGCAGTCTCATCTCATTATCAACAGTTATAATTTTGTTTCCGTTACCCTGAACAACAGTGTAGTTTCCGTTAATTTCTGATTTAATAATGATGAGATCAGCCTTCGCTATATTGGCAACTTTCAATGCCAGCGGATAATTATCGTCCAGTTCAATATCGGTTGTGGAAATCGGATCATTTTCATTGATGATGGGTATAATATTCATTGACAAGAGCATATCAAAGGTATTTCGTGCATTTTCAACACGTGACGGATATTCAACAATATCGCTTGTTACGAGTACCTGTGCAACGATCTGACCGTATTCATCAAAAAAATGCTGGTAAGACCTGATAAGCTCAGCCTGCCCCACTGCTGCCAACACCTGCATATCAATTTTTGAACCGGGGACTGATGAATGTTTGAGTTTTTCCGATCCGAGAACAATAGCCCCTGATGAAACAACCATAATTTCTTTACCGCTGTTGTTCAGGTTCGACAACACCATAGCCAGCTTGTCCATCTTTTTACGGTTTATTCTACCGTCCCGGTTAATCAGGGTTGATATTTCTATGCGCACCACAATGCGATATGACCGTTTATTTTTTTTCATAATGCAGCAAGGTGTTAACAGCTTTATCAATCTTCTGAAAATTAAAATCTTCCATAATCTTTTGCATCTTTAGCCTGATTTTGTCATTGCACAGATTACCGATACTGCCTTCATGAGAATGCCTGACTGCCATTTCCGGATTAAAGCCGTCACTTTGTATCATTTCCGCAATTTTCCTGTAGGCATCCCGGAAAGGCATGCCATCCTCAACCAGTTTGTTGACTTCTTCAACACTGAACAAATATTTATACCGCTCATCTTTCAGAATGTCTGTATTGATGATCATTTCCCCGACAACCAGGTCAGCCATGGCAATACAATTTTTCAATTCATCAAATGCCGGAAAAAAAGATTCCTTAATAACCTGCATGTCCCTGAAATAACCTGACGGAAGGTTGTTCGCGATAAAACCGATTTCACCGGGCAGGTTTTGAATTTTATTACACCTGGCACGGATCAGCTCAAAAACATCCGGATTCTTTTTATGGGGCATAATACTTGAACCGGTTGTAAAGGCATCGGGCAGTTTTATAAACCCAAAATTCTGGTTTGTGTAAAGACATATATCCCAGGCCAGTTTTGACAACGTAGAAGCGATGGAAGACAAAGCAAAGGCAACGATCTTTTCAACTTTTCCACGCCCCATTTGCGCATAAACCACATTGTAATTCATTGAGTCAAACCCGAGTAATTCAGTTGTCAGTTGCCTGTTTATGGGAAAGGAAGAACCATAACCTGCGGCTGAGCCAAGTGGATTTTGGTTTGAAATTTTATAAGCAGCCAGCAGAAGCTGCATATCATCGACCAGGCTTTCGGCATAAGCGCCAAACCACAAACCAAAAGAGGAAGGCATGGCCATCTGAAGATGCGTATAACCGGGCATCAGTATATCTTTTGTTTTTTCACTCTGTTGCTGAAACCTGTGAAATAAATCAAGGGTTAAAGTTGCAATTTGCCTAATTTCAGCACGAATAAACAACTTAATATCAAGCAATACCTGATCATTCCTTGACCTGGCTGTATGAATGCGTTTTCCGGCTTCGCCCAGTTTTTCTGTAAGCATCATTTCAACCTGTGAATGGACATCTTCAACATTTTCCTCTATAGTGAAACCATTTTTAATGATTTGAAAATAAAGGTCTTTTAATGCTTCCTGTATTAACCTGAATTCATTTCCCGGCAATAAACCGGATTGTTCAAGCATGACGGAATGTGCCAATGATCCCAGTACATCAAAAGGCGCAATCAGCAGGTCGAGGTCCCGGTCTTTTCCAATGGTAAACCGCTCAACCTGTTCATTTATTTTTATGCCTTTTTCCCAAAGCTTCATTTTAGGGTATTGTTTTTCAGGAGAATGAAAACTCTCTTCCCCGTAATTTTTCAAATTATTATCCGGCTTTCTGTTAAAATGATTTTCCTCTTTTCCTGAGTATGGCATTATGGGCCATTAACCTGATGGCATTAATCTTTATAAAACCTGAACTGTCTTTCTGATCAAATCCGCCCTCAATATCCATACTCGATAATTCCTTGTCATACAATGAACTTGGAGACTCTCTCCCTTCAATAATCACATTGCCCTTGTATAATGTCAGATATACAACACCATCAATAAATTCCTGGCTCTTGTCAACAGCTGCACGGAGAAAATCCATTTCAGGACTGAACCAGAAACCATTGTATACCAATTCTGAAAAAACAGGAGAAAGCATATTCCTCAACCGCATAACCTCCCGGTCCATTGCAATACCTTCTATATCCATATGAGCCTTAAGCAAAATGGTTCCTGCAGGAGTTTCATAAACACCACGGGATTTTATGCCCACAAACCTGTTTTCAACCATATCCAGCAATCCGATCCCGTTCTCTCCGCCAACTTTATTAAGGTATAAAAACAAGGGAAGAGCTTTTTCATGTTTAATCTTCTCATCACTGTTTACAACCCTGACAGGCAGACCATCCCTGAAATGTATTTCCAGATGGATTTCTTTATCGGGGGCATCCTGTGGTGCAACAATCTTGGTTAACATTTCCTTCTCGGCTTTATAAGCAGGATCTTCAAGAATGCCGGCTTCATGACTGATGTGCATAAGGTTGTCATCTTCACTGTAAGGTTTTGATATTGTTGCCTTAACAGGGATATTTTTCTCCCGGGCATAATTCAGCATATCCGTTCTTCCCTTGAATTCGTCGAGAAACGCCTGCGTTTTCCATGGTGAAAAAACTTTAATCTGCGGATTCAGGGCATAATATGACAATTCAAAACGAACCTGATCATTTCCTTTTCCGGTTGCGCCATGAGATACCGTATCAGCGCCCTCAAGCTCCGCCACTTTTATCTGATGCTTTGCTATTAATGGCCTTGCCAACGCTGTTCCCAACAAATAACGGTTTTCATACAGGGCATTGGCTTTTAAAGCCGGGAATATATAATCGGTTACGAATTCATCACGCAGGTTTTTAATATAAACCTTTGATGCTCCGATTTTTAAAGCTTTTTTCTCAACTTCAGAAAAATCGTCATCCTGACCCACATCAGCCACATAGGCTATAACTTCATAATCTCTTTCAATGAGCCATTTCAAAATTACAGATGTATCAAGTCCTCCACTGTATGCTAAAACTACCTTTTTTTTCTTCATTTATTTTGCTGTGATTATAATTGATTATTTTATTTTACTTTTCAGCTCCGGAATAATCAGCACAAGTGTGTTAATGACATCCTGTTCCGATACATTCTCATGGGGTATAAGAAGAATGGTGTCATCTCCGGCCAGTGTGCCGATTATCTCGAAAGGATTGGTCTGGTCAATGAGAGATGCAATACTGGGAGCATATCCGGGCAATGTTTTTATAACACCAAGCTTGTTGGCAAACTTAATCGAAACAAAGCCCTGAGCTGCATAACTCTCTGCCAGTTCATGACCTGGAACATTGTGCTGATCAGGCAATTCATATATATACCCTTTTTCATTGTCAGATATTTTGTTCACCTTCAGAAATTTCAAATCTCTTGATAATGTAGCCTGGGTATAATTCAAACCCTTTTCTTCCAGAAGACTTAATAATTCTTCCTGACTTGATACCTTTTTTGAGGATATAATATTGCGAATTGTCAGCAATCGTTCTGTTCTGTTTCCCATAATGAATAAATATTCAAGTTTTTTGTAAAATTATACATAAATTTATAAATATGCAAGTACAATTTAAAAATAATTGTACTTTTGCGCCAACTTTATTTCCATATTTTTTGGATCACAAACAAGCATGGATAATACGATAAAAAAGGTCATCCTTCTTGGTTCCGGGGCACTAAAGATAGGAGAAGCGGGAGAATTTGATTATTCCGGTTCGCAGGCATTAAAAGCACTCAGGGAAGAAGGCATTTTTACAATACTGATCAATCCTAACATTGCTACTGTTCAAACATCTGAAGGCATTGCCGACAAAATTTATTTTCTGCCGGTTACGCCTTACTTTGTTGAAAAGATAATTGAAAAGGATCAACCCGACGGCATATTTCTTTCATTTGGAGGACAGACAGCGCTTAACTGCGGGATTGAATTATACCGTAACGGTGCGCTGGCCAGGAATAATGTCAGGGTATTAGGAACACCTGTTCAGGCTATTATGGATACGGAAGACCGGGATCTCTTTGTCAAAAAACTGAATGAAATTAACGTCAATACAATACAAAGCATTGCCGTCAACAACACCGGCGATGCCATCAGGGCGGCTCAAAAACTTGGATTTCCTGTAATTATCAGGGCAGCCTATACACTGGGCGGACAGGGAAGCGGATTTTGCGACAATGAAAGCGGACTGAAAAAAATGGCTGAAAAGGCTTTCTCATATGCCCCTCAGATTTTGGTTGAAAAGTCATTGAAAGGGTGGAAAGAAGTTGAATATGAAGTCATGCGTGATCAGTATGATAACTGTATCACTGTCTGTAACATGGAGAATTTTGACCCTCTGGGCATCCATACGGGTGAAAGCATAGTGGTTGCCCCTTCTCAAACCCTTACCAATGCTGAATATCATAATCTGCGCCAGCTGGCCATAAAAATTATCCGGCACATAGGCATCATTGGTGAATGCAATATTCAATATGCCCTTGATCCGTATTCAGAAAATTACCGGGTTATTGAAGTGAATGCCCGTCTTTCCAGATCAAGTGCTCTTGCATCAAAAGCGACCGGATATCCACTGGCCTTTGTTGCAGCAAAGCTGGCTGTCGGATATGGCCTCCATGAAATTAAAAACTCCATCACCAAAACGACATCAGCGTTTTTCGAGCCGGCCCTTGATTACATTGTGTGCAAAATACCGCGCTGGGACCTGAACAAATTCATAGGGGTTTCGAAACATTTAGGAAGCAGCATGAAAAGTGTCGGAGAGGTTATGTCCATCGGCCGAAGTTTTGAAGAAGCCATACAAAAAGGATTACGCATGATCGGCCAGGGCATGCATGGTTTTGTTGGGAATCGTGACCTCGAATTTCATGACCTTGAAAAAGAGTTGGCCGAACCAACCGACATGCGGATCTTTGTCATTGCCGCTGCTTTTGAAAAAGCCTATACAATCGAAAAAATATACGACCTTACAAAAATTGATCCCTGGTTCCTTTACAAACTCAAAAACATTTTTGATCTGAAAAATAAGCTTGAAGGTTTTGACACTCTGTCGGCGATGCCTACTGAACTATTGAAAAAAGCAAAAATGTACGGATTTTCTGATTTTCAGATTGCCCGCTTCGTGTTAAAACAAGATCATCCAAATATGCATGAGAATCTGCTGAAAGTAAGAGAACACCGTAAAAAAAACAATATTACACCCTTTGTCAGACAAATTGACACCCTGGCGGCTGAATATCCCGCAAAAACCAATTACCTCTATCTGACTTACAGCGGAATAAACCATGACATTGAGTATACGCAGGAAAACAATTCTATTGTCGTGCTGGGTTCAGGAGCATACAGAATCGGCAGCAGTGTTGAATTTGACTGGTGCAGCGTCAATGCATTATATGCCATAAACAAAGAAGGATATCAGTCGGTGATGATAAACTATAATCCTGAAACGGTCAGTACAGATTATGATGTCTGTGACAGATTGTATTTTGACGAACTATCCTTTGAACGTGTAATGGATATCATCGATATTGAAAAACCCGGGGGCGTCATTCTTTCCATGGGCGGTCAGATTCCCAATAATCTGGCAATGCGCCTTCATCAACAGGATGTCAGCATTCTGGGGACTTCTCCTGTTTCAATTGACAATGCTGAAGACCGTCATAAATTCTCATTGTTATGCGATCGCCTTAAGATTGACCAACCGCGTTGGAAAGAGCTTACCAGTATTAAGGAAATTCAGGATTTTGTCAGCGAAGTGGGTTTCCCGGTGTTAATCCGACCCTCCTACGTGCTGTCAGGTGCAGCCATGAATGTCGTATCCAACAAGGAAGAGATGGAACATTACCTGAATATTGCTGCCAAAGTTTCCAGACAATATCCGGTGGTTGTCTCTGAATTTATAGAACAGGCAAAAGAAATTGAAATTGATGCTGTTGCAAAAGAAGGTGAACTTGTGGCCTATGCCATCAGTGAACATGTTGAATTTGCCGGAGTTCATTCAGGTGATGCGACCATCGTTTTTCCCGCACAAAAAATCTATTTCGAGACGATGCGACGGATAAAAAAAATCTCCAGACAAATAGCAAAAGCCCTGAATATTAGTGGACCTTTTAATATTCAGTTTCTCGCAAAAGATAACGATATAAAGGTAATAGAATGCAATCTGCGGGCTTCACGGAGTTTTCCCTTTGTATCCAAAGTATTGAAAGTTAATTTCATTGAACTGGCCACCCAAATCCTGCTTGGAAAAGAGGCTGAAAAGCCCAATAAATCAGTATTTGATCTTGATTGCATCGGTATTAAAGCCCCTCAATTCTCTTTCTCAAGGCTTCAGAAAGCTGATCCTATTCTTGGTGTTGACATGGCATCAACAGGAGAAGTTGGATGTATCGGTGAAACCTTTTATGATGCTATTTTAAAATCGATGTTATCCGTGGGGTATGCATTTCCAAAAAAGAATATCCTTCTGTCTACCGGCCCGATGCGGTCGAAGGTTGAACTGGTCAACAGTTGCCGTCTTCTGGCTGAAAAGGGATTTAACCTTTTTGCCACCCGTGGTACGGCACAGTTTCTCGAAATGAATGGTATTCCTGCTACTGTCCTTCACTGGCCTGATGAAAATAAAAAACCGAATACACTTGACTATCTCAGAAATAAAATGATCGATCTGGTGATCAATATTCCCAAAGACCTTTCTAAATCCGAACTTAGCAACGACTACACGATCCGTCGCAGTGCCGTCGATTATAACATACCCCTCATTACCAACGCCCGTCTTGCCAGTGCCTTTCTTATGGCAATCTGTAAACTCAACATCGATGATATTACCGTGAAAAGCTGGGATGAATATTAATCATTCCCTCCTTGTTATTTGCATAAAGTTCCGGATTCCTTTCTCCCTGTGCTGATTGACATGTGACCCCTGATGGGGTCAAAAACCAACCCAAAATACTCCTTCTATAAACATACAAACCCTCCGGGTTTGAAGACATCACACCATCTTTTTTCATTCTCATTCTCATTCTCATTCTCATTCTGATTCCTTTCTGGTTCTCTTTCTTTCCTCATTCTCATTCTCATTTTCGCTCTCACTCCACTCCCGCACCCTGCCAGCAGTGACTCATCAAAATATGTCAGTATCCACAGAAAAAAGCAATTCAACATCATGGGAATTCCTCACCGGCAGGTAAGAATACCTCAGACCTGCACGAAAAGGAAACATTATCCTTAACAGGTGCATATCCATAAACAATTCCAACCCTGCAGCATTATAAATCCCTGTATATGGCCTTCTTTCACCATCTGCTGTTTCCTGGATATTCTTTCCGTATGACATATCATAAAAAACATTGGCTGTCATCCGTTTTATATACAAAAACCAACTCAGTGAAAAATCAGGATATACAAAAGGAAATGAATAGTTGGCACTTGCTTTCATAAACTCCTCAGCTACTGTACTTTCATATCCCCTTGGAAAAGCCAGGCGGTTAAGCGGCAAATAAAAATGCTGGTGAAATTGTTTCTGATAACCCATATTAAATCTGAAACTATGATGATTCATAAATCCCGGAAAATAAAAATCAAACTGTGCAGACAACAATTTCCCGAATTGACCTTTATCTACAGGCGTTTCCGTAAAAGTAAGAGAAAAAAATTGTCCCCATTTCGGATAAAGATCCCGCAATGCACTTCTGCTATAACGATACAGATAAAGCCGGAAATGAAGGAAATCTAAACCCGACCTGTATATTTCATTGTAATATAAATCATTTGACCATTCATATTCAAGTTGTGGTTGAATTAAACTCTTATATTTTCCATTTGAAAACAACAAAGGAACATAGGTTTTTACTTTTAAAGTCCTTCTGTAAGGCCTGATCTCAGGCAAATCAATATCCCCGGGTAAAGGCATTATGTTAACCGGTCCGCCGATTTCAGCTGACAGGCTGATAACCGGATACCACCCCTTGTAGGTAAATGAAGGCCTTATGATATGATAACCATGATCATACCGGTAACTGACGGTTGAAAAAGCAGTGCTCAGATGATTTTGTGAAAACAACACAAAACCGGGCCTCACGGCCTGATAATCGAGTGACAAATTGTTCTCATCAATATTGATATAAAACGGCAACCAGCTGTGAAACTTAAAAAGTTTTAAATATTTGTTATATGAAGAAGCTTCATAAAGCTTAAAGTCACTTTTTTCGGGTCCTTTGCCGGACAATTCCTGTTGCTTCAGTTTTTCAGCCCACGGCGTATTTAAAATCAGATCACGTTTGGCATCCGACCATCTGAAAGTATCAAGGACTGTTATTGCAACCTCAAAACCATCCGATGTGTAATTCGAATACAACAAATGGCTTTTGTCATGGCTAATGGCCGGATGAAAGGCTCCGAAACGTGCTGAGGTTATCTGATACAACATGCTATCCCGTCCACAGGCATAAATGTTATCAATACCATTATATGATGCCCTGAAAATGATATAATCATGCCATTTTAAAGGTTCACTGACATCCATTTTGCCCGCATGATAAACTATTTTCCATTCTCCTGTTGCAACATTAACAGTCTCAATGCATTTTTCATTTCCGTCAAATGTCACCACAACAACCAGTTTTTCATCAATCCATTCGGGATACTGGAGTATTTTGTTCCCTGGTGATGGCATACGTTTCAACACATCTCCTTCAGGAAAATGTAACAGCACCAGAAAATTATTGTTTTCGTTATCTGTCTCATAAACAATTATTTTATTACCATCATTTGATATATCAGGTGAAAAATATCGGGTACGGTGTGTTATTTGCTTTTCAGTGCCTGACAACCTGTTGAACGATTTGATGACCGAATAGCTTCTTCTTGCCCATCGGGGGTCAATCACAATCTCATCCCATAAAATATAATCATCACAGGCTGACAGATTCATTTTACCTGACGGACCAATCTCGAGCAGTTTTTCCTCATTCCCGCTGCTGTCAATGCAAACAATCTGATCAATCAGGTCAGGTCCTGTCTTCAGCGCAATAATGCTTTTATCTGAAAGAGGTTGTGGCAGTATATACTGTTGATACAATCTTGTCTTTTTGTGCAAAATACTTGAATAATTACTTAATTTTACATCACTTAATTTACTGTTCCATAGTATCTTTACTGAATCCATTGATCTCATATAGAGTTTTGCCCTGTTCAGTCCGGTGTGTTTCAGGCTGTATAAGCTCAGCGGTGCCATCACATAAGGGTTTCGTGCTGCATAATTGATGGCTTTTTCCCAGAAATCATGTCCGTATCGCATTCTTGCATAACTAACCATGTGGTATCCGTACTGATAATGATCCGGTATAAAATATTTATATGATCCGTTAAAAGCCTGATCATATGAATATTTTCTGTCCTGATCAAGAAGAACCGTGCGCAATTCCATGTCAAATGCCGGCAGACGACCTCTTCCTGTATATGAAAGGGCTGTTTCGTTAACCACGGCGTCGCCCTCAAGAAACCATCTCGGCATATAGGCTGAGGCTGCCCCTGTTGCAATTTCGCCGGTCAGCCATGATAAGACTTTTGTAAAACCCTGCCGGAATTTATCCACCTGTACAACATGCCTGTATTCATGCAAGGCAAGTTGTTCAAGCCAATCCTGTGCATAATTGTTTTGTTCAGGCAATGCAACAATTTCCACACGCCTTGGAGCCCATGAAACAAAGCCATTTGAGATGACTGACCGGTTATGAATGACCACAGGAATTCCTGCAGGCTTGTTTTTCAGGGAATATGAGCTTTGAGGCCGGTAATACTCAAGCAAATTGGCAAACCGGTTGGCTTCATGATAAAATCCTACAGGATAAATAAGATTGAAATTTTCAGTTTTAATCTCTTCCCATTGAACAGATGCCGGATCCTCGCCCTGAGAATAGAACTGCCCTTCCATTTTTAAGATGATCATAAAAAAGAATAACAGAAAAAGAAATTTTTTTACATTGACCATATTGAAGAGAATTATCCGGTATCGTCTATGCAAAAATAACCATTTCTGATTTCACAATGAAGCTCCCCGCTGCCAGCAGACAGGGTATCTTCATTTGATCTTATCGTAGCCGCCTCTGCAGGCGGTATATTTACCTTTCCTCCTGCTTTCAGCGGTATTGAATGCCTTGCCGGCACACATGTCCGACCGGTTTCGAGAAACATCAAAAATATTTCGCATAATGCAAGAAGTTTAAGCATCACGAACAAAAGTCCGGTCAAATAACTTCAGGTGAAGAATATTTCCGGAAAAACAGGTTTATACTTTTAATGATAACTCATTTATGACCACATAAAAAATTGACAGCAATTATTACTTTTGTAACAACAGAATATTAAAATAAACCGTGAAAGCCTTTCTGGTAAATAATATCAATGGTATTCTGGCTACTGTTATTGTCCATCTGCTGCTGATTATGTTTTTTCTTTTCATGAAAATCGGCGAAGTCAGAGAACAACAGCAGGAACAGATGCTGATTGAGCTGATTGATGAAATGCAAACCATTGAAGAGATCATCAAACAGGAAAAAGAACCGGTTGAAATTCCTTCCCTTGATCCCCAGACTATCCATAATATTGCCGTTAACATGGCTGAAAAAATGAATGAAGAATTAAGCACCGAAAAATATGAACAGGAAGTTATGGAGGAGTTGGGTATTGAATCACTGAAACCGGAGATTAAGCTGGAATCCCCTGAAGAAGTACCGGTTATACAAAAAGAAGAAAAGAAAATCAAAAAACCGAAGGAGATTAAAAACATCATTTACAAGGAAAATGCAACCATCCGGTATAATATCTCAAATCGCTGGCACATAAGGGATATATATGTTCCTGCTTACAAATGCGAGGAAGGCGGTACGGTTGTCCTCCATTTTACCATAGACCAGAAAGGGTTTGTTATCCAGGCTTCAATAGATAACGGACTTTCAACCAATGATCCCTGTCTGAGGACAGAGGCTCACGAATCGATCATCAGCGCAAGGTTCAATAATGATCCCGAAGCACTTCCCAAACAGGAAGGAACTATAACATATGTTTTCTTTCCGCAGTAATTCTCCCGTTTATTTTAATCCTCATGAAAGATTTCACAGGCCGTTATTGCATCATTAACAACCAGACGGAAACAACAGATTCATTGAACAAAAACTTTCCGACTTCTTCTGTCATTTTTTATGAAGTGATCCGTGTGATTGACGGTGTATTGCTCTTCCTTGAAGATCATCTTAAACGTCTTGACAATTCAGTTAAGAAATATAAAAATGATTATACTATTGATTATGAATATTTAAAAGAAGTTCTTTTAAAGTTACTAATCAAAAATGACCTGCATATTGGCAACATCAAACTTCTTGTTTTTTTTGACCCCGACGGCAAAGAACCTCTAAAAACCATAGCCCATCAGGTTTTACACAGTTATCCTTCCGATAAACTTTATCACAAAGGTATCAGGACTTCTCTTTATTTCGTGGAGAGAAAAAATCCCAATATCAAAGCCTTCAACATACCCCTTCAGGAGAAATGCAGGACCACAATCACAGATCAAAAACTGTATGAAGTTTTGCTGGTTGATCACAATGGCTATGTAACTGAGGGCAGCAAATCAAATGTTTTTTTCATACAAAAAGGATCCCTGCTGACACCCCCTTTTGATCGCGTGTTAAAAGGCATCACACGTGAAAAAGTCATGGACATCTGTAAATCCACTCAGTGTGATTTAAAGGAAGAAAACATTGCCGTTAAAAGGTTGTCTTCATTTGATGCCGCCTTTATTACGGGTACATCATCAAAAATCTTGCCTGTTGCTTCGATAAATGACATCACTTACGAAGCAAACCATCCGTTAACCGGACATATTAAAACACATTATGACCGGATGATAGAAGACTATATAATGAAAGTCAGACAAAAAGGTTACCAAACCGCATTGTAAAAGGCATCATAATCATTTTTCCTGATTTTCTTCCTTATTCTGAGCAGTCAATAATGACCTGTATAATTGACTGTCTTCACAAATTTCAATGGCCTGATCAAGCGATTCATCATTCAACAGGGCTGCACGTATCTTGCCTTTCTGATAATAATAACGCCCCGCTATCTCTTCAAGGATAAGGGCTTTGATTTCTTCTTTGAATGTCTGTAAGTCTTTTTCTTTATCATGTGCCAGCTTTTTCTTCAAAGCTTCAAATTCTTCTTCAGCGGCTTTATAATATCTTTCATTTTTTGCAATACCAATGAGTTTCGTCAACTGATTACTGCTCTCTGTTATATAATCATAGTTTTTATCACTGATGAAATTTAAAAAATCATTATAGTCATCATCTGAAAAATTCATGCTGTTAATGGTGTGAAAGCTTTCGTGCCGGGTTGCATAAACTGTGGCATAATCGAAAATCAGATTCTTGGTGTAAAGGCTAATGGTAATATTTCCGGGTTGTTCAGGCTGAATGGTTATGTCAGGGGAAATTCCTCCTCCGTCATAAACCTTTCTTCCATTTTTCGTCCTGAATTCTTTAATGAGTGAATCCGGTATATAACCAACACTTCCATCCTCATTCCGGTTCGCATAATCTACTGCCTGTATGCATCGTCCGCTGGGAATATAATACTTGGCTGTGGTAACTTTTAATTGTGCATTGTAACTCAGAGACCTTGTTGTTTGCACCAAACCTTTTCCAAAGGTTTTTTGGCCGATTATTACGGCGCGATCCAGATCCTGTAAGGCACCGGCAACAATTTCTGATGCAGATGCAGAAGTACGGTTAACAAGAACAACAACAGGTATTGCTGTATCCAGGGGTTGGTTCATCGTTTTGTAAGTCATATCCCATTGCTTTACCCGGCCTCGAGTGCTGACGATTTCCAGGCCCTTATCAACAAAAAGATTTGTAACATTGACCGATTCAATCAGAAGTCCTCCGGGATTACCCCGCATATCAAGGATCACAGACCCGATACCTTCATCCAGAAGGTTTTTCATAACATCACGGGCTTCTTTACCCGCATCTTTTGTAAAATTGGACAGTCTTATATATCCGATCCCCTCTTTAACAATCCCGTAGTATGGAATGTTAGGAATTGAGATCTGTTCACGGACAAGATTCTTTTCAATAATATCGTTTTCCCCGATTCTTTTAATTTGAAGTTTCACTGATGTGTTTGGTGCTCCTTTAAGCATCTCACTGACCTGGCCTATTTCCTTACTCCATGTTGTAACACCATCAATTGATACAATTGTATCACCTGCCCTCAACCCTGATTTCTGAGCCGGAAATCCTTCGTAAGGCTCAGATATCATGGGAAAATCACCACCCTTTCGTATAAGGGCACCAATACCGCCATATTCCCCTGTCGTCATAAAAGCAAAGTTTTTCTGTTCTTCTTCAGGAATATAAGTGGTATAAGGGTCAAGTGACTCCAGCATACCTTCAATACCGGATTCAATAAGGTGTTTCGGATTTGTTTCATCAACATAAAAAAGATTCAGTTCCCGGAACAGAGAATAAAAAATATCCAGGTTCTTTATGATATCAAACTCCTTATCCCGGCTATAAGTAAAACCAAAGGCAATGATTAAAATCAGCGGAACGGCAAAATACAGGATCCTTTTAGCACTCTTACGACCATTTTTTGTTTTCATATCATTCTTAAGCATTATGTACAGCGCGCAAAAATAATGTAAATACTCTGATAAACAGCTGTATTATCGGTATAAAATTACAACCGGGCCGGCAATTTTATGACATTGCTGACAAATATGAAATCAACAGGAAGTAAGCCGGAACTTTTTCATTCCGGTATGGATTTTTGTTGCTGCTGATCAAAAACCTGAAAAAGGCTCATCCTGATCATGCATGGACGTATTTCGCATAACATGACGGCTGACTTTTTCGATTTCATAGGCCATTTTCCAGCCGATTTTTGAATCGTATTGACTTAACAATTCATTTTTACAGGCTGCACAAATAATATCTTCGGTTATCTGCCTGTTACAACGCTTGCAAATTCTCTTACGGGATGACGATAACGCATTTTTCATAGCTGTGAAATTTGCATTATTTTACGTATAAAAAGCATCCGGGTTGCAATGGACTTTGCAATAAACGATGATTTGCATCATTAACTGCAAAGAAAACAGGACTATTGGAAAAAATGGAATGATTTACTTTTTACAGTTCTTATTCTGCTCCCTGATATACTGTTCAAGAGCTGCAATCATAGAAGGAGCCTCGGGCCTCGGAGCCTGCAGGTCAAGCCTTAAACCAGCTTCCAGAATCGCTTTTGCCGTTGATCTTCCGAATGAACCAATTTTAATTTCATTTTGCTGAAACTCCGGAAAATTTTTCAACAGTGATTTGAAACTTGATGGGCTGAAAAAGACAAGGAGATCATAATTAAGAATACTGAGATCAGACAAATCAAGACTGACGTTCTTATACAGAATAGCTTTTGAATATTTGACTTTCTGCTTGTCGAGCAGAACTGTCAGCTCTTCATTCTGAAGATCTGAAAGTGGTAAAAGATATCTTTCATCAGGATGTTTCATGATCAGTTCCATAAGATCACCAACCAAACCATTCCCGTGGAATATTTTGCGTTTCCTGTAAATAATGTACTTCTGCAAATAAAAAGCAACCTTCTCAGACACACAGAAATATTTCATCACATCGGGAACCGAAATCCTCATTTCACCACAAATTCTGAAAAAATGATCAATAGCGGTTTTACTGTTAAAAATCACTGCCGTATGAGCCAATATGTCAATGCGCTGTCTGCGGAAATCCTTGCAGGATATTCCCAAAACATGACTGAAAGGCCGGAAATCAATTTTAACATTGTTTTTTTCAGCTAATTCGTAATAAGGTGATTTTTCTGAATCGGGTTGAGGTTGAGAAACCAAGATTTTTTTAATTTTCATGAAGGTTTTTTTCTTTATTAAATGACTCTATAACAATGATATAAAAACCTTATATCCTAATAAAAGAGGTAAAATTTCGAGGGTACAAAGGTACAAAATCATATAAAAAAAGAAAACATCCTTACGAATAATTATTTGATAGCCCCTGATAGCTTTGAAAACATTACCAAGTCCCAGTATTAGCAAACCAGCCACCAGCAGGGTTCCGGTAAAAATTGCAGGCATATAGCCAATGGCAACAGAAACAGGTATTAATGCAATACCCATGCTTTTATTGATGATGAAGTTATTATGAACATATTCAGAAATAATTGATTCTGCCTTAAACAAATAACCGAAAACTTTCAGGACAGCGATTCTGATAAGGGTATACAGAATTAAAATATTAAGAAAAAAAAGAAATAAATTGTAGGATGTCATTTTGGCGGGTGATAGTTCCAAAACCGAAAAGATCTTATACAAAAAAATGGCCAGAACGATATGGTAAATAACATCAAGTACAAATGACACCCTTTTTAACAGCACATTCTTTTCTTGGAATACCTTTGCTGATAACTGATAACTAACCAATGAATTGGCAAGAAATGTAAAGAATTTATTATAAAAAACCCTGATCCAGATAAACAGCAATACAATAATGAAATATACCAGCAACTCCCAATCACTGCTTTTGTATTCCCTCTCATGAAGCTTAATAATTTCAGCTGACTGCGGTTGTGTGGTGATTGTTGCTTTTAAAGCCGTATCCTTTGTCATCACAAATCCTGACTGAACTGTAATACTTTTCAGCGGATTACTGACCAGAAAGTTATCTGAGGCATTGAAAGCCTTTTTATAAGGATTCAATGTGCGGGTTCTCACAACACTAAGAGTGTCGCTGTCCTTTTTCTTGACAACCGGTTTCTGTAATTGTTGCAAAGGTACAGTATCGACAACTTTAACCTGCTTCTGCTGTGAATATGCAGAATCAGGAATGACTGAATCAATAATGCTGTCCTGTGCCGGTTTGCCCGCTGTGTCAACGGCTGGCGAAAACATTATTGTATCCTGACGGAAAAAAACAGGATGAGATCTGCTGTACAACATTGACCGTCTAACATAAACAAAAAGCAAAGGTATAAAAAATAACACGAATGTGAGTCAGGCAGTTTCTGGTAATGCATTCTTATATATCATTCCGTTTCTGAATCATACCTGGTATCATACAATGATGAAACCCTTACGGGCTAATCCTTTTTTTTGGTATCAATGAAAAGGGTTACAGGCCCGTCATTAAGCAATGATATTTTCATTTCCGCTCCAAAAATTCCGGTTTTTATTGAATGGCCAAATATCTTCTCAAGCTGAAAAACAAAATTATTGTAACATGGAACAGCAAATTCAGGCTTTGAAGCCCTGTAATATGATGGCCGGTTTCCCTTTACAGTCGATGCATGTAAAGTAAACTGACTGACAACCATAATTTCTCCCTGGATATCCGATACTGATAAATTCATGACACCATGCTTATCATTAAAAATGCGCAATTTCACTATTTTCCCTGTCAGCCATTCTATGTCGGTATGATCATCTGAATCCTCAATTCCTATGAATATCAATAAGCCCTTATCAATTTTTGCATGCAATGAACCATTTATGGCGATGGATGCGTTATTAACACGTTGAATAACAGCTCTCATATCAGTATATTGAAAAATATTAGTACTATCTTTTCTGCCAGTTTACATAAAATATTTACAGTCTCATCTTTAATCCTTATTTTTTGCTCTTTGTTCTTGATTCTTGGCTCTTTTTCAATTTACGATGTAAAACTTTTGAAGCATCTTCTATAAATATACAAACCCTCCGGGTTTGAAAACATAATGCCATATTTCCCCATTCTCATTCTCATTCTGACTCCCTTCCCTTCCTTCTTTGATCCTTTGTCTTTTATCTTGCTTCTTGGCTCTTAGCTCTTGGCTCCTGGTTCTTGCTTCTCACCTCCTGCATTTAACCTGATATAGAAAAAACCACAAAGACATGCTTCATCAAAATTACGATATTATCCCGAATTCATTTGTAATCTCGGCTATTTCAGGTGCATTTGAAAAATAATTTTATTTTATTTAGCAAATAATTAGTACTATGTATTGCATAGTATAAATATTATTTTATATCTTTGTATAATATTTTATTATTTATAACATAGTAATGAAATATTCAATATATCGTTTTATAAATCATATGGCCAGGTTTGTGTTGCTTTTTGCCTTTTCAGTTTTAATTGTGAACTCTATTAACAAGAGTTTTTTTTTGAAAGGCGCTGCGGAAAACCCGGAAATATTAAAAGCAGGTCAGATGGGCGAAAAGAAAAAAGCCGGCCTGAAACCCGATTCAACAGACCTGTTTTCAAATGATCATGAGGTTTCGTCGGACAGCACAAATGCAGAAAATTATAAATCATCAAAATACAACATTGTCATCATCTTATAACCAGCAATTTAATAATGAAGTGTCATGAAGAAAACGCTAACAATTAATCTTAGCAATCAGGTCTTTCATATTGATGAAGATGCCTACCTCAGGCTCAAAGAATACCTTGACCGGATTGAAAGTCATTTCTCAAATAATGAAGAAAGAACTGATATCATCAGTGATATTGAAAACCGGATTTCTGAATTATTTGCTGAAAGAATTTCTGCTGAAAAACATGTCATTACCCTTCAAGATGTTGAAGAAATCATCCGCATAATGGGTGACCCCGTTGAAATTGGAGGAGGATCAGAAACAGGACAGGACCAGCAAAGGTCCTCATCAACAACCAAAAGACTTTATCGTGATCCTGATAATCGGGTTTTAGGAGGCGTATGCAGTGGTATCGGACAATATTTCAATCGCGATCCCATCATTGTTCGTGTGATCTTCCTCATTATATTTTTCGGGTTTGGTATCGGCTTTCTCATATATATAATACTATGGATTGTCGTACCTGAAGCCCGGACAACAGCTCAAAAACTCGAAATGAGAGGAGATCCTGTAAATGCCTCAAATATAGGTAAATTTATGCGGGATGAGTTTGAAAGCGTAAAAAACACTTTTAAAGGAAAGAAAAGATGATACTGTTGTCTTTCTTTTCATTGTTAACATAAAATTAAAATTATGAATCTCGAGAATGTAAAAGCACAAATGCGAAAAGGGGTGTTGGAATTTTGCATTCTTTCCATTCTTTCAAAAGGAGATGCCTATGCTTCAGATATTTTGAAAAAATTGAAGGAATCTGATCTGATCATTGTTGAAGGAACCTTATATCCTTTGTTAACCCGTCAGAAAAATATGGGTTTGTTGAGTTACCGCTGGGAAGAATCCACACAGGGACCACCCCGGAAATATTATGCCCTTACGGAAAAAGGAAGGGATTTCCTCGCTTCACTTGACAATACCTGGAAAGAACTGGTTGATGCCGTGGCATCCATACGTCATGAATAACAAACAGTGTAAACCGTAAAAGTTATGAAAAAAACAATACAGGTCCATATTGGCGGCGTGCAGTTTCATTTTGATGAAGATGCTTTCAAATCGCTGCTGCAATACACAGATGCCCTTAAATCACATTTTGACAAAGAAGGTGAGGAAGGCAGGGAGATCATAGAAGATATTGAACAACGCATAGCAGAATTACTTGAAAAAAAGCTTTCTGAAAGCAAACAGGTGATTATCCTGTCGGATGTGGATGAGATTATTAAAACGCTGGGCACTGTTGAAGACATTAAAATGGATGAGGAGAAGACTTCAGAAAGCTTTTCATATGACCGCCGTGCACACAGGAAGTTTTACCGTGATACTGAAAACAACTATCTCGGGGGGGTTGCGGCAGGACTTGGAGCCTTTTTCGATATTGATCCTTTATGGATAAGGCTTGCTTTCATAGTACTGTTTTTCATGAAGGGAGCAGGATTGCTTATCTATGCCATCTTATGGCTTGTAGTGCCTAAAGCCGTTACAACGGCACAAAAACTCCATATGAAAGGCAAACCGGTTAATGTTAATACAATAGAAGAATCAATAACATCTGAATATCATAAAGTTAAGAATTCATTTAACAACTGGAGCCAGTCAGAAAAGACAAGAAACGCAATTGATAACATAATAAAATCTATATCAACTATTATAAAAGTTGTATTTAAAGTTTTACTTTATTCTTTTGGCATCATATTTCTGATTGCAGGATCAATATTGCTGGCTTTCATCATTATATTATTTTTTGGCCATATTGATGTTTTCACCACACACAGTTTTCTCAACGCATGTTTTTTACCGGATTTCTCCGGTTGGATCTCAGATCTTGAAAACTTTAAACTGCTTACTTTATCATTGTTTTTTCTGATATTCATACCTGTTGTTTCACTGGTTTATGCAGGAATAAAGATTATATTTAATATTCAGTCAAAGAGCGTTGTTCTGCGTTCAGCAGCATTAACAGCATGGATTCTGGCATTGGTATTGTTTCTTACCCTGATGTTTTCCGAGATTTCAAATCTGTCAGTGAAAGCCATGCAGTCGGATTCCAGGTTGCTTGACATCAGTAATAATTCATTACTGATCATTGATGTTAATGACAATATCAGCAATACAAGCATTATCAGATATTCCGTTTTTAATTATGACATACTGTATAACAAATATCATGAAACAATATTTGGTCAGGTTTCTCTTGTTTTGATACCTGCATCTGATAAGAAGAATACATCTGTTGTTGTAAAAAAATACCTTCGCAATATCAGTCTCAGCAATGCTGATGAATATATTGATGAAATAAGATATCATTATACCATCAACGATTCATTGATAACACTTGACAAATACTTTGAAATGGATGATGACGACTTCTGGAGATTCGGTGATGTCATCATAGAAGTCAATGTGCCCATAAACACCCGTATTTCTTTCAGTTCTGATCCCTGCGAGATTATTGATGCCTTTGAAGAGGATTACTGCTATGAGAATTTTTGGCCCGGTAAATCCTGTATTATGACAGTCAATGGATTAAAGGCCGCCAACTGATTTAAAAATAGCGGCTGAATAATTTGAAATAACCGTATTTTTTGTATTTTTGCACACCCTGAAAGGATTGTCCGATGGTGTAATGGTAGCACTGCAGATTTTGGTTCTGCCTGTCCAGGTTCGAATCCTGGTCGGACAACATATTATACCCGGACAATTATCTCCGTTTTTCCTTCATAAAATAAACACCATTTTCACTCCTTTTTTAAAATCAATTGCCTGCAGTTTTAGTTTATTCCTTCATACTTGTCATTGCTTTTGTCGTGCATTTTTTGTAAATTATGAAGACTTTTGAAGGACTTTCTTTTTGCTCTTTTTGTGCTGTTCCTGCTATTTTACAATAGAACATACAACGGATCAGCAATACGGGTTTAGGTTTTGCACACATTAATACCCTCAGGCCATGGAACCCAAACAGGTCATAGAAACAACAGGATGTATAACCAAAGTTGAAAAACTGATCAATGTTGAATATTTTCAATTGGAAAATACCCTTGTGTTGGAATCACAACATGCTTTCCCCGGAATAAGCTCGCCATCAGATGAAGAAAAACCCGGGGCAATATATTTTTCTACTCTTTATCGCTATTTTCCTGAAAAAATTAACAGACTTGCAAAAGCATTGAAAGAATACTTTAACAGAGACTGGTGGTCAGCCACAGGTGAATTATCCGTAAAAAAGAAAATATATCCCTTTATCAGAATTAAAGGTTTATCCAGATATGATCAAATACCTTTGGTTCAGGAATTTTATAAAAAAAATGACATTAAATTCATGCCTTACAAAAAGATTAATGCAGAAGGTAAAATAAAAGTATACAAACATTTTAAAATCATTGAATTATTCGATGGTATTTATCGCGATTTGTATGAAACTGAAAAATTCTATTTTGTCATTCCCGAGCCAATCAACTGGAACAATCTGTCATATTTAACCCGGCACATCAAAAGCACGATTAATAATCCCGAGTTTGATGCAGCTCTGGGGACAATCAACCGGTTCAACGGTCCTGAGGATGTTATACGCATTTACGATCGTGATAAGACATTTGAACGGGCTCTTGATCTGCGCAATCAATACAACAAAGCACTGAAAAAGGAATACCTGCTTATCCGGCAGAAAGGATCAGGCTTTCAATGAAAAATAAGTCTCACGAATAAAAATCTCAGGCTTCAACCATCTTGTACAACTTGTCAGCTCTTCTTACTTTTCTTGGAAGCGGTATGGAAAAACGTTCTCCCTGGTTCACACTCTTTACAGGTCCTGTATCATTATGCATTTCTTCTATTGTGGTCTCAATTACTCCTGTGTTCGGACCAATGATGAGAATTTCATCCCCTGTTTTCAGCGAATCTGATTCACATAAAAATTCTCCCACACCCAGTTTATGATAATAATTAAGGCTTTTGGCAATATAAATCTTTTTCTTTAAGGCTTTTGAGCCATGAGCATCACTCCATTCACCCGTTCTCTTACCAAGATAATATCCATCCCAAAAACCACGGTTAAAAACCATTTTAAGCTTTTCATTCAGTTTTTCAGCTTTTTGCCTTGAATAACGTCCTGCAAGTATATCATCGATAGCTTCGCTATAACACGATACAACAGTCTTAACATATTCGGGCGAACGGGCCCGGCCTTCAATTTTTAATACCCTCACACCTGCATCTATGATCTGATCAAGAAAGTGAATTGTGCATAAATCTTTTGGAGACATGATATATTCATTTTCTAAATCAAGATCAAAACCTGTCTCTCTTTCCTTAACAGTATATGCCCTGCGACAATCCTGTAAACAAGCACCGCGGTTAGCAGACTGATTATAGTGGTGAAGGCTCAGATAACACTTCCCTGATACAGCCATACATAATGCACCGTGGACAAACAATTCAATTTTCATCAATTCACCTGACGGACCTCTGATCTGTTGCTTCTTTATCTGACCAGCCATTTCCGAAACCTGTTCAAGTGTCAGCTCTCTGGCCAGTACAGCAACATCAGCAAAACGAGCATAAAACTTCAGGGTTTCAATATTGCTGATATTGAGCTGGGTTGACAGATGAACTTCCATGTCCTTATCACGGCAATAATGAAGGACAGCCTGGTCTGAAGCAATAACGGCATGAATGCCTTTTTCCTTTGCCAGATGAACGATATCCCTGACCTGCTCAAGCTCATGATTATAAATAACCGCATTGAGAGTAAGGTAAGCCCTTTTATTAAAATTCCGGCAAATCCGAATGATTTTTACCAGATCATCCGGTGTAAAATTTACTGTTGAACGCGCACGCATATTAAGTTTGCCGATACCAAAATATACCGAATCTGCTCCTCCCTGTATTGCTGCATGCAATGCATCAAATGAACCCACAGGGGCCATAAGATCGATATCAGCTCTGTTAATGGTCATTTTACTGCTTGAGGTTTACCTTATGAAGATTAAAGATGAAAGATCAAAGAAAACAGATTCAGATTTATGAAAAAAAATGTTTGAATTATTTATTTTATTCTTTGTAAACTCAGGTTTGATTCTTATAAAATCAAAAATCGTCATTCTTAGTTCTTAAATCATATAAAAATTTATATCTGTCAGGCATAACTATTTAAAATATTTCTTTATCGCTCCCCAGTAATATGATTTCCATCCTTCTTCAATATTTTCAACATCAGATTCAGGGACATTGGTGTGTTCCAGGTCAACATGTGTACCTTTTCCTGAAGGTTTCAGTGTAATGGTTACGATTGATTTTATTGTATTATCACCGAAATACCATTCCTGAACCAATTTCTGGTTTTGAATCACTGAAAGATTGCGACCTGATATTTCTCCCTCAAAAATAGAGAATTCCGTCTCTTCCAAAGGCTGCATTTCTGCAGGATATCCGCTCCATAATTCGATTGTAAGGGGATTTGTAATGGCCGTAAAAACTTCTTCGGGCATGGCGTTAATAAAGTGATGCTGTTTAATGGTTTTCATCTTGTTTTTCTTTATATCATTTTCAATTCCTTTTGCTTAAAAAAAAAGACCGGCCGGTTGTTTTATATATTCATGATGTGATTTAAGAACCCGGAATGACTGTTATGGATATCCTCTGCACAGTTAAGCACCGGTTATCGACAGCAAATTTCCGATTTTGTATATAAAAATACTAATCTATGTGTATTTTAGTATTGTCAATTCTTACAATTATTTATTGATTTTGAACACGGGCGTGGTCATAAAAACAACAGGCAGTTGTCATTTGGTAAAAGATGGCAACAGGATTGTCCGTTGTAAAATACGTGGAATATTTCGTGAAAAAAACATAAAAATAACCAATCCTGTTGCTGTCGGAGATAATGTTCAGTATGAATCTGACAATCATGACGGTGGTATTATAACCCGCATAGAATCGCGAAAAAACTATATTATCCGCCGTTCTTCCAACTTCTCAAAAGAGGCTCATATTATCGCTTCCAATATTGATCAGGCCCTTCTTATGATTGCCGTATCAATGCCTGAAACCCCGCTTGAATTTATTGACAGGTTTCTTTTAACAGCTGAAGCCTACCATATACCGGTAGTGCTGATCATCAATAAAACTGATCTTATCACCAAAGATAAAACAGAGAAACTGCAATCTTTTAAACAAACTTATACATTCGCAGGTTACACCTGTATAGAAATGTCCGTAAATGAAAAAAAGGGTATTGACAGCCTGATTGAAATTATGAGGAATAAAACAAATCTTCTGGCCGGTAATTCAGGTGTCGGGAAATCATCTCTGATCAATTTAATATGTCCGGATATGAATTTGAAAACCATGGATATTTCAGTTTCACATAAAACAGGTAAACATGCCACCACGTATGCTGAAATGATACCTCTGCCATCAGGGGGTTATATTATTGACACCCCTGGTCTGAGAGGTTTTGGCATTGTTGATATCGAAAAAAATGAAATAGGTCTGTATTTTAATGACATTTTCAGGATATCACAGGGTTGTTCATTTTATAACTGTACACACATTCATGAACCCGGATGTGCAGTCAGGAAAGCCGTTGAAAACGGAATCCTTGCTCCATCGCGTTATCAGAGTTATGTTAACATTTTTACAGACCAAAATGAAAAATATAGAACCGGATAACTGTATCTTCGTATAATGCATATTATATTCATAACTTACGCTTACAATAAACAAAATAAAAGGGAGAATAAATTGAATTTAGTCTTCGCTTCAGCGGATTGTTATTAATTGATTAATATTGGTTATATCGGTGAAAGATAGGATAATGAAAAAGCATTACATCATTGTTTCATTGGTTTTTATGGCCATTGTGGCAATTGTTACGGTGGCATTCTGGAGAATCCGCATCAGGCAGACTATCCACCAAAGAGAAATGCTCCAAAAACAAGTCCAGAATTGCGGAGCTGATATTGAAAAAGGTATTGTACACTTCACCAATGAAGTTAATTATCTTTTATTTTCAGAGGATCTGACGCTGATAATGGAAAGCGAGCAAACCATGCAAAATGCTCTTGTTAAAATCGAAAAGCTTTATGCAACATACCATGATCTGATAAAAAACATATATATCTATGATCAGCAAAAAAATGTCGTTAACATGTATTATGATAAAAAGAACACACTGATCATTGATCCTTATTCAGCCCAGCGACAAAAAGCTTTAACGGAAAAGGAGACCATTATAAAAACAGGTGACTGTTACGAGTATTCCCTGCCTGTTTTCAAAAATAATTTACTGTCAGGCAATATTGTTTTTTCTCTTGATTTTGCCAGGTACGTCAGCACTATGTCTGAAAAGTACCAACTGAACGACATATTATGGCAATGGGTTACTGATAATGAAGGAAAAGTCATTTCCCATAATCTTAAACAAAATATTGCCTTTCTGTCTGTTGAAAAAATACAGTCAAATTTGAAAAACGGACTTTCCGGATCCTATATTCATAAAGTTGAGATCGGGGACAAATCTGTTACCGTACATTCATCATACTATCCGCTTGACCTTATGACGCATAAGCTTGGACTTGTTTTTTCACTCAATAACGCATCCTTTTCGTCCTTCGTTTTATTAACTGAAATTATAAGTCTTGTTGGCATTATCATCCTGGGTATTTTTCTTCTGTATTTGCTCAAATCCATGGAGAAAAAATTCCGGCAAAAAGAAATGGTATCCCGGGATTATCTGAATTTAAAATCAATATTTGACGCCCTTCCGCTTGGCGTATTGGTAATGGATCCAAACCAGAACATCAGAATGATCAATCCCAATGCCAGGGAAATGCTTCTTCTGAAAGAAGGAGAGGATCGCCAACACAAAAACATTCTTGACCGTTTTATCCGGTCAAAAAAGTATTTTAAAGAAGAAAGCGATGATGTTGCCTTTGATTCCAATCAATTTGTTCTGTATAAAAATGAAGTTGAGGAAGTTATTCTTTACAAAAAAGATATTCCTCATGTTATAAATGATGAAGAGCTTATTCTGAGCGCATTTATTGATATTACGGGCATAGAAAAGGCACGCAAATATGAGGCTGCAGCCAATCTGGCCAAATCTGAATTCCTGGCAAAAATGAGTCATGAGATCAGGACGCCAATGAATGGTATAATCGGTATGACAGAAGCTCTTTATCAGCAAAAGCTTACAAAGGAACAAATGGAATATGTTGAGATTGTTCGTAAATCTGCCGATTTGCTGTTGAATCTCATTGACGATCTTCTTGATTTTTCGAAAATTGAAGCCGGTAAAATGCAATTGGAGGAAATACCTTTTAAACTGCGTGACGAAGTAAAATCTTCACTGGATTTGTTCCGTCCTATCATAGAAGAAAAAAAATTAGAACTCACCATTAAAATAAATCAGGACGTTCCCGAAAATATTATCGGTGATCCTTTCAGATTACGTCAGGTTCTGTCAAACCTGATCAGCAATGCGATTAAATTCACACACGAAGGGCAGATCATAGTAGGTACCGAACTCGAGGAAGAATACAACGGCAATCTGACACTGCTTTTCTTTGTTGAAGATACAGGTGTTGGAATTCCAGATCATAAGATTGAGAGCATTTTTAATTCATTTACTCAGGCAGAAGATTCTACTTCACGCAAATATGGCGGATCAGGTCTTGGAACGACAATTTCAAAGCAACTTGTAACCCTTATGAATGGCGAAATATGGGCTGAAAGTCCATCTTCCATTTCAAACAATCCCAAATACCCCGGTTCTAAATTCAGTTTTACCATTGAGGTCTTTTCCAATGAAAAGCTCATTAAAAACATAAAAACGGACCATGTCGTCCGTCCCGACCAGATTAATGCCCTTATCATCTCCCATAACAATGACCCCAAGCGCCGGTTAAACCGCTTTCTTGAAAGCGTACATATGCCATTTGGAGTTTTTGTCTATAAGGAAACCGAGAGTAAGGCCTTGTTTTCTTTTCTGAAAAACAGTGAAAAACCCTATCATGTTCTTTACATTATGGATGATGCTGTTTTAAACGGCATGGAACTTGCAAAAAACCTCAGGGATGAAAAATATATCGATTCATATATTGTCTTTTTAATCAGTTCGAATCATAAAAAAGACAATTACATCCAATCAAAAAGGTATGGCGTTGATTATTATTTAATTGAACCATTTGAATACAATGATTTGCTGGTCTATATATATGAAACTTTCATTAACATAAAAAGAACAGCCGATGATAGTCCTAAAAAAATCAAAAGTGATATCTCTGTTCTTGTAGCCGAAGATAATATTATCAATCAGAAGGTGGCGTCAACCATTTTCGGTAATCTTGGATTATCCATTGATATTGCTGAAAATGGCAATGAAGTCATCGAAAAAATCAGGGAAAAGGGTTACGACATTGTTTTTATGGATCTTTTTATGCCTGACCGTGATGGCATTCAGGCAACTGTTGAAATCCGCGGTTTGGGTTATCAAATGCCTATTGTAGCCATGACGGCCACTGCCAGCGCCAAAAGCAAGGCCAAAGCTCTTTCATCCGGCATGAACGATTATATTACCAAACCTGTAAAGGTTGAAACCGTAAAAAGTATTCTTTATAAATGGTTTTCCTGAATAATAATCCGCTGTTATTACCTTACATAAATTAATGCGCTTCAAGCCAGTTGTTGCCCGTACCGATATCTACTGTTAGCGGGACATCAAGCGATACAGCATTCTCCATCTCAACCTTAACGATTTCACTTATTCTTTCCAGTTCCGGCCTGTAAACATCAAAAACCAGTTCATCATGAACCTGAAGTATCAATTTTGTGCTGTATTTGTTTTTAATTTTATTATGAATATTAACCATGGCAAGCTTTATTATATCAGCTGCCGAGCCCTGGATGGGGGCGTTAATTGCATTTCTTTCAGCCATTCCCCTTACCGTTGCGTTAGCTGAATGAATATCAGGCAGATATCTTCTGCGTCCCAGGATCGTTTCAACATAACCTTTTTCCTTTGCCCTTTCAATATTATTATTCATGTATTTCTTTACATAAGGATACGTTTTAAAGTAACCTTCAATTAATTGTGATGCATCGCTTCGTGCAATGTCAAGACGTTGTGCGAGTCCGAAAGCGGAAATACCATATATGATGCCGAAATTGGCTGTTTTTGCCCGTGTGCGCATTTCACGTGTCACCTCATTCAAAGATACATTATAAATTTTTGCAGCAGTTGCGGCGTGTATATCCTGGTTTTGCAGAAAAGCATCAATCATATTCCTGTCACCGCAAAGGTGAGCCATTATACGCAATTCTATCTGGGAATAATCGGCTGAAAGCAATATATGATCTTTATTTCGCGGAATAAAAGCCTTGCGTATTTCGCGACCTCTTTCATCTCTGATGGGGATATTCTGTAAATTAGGATTTTTCGAACTCAACCGGCCTGTTGAGACCCATGCCTGTTCAAATGAAGTATGAATTCTGCCCGTTGAAGAATTTTTCAAGGCCGGCAGTGCTGATACGTAAGTACTCAATAATTTCTGAAGACTCCGGAAGTCAAGAATCCGTGTAACTATCGGATGACTGTCTTTTATTTTCAAAAGGACTTCTTCTCCGGTTTGGTATTGATTGGTTTTGGTTTTTTTAACATTGGCCGGAATATTAAGATGTTCGAAAAGTATTTCTCCCAGCTGTTTGGGCGAAGCAATATTGAAAGTCTTTCCGGCCAGATTGTAAATTTCTTGCTGTAATATATTTATTTCTTTATTAAGCGTTTGAGAATACTTGTTTAATTCATCTGTATTAAGATTTATACCCGTCCTTTCCATATCGGCCAAAACATTTATCAGGGGCATCTCAACATTTTCAGAGAGCTTATCCAGATTTTGTTTCTTAAGTTCTGGTTTTAGTATTTCCGCCAACTGCAAGGTTATATCTGCATCTTCGGCAGCATATTCCCTTATCCTTTCGGGAGGTATATCACGCATGCTTTTTTGATCTCTGCCTTTTTTACCAATTAAATCCTCTATGGGAACAGGTTTGTAATTAAGGTATACTGTCGCAAGGTAATCCATGCTGTGTTTCAGTTCAGGCTGTATCAGATAATGGGCAATCATGGTATCAAACAAAGGACCTTTTACCTCCTGGTTATACTGCTGAAGCACCTGTATATCATACTTTATGTTTTGTCCTATCTTTAATATACTTTCACTGCAAAACAAAGGATTCAATATTCCAAGAAGCCTCAGACATTTTTCTTTTTCATCAGGAAAAGGGACATACCAGGCCTCCCTTTCTTTCACAGAAAAGGAAATACCAACAAGTTCCGCTTCAAAAATATTCAGGCTTGTTGTTTCAGTGTCAAAACAAACCCGTTTTTCTTTCAACAACTGACTGACCAGTTTCTTAAGATCATCTTCACTGTCAATACTTTTATAGTTATGTGGCGTTTCATCCAGCGATTTAAAATCATTATGTGCTTTTATTGTATCATTAACAGGTTCATCCTGAAATAATACACCTTGTTGGGTTAAAGGAGCTTTGGGCTTTGATAAAATCCGCGCAGAAAGAGTCCGGAATTCCAGTTCATCAAACACTTTTTTTAACTTCTCCATATCCATTGGCTTTCTTTTCAGCTCATCGATATCAATATCAACCGGCACATTAACTTCAATAGTAGCCAGCTTTTTAGAAAGAATGATCTGGTCTTTGTTTGATTCAATACTTTCTTTTTGTTTGCCCCTGAGTTCATGCAGATGACCGAACAGATTTTCAATAGTATGATATTTACCTATCAGTTCTCTGGCTGTCTTTTCACCGATACCCGGTGCACCCGGAATATTGTCAGAGGTGTCTCCCCATAATGCCAGGATATCAGTAACCTGAAGAGGATCCTGAATAGAGTACAGATTCATAATTTCTGCCGGCCCCAGTATTTCAGCATCGCTGCTTTTTTTTGCCGGCTTGACCATGAGAATATTATCTGAAACCAGCTGTCCATAATCTTTATCCGGTGTCATCATTAAAACCTTAAAGCCGGCTTTTTCTGACATTTTTGCCAGTGTACCAATGACATCATCTGCTTCAAAACCCTCGATCTCTAAAACAGAAATATTAAAACCCTCCAATACCCGCTTTATATAAGGAACCGAAATTTTAATGTCTTCAGGCGTTTTTTGCCTGTTTGCCTTGTAAGCCGGGAATAATTTGTTTCTGAAGGTAGGGCCCGGATAATCAAAAACCACGGCTATGAAATCCGGATTTTCCTTGCGCAATACTTCATCAAGTGATGCCGTAAAACCATAAATGGCTGAAGTATTCTGACCTTTTGAATTTTTAATCGGTCTGTTGATAAAGGCATAATACGATCTGAAAATAAGGGCATAGGCATCCAATAAAAGCATTTTTTGCATAAGAAAAAATTTAAGTTTTAGATCGGATAAGTTACAAAAAAAGCCGGTTGAAAACTATTCACCGGCCAGTCATTGTTTCAATAAAATCAGCATGCGCATTTGCTGATACATTCTATAATTGTATTAAGATCTTTATTTCTGATGCTATAAAGCGTGTTTTTCCCATCCCTTTTTGAAACAAGAACACCTTTGTCTTTTAGTATTCCAAGATGATGTGATGTTGTTGATTGCTCAATACCCAATAATTCATGTATTTCTGTAACAGTTAGTTGTTTTTCATCATCCAGGTGTTTAAGTATTGAAATGCGCATCGGATGAGCTATAGCTTTTAACATGGCAGCTGCTTTTTCCAATTGATCAGCCGTTAAACTTTCAAATGGCATGGATTCTCTTTTTAATGATAGTTTTCAATAAGTTCGAAAAGATCTTTATTATATACACTTTCAATTAGTTGTCTATACAAATATATGAATATATTATAAGATGCATCCATCAATAACATTTTTTTTCGGTGATACGGATACGATATAAAAGTTGAATTCTACCCTAAAAATTCCAGTTTCACAAATTAGCAAAAAGATTATTGTTATTTTTGGTCATACAAAACGGCACAAGATGTCTCCTCTCGATATAATCAAAGAACCCATTAAAGATGAACTGAAAGAATTTGAGCGTTCTTTTCACAAGGTTATGAAAAGTAACATCCCCTTGCTGAATATCGTTATCAACTTTATTATTCGCAGAAAAGGTAAACAGATGCGTCCGATATTGGTTTTCCTTTCAGCCAAAGTTTCAGGAGATATCAGACCTTCAACTTATATTGCAGCTTCCCTTATTGAAATGCTCCACACAGCCACACTTATTCATGATGATGTTGTTGATGAATCATATGAAAGACGCAATTATCTGTCTATCAATGCTTTGTGGAAATCCAAGATGGCTGTGCTTATTGGTGACTATCTTTTAGCCCAGGGCCTTTTATTATCCTTAAACCAAAAGGAATACGATATTCTCCGTATTGTCTCTGATGCGGTTAAAGAGGTTAGCGAGGGTGAACTGGTTCAAATTCAGCAGTCGCGCAAATTAACGATAACTGAAGACAAGTATTTCGAGATTATTCGTAAAAAAACAGCAACCCTTATCAGTGCCTGTGCTGAAAGCGGGGCAAAATCTGTTCTTGCTTCTGATACGGTTGTAAAGCAATTGGCTCAGTTCGGTGAAAAGCTGGGGATTGCATTTCAGATAAAAGATGATTTACTTGACTATCAGCTTTCATCTGTTGCCGGAAAGCCTTCTGGCAATGATATTAAAGAAAAAAAGATAACCCTTCCACTGATTCATGCTTTGCAAAACTCTGAAATTAAGGATCGTAAAAGAATATTATCTCTGATTAACAAGGGAAAATCCAATTCCGCCGCCTTTAAAAGCATTGTTGATTTTATTAAGACCAACGGTGGTTTTGATTACAGCATTCAGAAAATGCATGAATACCGTGATCAGGCCATTCAAATACTCGATAACTTTCCTGAGAGTGATGCTAAGAATTCTCTTAAAGAATTTGCTTTGTTTACAACAAATCGCAAACAATAAAGATGAGCTTTTCCCAAAGCCTGGGTTCATCATAATAACTTTTACCCGGAAAATAATTCGTTGACATTCGACAATTCATTTTGATTTGGAATCAGACCCTGCCAGGTCTATGTTCCTTGTCCCTTTCCTTTCACCAGTGTTATGTTAACTTTAATATGTTCATCGTCATGCTGAATTTATTTCATCATCCCCTGAGATTCCGAAATAAATTCGGAATGACCAACCGCCAGTCTGGACTTAACATAACACTGTACTAAAATTGAAATGATGCTTTTATTACTGAAGTGCGCTGGCATTCGCTTTGGCCTGCCTGATGAAGCATCGGCGCAGGCAGGCTTGATTCTATATCTGTGGGTGGAAATATTCGTGAACAATGCCGGCTTGTTTACGGCCTACTATATCTTCAAGCACGCTTTTTTCTGATCCTTTAATGCTTTCAATATCACCAAAATACATTAACAGTTTAGCCTTTGTTTTTTGACCAACACCCTTGATTTGATCCAGTTGAGATTGAAGCATGGCAGTGCTTCTTTTATGCCGATGAAATGCTATTCCAAATCGATGGGCCTCATTGCGAATTCTTTGAATAAATTTTAAACTTGTCGAATTTTTGTCTAAATATACCGGGAAAGGATCATGTGGCACATAAATCTCTTCAAGTTTTTTGGCTATGGCAATGATTGAAATTTTTCCTTTCAGTTTCAGTGATTCGAGGCTTTCCAGTGCAGCATTCAATTGTCCCTTTCCGCCATCGATGATGATAAGATCAGGAAGAGTTTTTTTCTCATCAAGAAGTCTTTTATAACGCCTTAAGACAATTTCCTGCATTGAGGCATAATCATCCGGTCCGATTACCGTCTTAACATTAAAATGACGGTATTCAGAACGAACTGGTTTTCCGTCTTTAAAAACGACACATGAAGCAACCGGCTGAGCACCCTGAATATTGGAATTATCAAAACATTCAATATACCCTGGTAAAGATATCAACCTGAGATCTTCCTGAACCTTTTGAAGAACCCTTGTGACAGTGGATTTTCTGTCCTGACTTCTTCTAATATTTTGTCTGTCTGACAAATAAGCCTTTGAATTGCGTGACGAAAGCTCCAGCAATTTCTTTTTATCACCCGTTTTTGGAACAGTGACTTTCGTTTTAATAAAAGATCTATCTATTTGAAAAGGCACGATAATTTCCTTTGGATTACTGTTGAACTTATGAATAATCTCTGTTATGGCCAGTGCAAGTAAATCTTCCCTGCTTTCATCAAGCTTGTGAACAAGCTCTACATTATGGGATTGAATAATAGCACCATTAATAACTTTAAAATAATTTACCGCGGCATATTTATCATTTAATGCAATCGTAAAAACATCAACATTTGTTATTCGTGTATTGACCACTGTTGATCTGCTTTGATATCTCTTCAGCAAATTGATTTTTTGCTTCATAATTTCTGCTTCCTCAAAGCGATATTCTGACGCGTAAATTTTCATGGCTCTTGTCAGATGGTGCATAACGGCTGTAAGATTACCTCCCAAAATATCTCTAATCTGCTTTATTCCTGCATTATATTCTTCAACACTTTGCAGCTTTTCACAAGGACCTTTGCAATTATTCAGGTGATACTCAAGACAAACTCTGAATTTCCCTTTGTTGATGTTTTCCTCACTAAGATTATATGAACATGTTCTTAACGGATACAACTTCCTGATCAAATCCATTATGGTTTTCACCATGACCATCGATGTATAAGGACCAAAATACATTGAATCATCCTTTTCAAATCTTCTTGTAGCAAAAACTCTGGGAAACCTTTCATTTTTTACGCAAATCCATGGAAAAGTTTTATCATCTTTTAACATAACATTATACCGGGGCTGATGCTTTTTAATAAGATTATTTTCTAATAACAGGGCATCCGACTCAGTATCAACAATGATGTATATTATATCAGCTATTTTATGAACCAGCATTTGAAGCTTCCGACTCTGCGAAGTCGTACGATTAAAATAGGAAGCTACCCGCTTTTTTAAATTCTTTGCTTTTCCAACATACAAAAGTTCCCTATCCCGGCTGAAGAACTGGTAAATCCCGGGCTTTTCCGGAATGCCTGCAATTATCGTTTTAATCAAAACTTCATTCAAGACTGAAAATCAATCATAAACAATATAATTGTTCCACGTGGAACATCATCTTCCTATATGCAACAATATGACATTAATATCACTTGGTGAAACACCTGATATTCTGCTTGCCTGGCCAATAGTTACAGGCTTTATTCTTTTCAGTTTTTGCCTTGCCTCTGTTGATATTGCCTTTAATTTATCATAATTTATCTTTCCATCAATAATAATATCTTCAAGTCTTTTTATTTTTTCAGCTATACCAGCTTCTCTTTTAATATATCCTTTATATTTTATTTCTATTTCAGTTGTTTCTATTAAATCCTTTTCTTCCTTTATATCTATTCTTTCTTCACCTATTTTTCCATGCATATACACAATTAAATCTTCAATTTTTATCTCTGGTCTTAATATTAAACTATAAAGTTTAACCTTTTGATTTATTTCAGCTGTTCTCTTTTCCCTAAGATATTGATTAATCTTATTCGGCTCAATACTTTCATTTGTAACGGCGTTTACTATTCTTATTTTCTTTTTTATTTTATCATTCAATCTCTTTAATCGCTCTTTGCTTGCTAAACCAATACGCACTGATCTTTCAGTCAATCTTTCATCTGCATTATCCTGCCTTAACATAATTCTGTATTCCGCTCTCGAAGTAAACATTCTGTATGGTTCGTCCACTCCCTTTGTTACCAAATCATCTATTAATACGCCAATATATGCTTCATCTCTTCCCAATATAAATGGATCATTTCGATTTATTCTGAGATGTGCATTTATACCAGCTATAATACCTTGTGCCGCAGCTTCCTCATATCCTGTTGTTCCATTAATTTGACCTGCAAAGTATAAATTTTTTATTGATTTTGTTTCCATTGTATATTTTAACTGCGTTGGCGGATAATAATCATATTCTATAGCATATCCCGGTCTGAAAATTTTTGCATTTTCAAGTCCTCTTATTGTTTTCAAAGCTTCATATTGAATTTCTTTTGAAAGTGATGAAGAAAACCCGTTCAGATAATACTCTACCGTATTCCATCCTTCCGGTTCTAAAAACAGTTGATGCTTATCTCTCTCAGCAAATGTAACCAGTTTACTTTCTATGCTTGGACAATATCGCGGGCCAATACCTTTTATCGTTCCATTGTACAATGGCGAATCTTCAAATCCCTTCCTTAATATTTTATGTGTTTCTTCATTTGTATATGTTATATAACAACTTCTTTGTCTTTCCGGCAATTTTGTTTCTAAAAATGAAAACGATCGTATGTCTTCATCTCCTTTTTGTTCTTCTATGATGGCGAAATTGACCGTTCTTCCGTCAATTCTTGCCGGTGTTCCCGTTTTCATACGTCCAATTTCAAAACCAATTTTTCTTAATTGTGTTGATATTCCTTTTGAAACGGGTTCAGAAATCCTTCCGCCTTCCTGATTCCTTTTTCCGATATGAATCAATCCATTTTCAAATGTTCCGTTTGTTAATATTACACATTTTGCTCTAAATTCATTTCCCAGTACTGTTCTTACCCCAACCACCGTATCTTTCCTTATGATTAATTCGTTAACATTATCCTGCCATAAATCAATATTTCTATTCTTCTCTATGACATTTCTCCATTCACTTGAAAACATCATTCTATCACATTGTGCCCTTGGACTCCAAACTGCAGGTCCCTTTGACCTGTTTAGCATTCTGAACTGAATCATTGATAAGTCTGTAACAATTCCGGAATAACCTCCCAATGCATCAATTTCCCTGATAATCTGTCCCTTTGCAATTCCTCCCATTGCCGGATTACATGACATTTGCGCCATTTTTGTCATATCCATTGTAATCAACAAGACCTTTGATCCCATGATTGCCGGTGCACTTGCCGCCTCACATCCTGCATGTCCTGCCCCTACGACTATGATGTCATAAACATCATCCATTTCTTTCTTCCTTATATTTTTTTAAATACTCATCTTCTCTTATTCTCATTTTTTCTCTGTTTTCTCTATTTTCATCTGTATATCCAATAATATGCAATACCCCGTGTATTATAACCCTCACCAACTCATCTGCTAAATTTTGTTTAAACTTTATGGCGTTTCTTTTAACAGAATCCACACTTATTAATACATCCCCTTTTACAATATCTTTCCGGTTATAACTGAATGTTATAACATCCGTATAATAATTATGGCCCAAATAATTCCTGTTAATTTCCAGTAATTGATGATCTTTTAACAATACTATCTCTATTGTGCCTAACCTCTTTCTTTCTTCCTTTAACAATACTTCTATAATGCTTCGTATTTTCCCTGTTCCAATGTCCTCCTCTATGATCTCCCTATTTTCAATTCGTATTGCCAATTTATGATAAATTGAATTCCAATTCTACTCTTGCCCCGTTTCTTGAAAATTCAATTTTATCAGACAACTTCTCCATCAGAAATATTCCTCTCCCGTTAACATTCTCTATATTTTCCGGTGCTGTTGGATCCGGAATATTTTTATAATCAAATCCATTCCCTTCATCATCAATCTGTATCTTTAAAATCTTCTCTTCCTTTTCAACTTCTATATTGACCATCTTACCTTCGTCCAGCTTATTTCCGTGAAGTATAGCATTGTTAGCAGCTTCCAACGCAGCGATCAGAATATTGCCATATATGTCTGAACTTATCTTATATTCAGCTGATATTTCATCCACTAACTTTTCAACCTTTCTCAGGTTTTCTATTTTAGATGTTATTTTAAGTGATTTTTTCATTTAATTTCTTTTTCTATTCACTTCTAATATACTTCAATCTAAACCTTTTTGTTACCCTTTTTCTCAATAATTCATCAAAATTAGTAAAAAAAGAATTACATTTTATAATCTATCTTGATAACCATAATTCAGGGTCATTTCTTTCTGTTTCCTTCCATACCTGAAAATGCAATATACTTTCATTCCTTTCAGGATCATTTGATACCAATCCTATAACCTCCTTTGTATCAACCTCCCTTCCTGCAGATACTCTGACATTGTTTAAATTATGATACAATGTATAAAAATTTCCATGTCTTATGATAACTGTATAATTTGCTCCTGGTATTGTAAAAACCTTTGTCACAACACCTTTAAAAATACTTCTCACTTCAGCGTTTTTTATTGTTGCTATATATATTCCGTCATTTCTTATTTTAATGCCTTTAATCGTCGGATGATCCTGCTCTCCGAATTTTCCAACAATAATACCTTGCATTGTCGGCCATGGTAATCTCCCGTAATTTTTTCCAAATTCATCACTTATCAGCTTATCTTCTTTTGTTAAAGTTGCATAAATATTACCTTTTGCACTTTTTCTTCTTTCTTCCTGTATAATTCTTTCTATCTCTCTTTCTAACTCTCTTGCTATTTGTTTTTTCTTCTCTAATTCCTTTCTTAATTCTCTTTCCTTTTTTTGCAAACTGCTCACCAATACTTTTTTCTTTCCCTTTTCTTTTGCCAGAATATCTTTCTGCCTCTGATTCTGATTCTGTAATTCAATTTTTTCCTTTTTTCTTTCTTCCAATATTCTGTTTTCTTCGTCCAAATTACCTTTTAATTCTTTTAGCATATTAATCTGCCTTCTTCTGTATAAATTAATAATTTGCATATATCTGAATCTTTTATAAGCCTGGTTCATATTTTCGCTTGCCAGAACATATAATAATAAATTCTCTTTTTGCCTGTTTTTGTATGTCATGTATATCGATCTTGCATAATTCCTCTTTATTTTTTCCTGATTATTTTCTATTTCGCTGATCCTGTTATTGTTTTCATTTATTTGCTTATCAACAAATTCTATCTCTTCCTCTATATTTTTTATCAGTGCATTTTGCATCTTTATCTTGTGATTGACCAGATTTAATTCATGTGTTGATTCCTTACTTTTAGCCTGTGTATCCTTTATCAATTTTGACGTTAATTCAATTTCCTCTATTGTCTTTTTCCTGTTGTTCTCCAGTTCACTTTTCTTTTTTATCTGCGGATATGCGCATACTATACCCATCATTATGACCATAAATACTATGATGACCTTCCATCTTTTCATATTACTTCACCATTATAGCATTATAATGATCAATTACTTCTTTGCTTTTCTTTCCTCCAAATCTGATTGCCTTTTTGATATAATATCTTGCCTCTTCTATTTTCTTCATCTTATACATAATCCAGGCATATGTATCCAGATAGACATAGTTTCTCTTTTCTTCATCTATGGTCCTTCGTGACATTCTCTCAGCTTTTATCAGATCTTTTTCCGCTATAGCCAGAAAATAAGCATAATTATTCATAACCAATATATTATTACTGTCAATAGTCAATGCATTCTCATAACATTCGAATGCCTTCTCCTTCTGACTATTTTCATTATAGGCTTCTGCAAGAAATATATAGTATTGCAGCAAAACCCTTTCTCTTTCTGTGTACCTTATACCTTTTTCCAGCAATCTTATCGCATCTTCCTCCTTTTTCTTCAAATGATATGCTATACCAGTGTAAAGATAGGGAAGTGATTCATTTTCAAATAACCTTATCACTTTTTCTCCATATTTAATAACACTATCTGAATGATTTAATGCATTTTCTGCAAACAATAACTGTTCCCATATTCGGTAATTTTCTTCTTCCAAAACCAAAACTTCTTTTATAACTGATGATGCTTCCGCATATTGGTCATTTCGCAGTTTATTATCAATATAAAGACCTTTTATTCTGAGATCCTCCATATTCCTATCATAAAATATCTCCATACTTTCATTAAAAACTTCCTGTATTTTAACATTTTCTTTTTCTCTTTCCCAGTTGTTAATGAAATAACCCATAATATGTTCTTTTGCAACACACCTTTCTTCAATGCATGTTATCATAAATTTTTCCGCTTCATCATATTTTTTGAATTTCAGTAAAAATTCCATATATGAAAAAACTGTTACAGGATCATGATCATTTTCCTTTAACAGAATTCTATAATATTTTTCAGCTAATCTCTTCTTTCCTTTGTCCCTTTGATGTTCAGCCATCAATCCAACAATATTTATATCATCCTCATCCATCTCATGAGCATAATATAATTGCTCCATAGCCAGCTTATCTTTTTCTGCACTTCTGTATATCTTATATTTGTTTATATACACTTCCTTACTTTTTCCATATGATTCCTCTATCTCATTATATTCATTCATTGCTTTATCATACTCTCCATTAATCTGATACAACATTGCCAAATTCATGATATTTTCAACCCTTTCAGGTTCTATTTCCACCAGCTTTTTACTTAACCTCAAAGCACTGTCTATCATACTATTTGTTTTATATATATTTATCAAATTCAGCAAATACCACCTGTTGCTGCATTCACCTGCGCATGCTTCCTTTCCAAATTTTATCGCCTCCTCTGTTTTCCCCAGCCTGTAATAAATGATTGACAGCTGATATTTTATGGCTGCACTGCCAGGATTATATTCAAGACATTTATTGTACAATAAAAGGGCCTGTCCATAATTCTGATAAATCATCTGCCTTGTTGCCTCAGTAAAAGCATAATAGTATTCTGATTCATAACCTTCTCTGATTTTATTTAAAGTCTGCTTCTCCTGTGCTTTTATAATGCAAGACACTATGATGAATAAAACTATTATGCCCGTTCCCTTTTTTAAACCCATTTTTTTATTTCTCCTTCTTTATGCCTGTATGACCAAAACCACCTTCTCCTCTTTCGGTATTGTTCAATTCTTCTACAACTTCCCAATCTATCCTTTCATGCCTTTGTATAACCATCTGGCATATTCTTTCGCCATCATGAACAGTATAATTATTTTCTGACAGATTTATTACAATAATCTTTATCTCTCCCCTGTAATCTGCATCTATCGTACCCGGTGAATTTAATACTGTAATTCCTTCTTTTATACAAAGTCCGCTTCTTGGCCTTATCTGAGCCTCATAGCCTGCCGGCAATTCTATGAACAAACCTGTTGGTATCAAATACCTTTGCAGTGGTTTTATTACAATTTCTTCTTCAATATCAGCATTAATATCCATTCCCGCAGACAACAGTGTTTTATATTCCGGTAAACCATGTTTTGACCTGTTAATTATTTTAACCTTCATGTTTCTTTCTTTAAAAATATTTGAATGAGCTTTTCTCTTTTTATGCAATAATATGTAAAAGCCATCAGTATCAGTGTACCAATAAACAAATTCCTCCCAATAACATCTGATTTTACCAAATAAAATACACTGTATAAACACCCTGCTACTATAACAATTTCAACTATTCTCTTATAGTCATACTTAATTTTATAATACTTATTTCCAAGCATCAAAGTAATGACCATCATTACCGTATTGCTTAACAGATGAATCCATGCACATGCCACATAACTATACCGCGGAATAAAAATAATATTCAGAACAATTGTTAATAAAGCCCCTAAACCTGTAATGTATATTCCATAATGTGTTTTTCCGGTTAATTTATACCACATATTGACATTGAACAAAATACCCAATATAATATTCGCCACCAATATTATGCCAACGATATGAAGACCAGAATAAAACTTACTGTCGATAAAGTATTTTATCAGGTCAAGATACACCATTACAAACAAAAATATAAGTAAACAAAATATGATGAAATATTTCAGAACGTTGGCATAAATCTCCTTTGATTCCTTCTTATTGTAATGTACGAAAAAAAATGGTTCAGCTGCATATCTGAACATCTGAATGAACAAGGTCATCAATAATGCTATTCTGTAATTTGCACCATATATCCCAATTTCATACAATACATTATACTGGTCAGGCAGAAAAAAACGCAACAGTATTCTTTCTATTGTTTCATTTAACATTCCTGCTAATCCTACAAATAAAAGCGGAATTGAATATTTTAACAATCCCTTTAACAAAGAAATGTCAAATTTTATTCTGACTTTAACATATTCTGGCAATAAAACAATCAATATCAATATACTGGCCATCAGATTTGCTATGAACACATAACCGACTTCTATGCCTTTCATGTATTTTTCATAAAATGCCCAACGCTCAATAATTGATATTTCTGGCAATACTTCAAGAAACAACATAACGAAAACTATCGTTGCAACAACATTCAATATTTTTATGTAAGCAAATTTTCTAACCTTTTCCATCATGCGTATTTTTGCAAATACAATAGCCGTAATGGCATCAATACTTATGATCACACCCAATAATGCAATATATTCCGGATGTGCTTCATATTTTATCATAACTGCCAGCTTTTTATAAATAACAAGCACAATGATCATAAATATTACTGATGTCGTTGTAACCGAGATGAATGACATTCCAAACACCTTCTGAACATTCCCTTTTAACGAAGAAAACCTGAATAACCCTGTTTCCATGCCATATGTTAAAATCACCATCAATATGGCAACATAAGCATAGAGTTCTGTAATCATTCCATACTCTTCAACTGAAAACCGTCGTGTATAATAAAACGTCAATATGGCATAATTCAGCATCCTGGGTATTATATTCCCAAGTCCGTAGATTAACGTCTGACCACCCAATTTTCTGTAAACACTCATTTGCTGTTTTGTAATCCCTAATTCCTATTATATTATCAATACGTTTTTCTTTCTTTGGTCTGCCTTTTTTATATTTGCAAAATTATTTAAATACTTTACGCATGAAAGAAATAATATTCAACCTTTCCTTTGTCTCTGTTCTTTTATTCTCTCTTTCATTATACAGTCAGACAAACGATGAAAGCATCGTTACTTTCCAAACCACCAAAGGTATTATTAAAATCAAGCTTTATGAAGAAACTTCCATGCATAAGGATAATTTCATTAAGCTTGTTTCCGAAGGTTATTATAACGGATTACTTTTTCATCGCGTTATTAAAGATTTTATGATTCAGACAGGTGATCCTTCATCAAGGAATGCAAAGCCCGGCGTTTCTTTAGGAATTAATGGTCCGGGTTATACCATTCCTGCCGAATTCTATCCTCATTTATATCATAAAAAAGGAGCCGTAGCTGCTGCACGGTCAGCTGATAATGTTAATCCCAACCGCGAGTCTTCCGGCTCTCAGTTTTATATTGTATCAGGCAGGAAATTTTCTCCTGAACAATTAAGGGCTATGGAAAATTCCAACCAACACATTCGCTTTACTGATGAACAAATCAATGCTTATGCTTCTTCCGGTGGTGCTCCTCATCTTGATTATGCCTACACTGTTTTTGGTGAAGTAATTGAAGGCATTCATATTGTAGACCTTATATCCTGTGTTGAAACCGACGACCGTGACAGACCCGTTGAAGATGTTATTATCACAAAAGCTTACATTTCTAAAAAATAACTTTCATGCTTGATGCCATTAACCATATCCGTGATGAAATAAATGCCTTTGAAGTTTCAACATCAGAACAACTTGAAAAATTCCGACTTATTTTTCTTAGCAAGAAAGGTAAAATTTCATCTTTATTTGAGGCCTTTAAATCTGTTTCTTCTGAAAACAAAAAAGAAATCGGCCGTCATTTGAATTCTCTAAAAATAGAGGCTATTGACAAATATGAAAGCCTTAAAATGAACCTCTCCCTCATTTCCGGACCCTTCTCTTCTGATGATCTCACTAAACCTTCTTTTCCCTTTTCTTCAGGTACCAGGCACCCTGTTTCTATAATACGCAGGGAAATCAATGATATATTTTCCCGCATTGGCTTTACTGTTTCTGAAGGTCCTGAAATTGAAGATGACTGGCATGTTTTTACCGGCCTTAATTTTCCCTTTAATCATCCTGCCCGTGATATGCAGGATACCTTTTTCATCTCTTTAAATCCTGATGTTCTCCTGCGCACACATACTTCTTCTGTTCAGGTAAGAGTCATGGAGAAGCAAAAACCACCTATCCGAAACATTTTTCCCGGCAGGGTCTTTCGCAATGAAGCTATTTCTGCCAGAGCTCATTGTATTTTTCATCAGGTTGAAGGATTATATGTTGATCATAACGTATCTTTTGCCGATCTTAAACAAACACTCCTTTTCTTCGCAAAAGAAATGTTTGGTGAATCAACGCAAATCAGACTTCGTCCTTCTTTCTTTCCTTTCACTGAACCCTCTGCAGAACTTGATGTCTCTTGTTCCATTTGTAAAGGCAAGGGATGTAATGTTTGCAAATATACCGGATTCCTTGAAATTCTTGGCTGTGGTATGGTTGATCCTAACGTTCTTGATGCTTCCGGTATCGACAGTAATGAATACACCGGTTTTGCATTTGGTATGGGTATTGAACGAATTGCCATGCTAAAATACCAGGTCAACGATCTTCGCCTTTATTTTGAAAATGACATTCGTTTTTTACACCAGTTTACCAATTCCTAAAAAGGTAATGTAAACTCTCCTTGCCCTGGTCTGCCTAAATGTTTGTAAGCCAAATCAGTTGCTTCCCTTCCCCTGGGTGTCCTTTTTATTAAACCTTCTTTGATAAGAAATGGCTCATAAACTTCTTCAATAGTACCCGGGTCTTCACTCACAGCTGTTGCAATTGTCCCCAATCCAACCGGACCTCCATTGAACTTATCTATAATAACTGCAATGATCTTGTTATCCATGTCGTCCAATCCTCTTTTATCAATGTTAAGAGCTTCAAGTCCAAAACGCGTAATATGGATATCTATGACTTTCATATTCTTAACCTGAGCAAAATCCCTTATTCTCCTCAATAATGAATTGGCTATTCTTGGTGTTCCCCTTGAACGTGATGCTATTTCCTGTGCCGCATCTTCTGCAATTTCTATATCCAGTATGCTTGCGGAACGAATAACAATGTTCTTCAATATCTCATGATTATAGTATTCCAGGTGTGAATTTATGCCAAACCTTGCTCTTAAAGGACTTGTTAATAAACCTGAACGCGTTGTAGCACCAATTAATGTAAATGGATTTATCTGTATTTGAACCGATCTTGCACTTGGGCCCTTATCTATTACAAGATCAATTTTATAATCTTCCATTGCAGAATAAAGAAATTCTTCCACGACAGAACTGAGCCTGTGTATCTCATCAATGAATAAAACATCATTTCTTTCAAGATTTGTAAGAATTCCGGCAAGATCACCTGCTTTTTCCAAAACCGGTCCTGAAGTATTTCTGATATTGCTTCCCAGTTCTTTTGCTATAATATTGGCAAGCGTTGTTTTACCCAATCCTGGCGGTCCTGATAAAAGCACATGATCCAAAGATTCTTTTCTCAGTATTGCTGCTTTTACGAAAACTTTCAGATTTGAAACAATCTTTTCCTGACCACCGAATTCTTCAAAACGTTGCGGACGCAATTGTTTATCTATTTCTTTCTCCTCTTCTCCAATATTGTAATTATGAATGTTCAGATCATCTGTCATCTCTTTTTGAAATCATTTAATTATTTTAATATCTTCACCTTCAAACCTTATTCTTTCTCCATTTATCCTTATTTCTTTATTATCCTTATATGTAATTGTAATGACCAGTTCCCCGTTTTCATTGTATTTTTTCCAGTTCTTTTCCCTCATTCCCGAATTGTAATACTGTTCTTCCTTTACCTTTCCATCTTCATAATAAAATCTATGCACTCCGTCAGGATTTCCCTGGATATAATTTCCTTCATAACGCAACTTTTCATTTAAATAATAAGCTTCCCATTTCCCATCCCTTAATCCTCCGACATACTTACCTTTTTCAATATAATCATTCACTTTATAAAACCATTCCCCTTCCCTTTCACCATCAAAATAGTTGCCACTTGCTATTATATTACCAATTGTATCATATTCTGTATAAATACCCTCTTCTTTTCCGTTATAATATTCTTCTTCTCTTTTCAAACTGCCGTTATCATAATACCATGTCCATCTTCCATCAAATTTACCGCTTTTATAAACACCTGTCTGTATTAGTTTTCCATCGTTTGAAAAATATTTCCATTGGCCTGTTTCATGATTATTGTTATACTTTCCTTCCGCTCTTACAAATCCATTTTCATAATAATACTTCCATTCGCCCTCTTTCATTCCTTCTTTTGTTAATATACCCTCACCTGTTTTTATACCTTTATCATTAAAAATTATAGCATTAACTACTTTTCCCTCACTGTTAAAATTTCTGTGTATTCCAATTGGTGTTCCCATTCTGTATGTTCCTGAAAAAACCAGGTTACCATTTTCATCGTACCTGTTTATAACATCTATATCAAATGTGTCTTCTTCAACTTCTTCAATAATAATACCTTCTCTGTAGTTTAATACAAGATTAACATTTCCATTTTCATCATACTCTTTATACTGACCATTTAAAACATCATCTTTATAATACATTTCCTTTTTTACCCGTCCATTATCGTAATATTCCTGCCAAAATCCCTGTTTTAATTCACTTTTATCGCTTCTGTTTATCTTTTGTCTGTCTGTCAGTACACCATCTGAAAATTGCTGAATTGTAATAATCTTTCCATTCATATCATATTCAGTTGCTTTACCATTTCTTCTGTTATTTTTATATTCTACTTTCTCTTTCAAAAGCCCGTTTTTGTAATAATAAAATGACAATCCTTCCTTTTTGTCATTGACATATAACTCCTTAGATACTATCTTGCCAAAATTTATCGGATCACCTTTCTCATTAACATTATATGTAATACTGTATCCATTTCTTTTTCCAAATAAATAACTGATTTTTTGTAATGTATCTCCTCTTTCATTGTAAAAGGTCCATACACTATCCAGCAAATGATTTCTTCTGTTTCCTTCTGATTTTATTATACCGCTTGGATAATATGTTTTCCAGTATCCGTCAGGTTTTCCGTTTCTCATTGTTCCTTCACTTGATTTTTTTCCTGTAGGATAATAAAATACATTATATCCGTCCTTTATAATATCCTCCTGTGCAAATATTGCATTATCTGCTATAAAAGCCGCACAAAGCAAAAAAATATATTTTTTATAAAAATGCTTTTTCATAAACCAGGTTTATTTGATATTTCCATCATTTTTAAAATAGATTTTTCAGCCCTTTTTCTCATATCTTCTTCTATTATTATCTCAGGCAGTTCATATTTCATGCATAAATAAACTTTTTCCAATGTATTTAACTTCATAAAATTGCATTCGTTGCATCCGCATGTTGAATCATCAGGTGGTGCAGGAATAAAACTTTTTTCCGGACTTTTCCTTTTCATTTGATGCAATATCCCCGATTCAGTTGCAACGATATATTTTTCTGCCTTATCATTTACGCTATATTTCAACAATGCTGATGTAGATCCAATATAATCAGCCATTATTAAAACAGGTTTCTCACACTCAGGATGTGCCAGTATTTTAGCATCCGGATTTTCATTTTTCAACGCCACTATCTTTTCCAATGAAAATCTTTCATGTACATGACAGGCGCCATTCCAAACAACCATTTTTCTTCCTGTAATACTGTTTAAATAATCTCCCAGGTTTTTATCCGGTGCAAAAATGATTTTCTGTTCTTCCGGTAAACTGTTTATGATTTTCGCTGCATTCGACGATGTACATATAATATCAGTCAGCGCTTTTATTCCTGCAGTTGTATTGATATAACTAATAACAATATGTTCAGGATATTGTGCAATAAATTTTTCGAACTCTTGTTCAGGACATGAATCAGCCAGTGAACACCCGGCTTTTAAATCAGGCAACAAAACTTTCTTTTGTGGTGATAGTATTTTTGCTGTTTCAGCCATGAAATGGACACCGCAAAACACGATAATGTCAGCATTTGTCTCTGCTGCCTGTTTTGATAATTCAAGACTATCACCAATAAAATCAGCAATATCCTGTATTTCTGCTATCTCATAGTAATGAGCCAGTATTATGGCATTTTTCTCTTCTTTAAGTTTAAGTATCTCTTTTACAATATCAACATCTTCATCAACTTTTTCCTGTATGAATCCATGAATTAACAAATCATTATATACATTATTATTCATTTTTAAAAAATTTACCTATTATAATATTATTCTTTTAATATGGTTGAAATTTTTACTAAATAAAACTTGCGTTGTTTGGTTATAAACAGATTTTAACAGGGATAAATGAAAACTTTTTACTGAAAAATAATACATTACAAAAATATTAACAACGGTTCATAAAGGTGAATGTGTAAAATTAGACAGAAAAATTTGATAAAACACCTGTTGAATTTTTGTTAAATCATTTTTATAAATATTGTCTTTGTGTATGTTTTTTATCAGGATTTGTTCATATTGATGAAAAGAGAATTTTTATTAACGTTTTTTTAACTTTTATTAAAAAGGAAATTAACAATTCATGGTCAAATCTGCTGAAAAGTGTCTGTTATCAGTGAAAAAACAGGTTTTATGAATAAAATATATGCGGATGGAAATATCTTATTTATTATCTTTGTGATGATTATTAACAGAAGATGAAACAGAAAAAAATTGTCATAGCCTGTGATCATGCAGGATATGAATTGAAAGTCAGGCTTATTGAATATTTAAAAGAAAAACAATTCATAATTGAGGATCTGGGAACTGATTCCGGTGAAAGTACGGATTATCCTGAATACGGACATGCTCTTGCCGAGCATGTTGCAAGTGGCAGATATGATGCAGGAATTTCATTGTGTGGCAGTGGTAACGGCATTAATATTACAGCAAACAAGCATCCTGAAATACGTTCGGCATTGTGCTGGAGAGCAGATATTGCCGAACTGGCGCGGAGGCATAATAATGCCAATATTTGTGCATTGCCGGCACGGTTTATTTCGTTTGAACTGGCCTGTGAAATTGTGGATATTTTTATTGATACGCCTTTTGACGGAGGCAGACATCAGAGAAGGATAGAAAAAATTCCTATAAAATGCTGAACTTATGTTGTCAAATACATGCAAATACGCTATAAGAGCAGCTCTTTATTTAGCGTTGAATACAGACAAATCAAGTAAGGTTGGGATAAAGGTTATTTCAAAAGATTTATCGATTCCCTCTCCTTTTTTAGCTAAGATTTTACAGGTATTGGCAAAGAACAGGATTTTTTCATCCACAAAAGGTCCGAATGGCGGTTTCGGACTTTTGAAGGATCCCTATAAAATAACCCTTTTTGATATTGTTATTTTATTTGATGGCGATGATCTGTTTGAGAAATGCATCATATCTTTAAGGTCGTGCAGGGAAAACGGTCATCCATGCCCTATGCATGATAAATACGAAGAAATACGGAAACAGATAAAGTCTATGTTCAAGGAACAGAACATAGGAAACCTGGCTGATGAAATAAGGAAAAACCAAAACATCATAATTTAGTGAAAAGCGGTTTGCAGGAAGAGAACGAAGCTGACCAACACCTGTCTGACCTCAGAAAGGTTGCACGTTGATGGTCAAACCCTTGGTTATTCGGGTTATTCATGCAAAACACTGTATAAGGGATGAATTCTGTTCTTAGTTTGTTTTTTGTTTATGGTAAGGGAAATAAAAGATACGGTAAAGTACGATTACCAAGGCTGAACCACACATGTTAAAGAAAAAGTCAACAACATTACCATCTCTGCCGGCAATCCATAATCTCTGAACCGACTCTGTTATCAATCCTAATACTGCTGTTAACAAGAGGGGAAACAACCACCAGAATTTTGAATTCATCAGACGATAAGGTTTCCGTGAAAGCTCCAGTATAATTAAAGCAGTGAAAACAGCATACATTACAAAATGAACGAAAAGGTCCTGAAAACTGAAATCAAAAAATCTTACTTTTTCAAAAGAACTGCCAGGTAAGAAGCTGAGTATAATAATAACGACAGTGCAGAGAATAGTTTTCCAGAATGAAGTCAGGAAAGTCGGAAGAAGCCTTGTCATGGTTATTGGTCTGTATTCAGGGGTTTTATCTTTCATGAATGTGAGATGATTATTCTTTCTCCGAGACCTTTTGAAAGTTCCCGTTTTAGATTGTTTAAAATTATATATTTGTTTTGAAGTGTATCAATGTTATCGATATCGTTGTTTTCCTGTGCATTTTTCAGAGAATCTTCGGTTTCTTTCAGCATCCTCAGCACTCTGTCTATTTTAAAAGCCATCAGGGCTTCAGGAACGATCTCTGCCAGTTTCATATCTTCGGAAGCCACAAAACTTTCATACCTGTGCCAGATTTTGCTAAGGTTATAATTGTTTGAAGTTAAAAGGTCGACTACAGCACTGCTGACAGCACTATCATGATGGAAGATGAAATGCTTCTCAGGAAGAGCTTCATTTCTGTAATAGTATTCCTTAATTTCACTGAATATTTGATGAAATATGGGATGTTGAAATTCAAGCTCATCGTTTTCTATCTCATGCAAGAGGTATTCTTTAACAGAAACCTCGTGCAGTTTATTCTCGGTATCTTTAATGGTGAAGCTTTGGTTTTCATAAATCAGCAAAAGTCTGATGACCTCTTTTTCGGCCTGGTATTTTACAATAACGGCCGGCAATTGTGGTAATGGTTTTGAATCAAAAGCCGGAAGTTCAACAGTACGGCCTGCCTGTCTGACCTTTTGATCAAAGCGGGTTCTTCTGATTTTTGATGTTTCGGTAACAAGTATTTTTTCATCAACATCAAGCAGCTTGCTGCATTCACGTATGTATACCGATCTTGGAATGCTTTCAGGTATAACAGCGATTGAACGAACGATATCAGATATCAATGATGATTTGCGGATCGGATCGTTTTTGGCATCTTTAATCAGCAGTTTGGTTTTGAAGGTTATGAAATCACATTCATTTTCAGAGATATAATTCATAAATTCCTGAGAGTTGTGGTGGCGGGCAAATGAATCAGGATCTTCATCCTGCGGAAGGAGGACAACCCTGACGTTCATTCCTTCCTCAAGCAGGATATCAATACCCCTGATAGAGGCTTTGATACCTGCCTCATCGCCATCATAAAGAACCGTGATGTTTTTTGTAAACCGTTTAAGCAGTCTGATCTGTTCTACTGTTAATGATGTGCCTGATGATGAAACAACGTTTTCAATACCGGTTTGAAACATAGAAATAACATCGGTATATCCTTCTACCAGGTAACACTTGTCTTCTTTGGCAATTGCAAGTTTTGAAAAATACAGGCCGTAAAGAACCTGACTTTTATGATATATCTCCGATTCAGGTGAGTTAATATACTTGGCCGCTTTGTCATCAGCTTTTAAAATTCTTCCGGCAAATCCGATAATCTGTCCTGAAAGGCTGTGAATGGGAAAGATCACTCTTCCGTGAAAACGATCAAAACGGTAATCATTTTCTTTTTGAATTGTAAGTCCTGTTTTAACCAGGAACTCCGGTTTAAAGCCTTTATCAATGGCTGCCCTGGTAAACGCTGATCTGTCTTCTCTTGCATACCCCAGTTGAAATTTCTCAATACTTGTTTCCCTCAGGCCTCTTTCAAGAAAATAACTTTTACCAATAGCTCTGCCCTCTTCTGTTTTAAGCAATGAAGAAAAATACTCTCCGGCAAAAGTGTTGATGGCCAGCAGGCTTTCTCTCTCGTTTTTAAGTTGTTTTTCTTCAATGCTTTCTTCTTTCTCAACAATTTCGATATTGTATTTTCTGGCCAGGTATCGTAAGGCTTCAGGATAAGAGAGTTTTTCATGTTCCATCAGAAAGTTAACCACGTTGCCGCCTATACCTGAACTGAAACATTTGAATATGCCTTTGGCTGGAGAGACAAAGAATGAAGGTGTCTTTTCATTTTTAAAGGGACTCAGGCCTTTAAAACTCTGACCGGATTTTTTAAGTGTAACAAATTCGCTGATGACTTCAACAATATCAGCGGCTGAAAAAATTTTATCGATGGTTTGTTTGTCAATCATACCCCGCAGGATGAGTAAAGCTGTAACAGGGGACAAAGTTGCAAATATTATTTTAAATTTGTTATGCCAAAACAATATTCAATGAAAAAGCTTGTTGTCCTTACGGGATCGGGAATGAGTGCCGAGAGCGGTCTTAAAACCTTCCGTGAGACCGGAGGTTTATGGGAAGAATATGATGTGATGGAGGTTGCCAGTCCGGAAGGCTGGGCCAGGAACAGACAACTGGTTTTAAGGTTCTATAATGAAAGAAGGGCACAATTGAAGAATGCTTTGCCGAATGCCGGCCATACCGGGTTAAAAGAACTGGAACATGATTTTGATGTGCACATTATTACACAAAATGTTGACAATCTGCATGAAAAAGCCGGAAGCATAAATGTAATGCATCTGCACGGCATTCTGACACAGGCCCGCAGTACATATGATACCGGTTTAGTGTATGATATCGGTTACGGTGAAATCAATGAGGGGGATACCTGTGAAAAAGGTTATCAGCTGAGACCCAATATTGTTTGGTTTGGAGAGCCGGTACCGGCCATTGAAGAAGCAGCAATACTGGTAGCATCAGCTGATATTTTTGTGGTAATCGGGTCATCGCTTGTTGTTTATCCGGCAGCCGGATTAATTGATTATGTGCACGGGCAGGTGCCGGTTTTTTTGATTGATCCGAACGACTTAGAAATTCCGTTATACAGAAAGGTCAGGGTTATTAAAGAAAAGGCCGGAAAGGGTGTTGCCATGCTGCAGGAGATTCTTCGGAAAGAATACAAACAGGAATAACGCAGAGAAGCGATGTATCGCGTCTCTTCAAAGCATATAAAAATATGAAAATTTGCCACATCATTGTCATTGTATTGATTCTGTCATTTTACCCTTTATCAGCGCAGCGCTTTCAGGGGGGGGTGCTGGCCGGTGTGACGGCGAGTCAGGTTGACGGGGACTCTTATGGCGGTTTTAATAAGATAGGCCTTCAGGGCGGTGTTTTTGTCAACACAAGGTTTAAATACAATTTCGGAGCCCAGCTTGAAATAAGGTATGCCGGGAAAGGTGCGCGGAAGCCTACCTCATCAGAGGATACTGAGGTGTATAAGCTGGCATTGCATTATATTGACCTGCCTCTGATGCTGACCTATACCTTTAAAAAGAAAGTCATCTTCGACCTGGGCATTGTGCCGGGTTATTTGTTTGCAAAGAATGGAGAGGATAACGGAGGCAGGCTGCCGCAGGATTTCCTGGTAGACTATAACATCATTGACATTGCCTGGTTAGCCGGTGTGAATTATAAGATCACTGAAAACTTCATTGTAAACGCCCGGTATTCCTATTCACTGATGTCAATCCACACGTATCAGAATCTTTACAGCAATTATGGCTGGATTGGCAATCTGTTTGGTTATAACACGGGAGATTATAACAACTATCTGACATTCGGGATTTATTACCAGTTTTATTAGTGTTTTTCAAATTTTTAAAGCCTGATATCAAAGTGTGCATACCCCTGGTGCCTGAAACCATGGAAATGGCGTTTGATGTATCGCAGTTCAACAGGGGCCTGTATCAGTTGGAAATTATTGAAAATGATAAAGTTGTTAAAAAGCAGACCTTGTTTTTGAAACAGAAATATGGCAGGCATCATTTGCTGTCTGTTGTCATACGATAAAACTATGGCATTCACCCCTGGTAAAACAGGTATGCCACAAATATGGCGGCGATGATGCCGGCAAGGTCGGCAAAGAGTCCGCCGGCAACGGTATACCGTGTTTTATTAATGTTAACGGCGCCATAATACACTGCAACCGTATAAAAGGTCGTTTCGGTTGAGCCCTGGAACAGGCAGGAAAGGAATCCCGGAAATGAGTCGGCGCCATAGGTGTTCATGGTTTCAACCATTAACCCTCTTGCGCCGCTGCCGCTCAGAGGTTTCATAAAAGCCACAGGCAGGGCATCGACGAAGTCAGTATTCAAGCCGAAAAGGGCAAAGAATTTTTCAAGACCTGACAGCAGGAATTCCATGGCACCTGAAGCTCTGAAAACCCCAATGGCAACAAGCATGGCAACCAGGTACGGGATTATTTTTATGGCCACGGCAAAACCTTCTTTGGCGCCTTCAATAAAAGTTTCGTAAAGATTAACCTTTTTGCGGATACCCAGGAAGAGAAACAAAATGATAATTAAAAAGAGCAGAAAATTGCCGGCTGTGCCTGAAAAGGCTGAGACCTTTTCAGGGGTAAGCGTATGAAGATACCAGATCATGCCACCGATAAAAGCCGTTATGCCAAGGATATAAGCCAGTATGACGGGCTGGTAAAGTTTAATTCTCTGGACAAATGAAACATAAAGCAAACCAGCCAGTGTGGATACATAGGTTGCAATCAGCAGGGGCACAAAGACATCAGTAGGATCCTGAGCATTGCAGGCTGCGCGCATGGCCAGTATGCTGATGGGAATGATGGTGAGTCCGGAAGTGTTCAGCACAATGAACATGATCATGGAATCGGATGCTGTATCACTGTTTTTGTTGGCATCCTGGAGATCTTTCATGGCCTTTAGTCCGAGAGGGGTGGCTGCATTATCAAGACCCAGCATGTTAGCACAAATATTCATCAGCATAGAACCAATGGCCGGGTGGTTGCGGGGCAGATCGGGGAAGAGCCTGTTAAAGAAAGGACCCACAAGCTTTGACATACCTCCGACTGCGCCTCCTTTTTCGCCGATTTTCATAATACCCAGCCACAGCGTCATGACGCCGATGAGATATATCGAAATATTCACGGCTGTCTCGGCATTCTGAAAAGTGCTGTCGACAATGGCCTGAAATACATCCCTGTCAGCCTGGTCAAAAACAATATTAAGGGCCTGCTGGAAGAAGTCACGGAAATAATATCCGGTCAGGCGGATCAGGGCTATGATAAAGCCAACAACAAAAAAGCCGATCCAGATATAATTTAATATCATGAATTTAATGATTTACATTATTCTTCGTCGCTTACCAGGGCAAAATCAATCTGTTTACGGATGAGGTTAGTCTTAAGAACTTCAATCCTCACCGGATCACCAATCTGGTATTTCTTGCCGGACCGTCTTCCCCTTATACAGTAATTGTCTTCATCGTATTCGTAAAAATCATCTTTCAGACCCCTTATTGATACCATGCCTTCACATTTGTTCTCTATGATCTCAACATAGATACCCCATTCGGTCACGCCTGAAATGATGCCATCAAACTGTTGTCCTGTTTTATCCTGCAGGAATTCAACCTGTTTGTATTTGATAGATGCTCTTTCAGCCTCCATGGCAAGAATTTCCATCTTCGTGGAATGCCTGCACATCTTCTCGTATTCTTTTTTATTTTTTGAAGATGCGCCCCTGAGATATTCATGCAGAAGCCGGTGCACCATCACATCAGGATAACGCCGTATCGGCGAGGTAAAATGGGTGTAGTAGTCGAAGGCCAGGCCATAGTGTCCGATGTTAACCGTGGAATATTCGGCTTTTGCCATGGCGCGCAGGGCCAGGTTTTCAACAATATCCTGTTCACTGGTACCTTTCACATCGGTCAGCAATTTGTTGATCGTTTCAGCGGTCTTTTTTCCTGATGTCAGGGATATGCTGTAGCCGAATTTCCTGATGAAATGAGACACCTTTCTGAGTTTTTCTTCATCCGGCCTGTCGTGGATACGGTAAACAAAAGTTTTTTTATCCTTTTTATCTTTTACCTTACCTATATGGGTGGCCACGCAATGGTTGGCCAACAGCATAAATTCCTCTATCAGTTCATGAGAAGCTCCGTGGTCTCTGTAATAAATCCGCAGGGGCCTGCCCTTTTCGTCCACGTCAATTTTCAGCTCATCACGTTCAAAAGCTATTGATCCGTTCTGAAAGCGTCGTTTTCTCAGTATTATGGCAAGTTCATTCAATTTCAGCATTTCTTCCTTCAGGTCACCGTCACCGGTGTCGATGATTTGCTGTGCTTCGCTGTATGTGAACCGGCGTTTTGATTTGATAATGGTGCGGCCAAACCATTGCGAAAGCACTTCGGCATTGTCGTTCATGGTGAGCACTGTAGAAAAGCACAGTTTTTCCTCATCAGGCCGGAGAGAGCACAGGAAATTTGAGAGTCTTTCCGGCAACATCGGAACCACCCTGTCGACAAGGTAAACAGAGGTAGCCCGTTGCAGTGCTTCCTGGTCAATAAGGCTGCCGGGTTTGACATAATGGGTGACATCGGCGATATGCACGCCGACTTCCCAGTTTCCATCAGCCGTATGTTGTATTGAAAGAGCATCGTCGAAGTCCCTGGCATCTTCCGGATCAATGGTGAAAGTTGGCACATGACGAAAGTCGCGGCGTGAGGAATATTCCTTTTCAGTGACCGTATCAGGTATGCCGGCCGCCTCTTCTTCAACAGCTTCAGAAAACCTGAAGGGAAGACCAAATTCAGCCAGTATGGCATGCATCTCGGTTTCATGTTCTCCCTGTTTTCCGAGTATTTCAATGACTTCTCCAAAAGGGTTTTTGGCATTTTTCGGCCAGTCGGTTATCCGGGCGATGACCTTTTGCCCGTGCTCTGCCCCGTTTAATTTTTCAAGGGGTATAAAAAGGTCGACATGCATTTGTTTGCTGTCAGGCGTCATAAAGGCATATTTTTCATACCGTTCAATAACACCGACAAAAGAATCACGGGCCCGTTCAATAATTTCAATGACCTCACCTTCAAGATCTTCTGTTTTCCGGCGGGCATAGACATAGACCTTCACGGTGTCACCATCCAAGGCGTGATGCAGGTTATTCTGGGAAACAAAGACATCCTGCTTTAAGGTTTCTGAAGTTACAAAGCCGTAACCGCCGGTAACGATCTGAACTTTTCCGATCACATGTCCGCCGGCAGATTTAAGTTTGAATTTGCCGGTCGATATCTCTATCAGGGCATCCCTGTTTTTCAGTTCATAAAGGACTTCCGAGATCAGCCTTTTCTCATGTGAATCGGTGATAAGCAATTGTTTTGCAAGCTGTTTGTAATTATAGGTCTTTCTCGGGTGATTGGAAAAAATAGCCAGTATGCTGTTTGTTAAGGTCTTCCTGTTAATTCCCGCAGTAACGGTCTTCCTTTTTTTATGTCCCATTCGTTATAAAATTAAGTGAACTAAGGTTTGCTACATGATGTCAAAGGTCTTAAATTATGTCAAAGGATATCATTGTTGGGTTATTGATTTTTAAACACGTTGAAAAATAATTACAAATGGCATGGCGTCTTATGATAATTTTTGTTTTTCAGAAAAAAATCAGTTGGAAAGAAGAAGTAAATTCCTTACCTTAACCTAAGGATTATTTTATAGAGAAAAGACGTTATCTTAACATGGAGGAAAGGAAACCAACCAAACCTGACTGGCATGGAAAAGTATTGCTGGTTGTGGAAGATGAAGATCATAATTACGCATACATTCATGAAATATTAAAACGAACGCATGCAACCATTATCAGGGCTGATAATGGTATTATGGCTGTTGATATAGTCAGGAAAAAGATAATTGATCTGATCCTCATGGATATCAAGTTACCGGAAATGGATGGATATAAAGCCACTGTTGAGATAAAAAAAATCAAACCGCTTTTGCCCATTATTGCACAGACTGCTTTTGCCATGGAGAAAGAGAGGATTGCCTGTCTGAAAGCAGGGTGTGATGATTATATCGCCAAGCCTTATGAACCGTTAAAATTGCTTGAGAGGATAATGCACTTCATGAAATCATAAAGGCAGAAATATCCTGTTATTCATTTAATCTTTAAAATCCTGTTCAGAGTTTATCTCTGGATATGCCCAGATCTTTTTCAAGAATCTTGTCTCCCAAAGGTTCCACATGAATTGTCACATCAAACACATTGTCGATTTCCGATTTAATGGCGTTTTCAACTTCATGTGCAATCGTATGAGCTTCTGACAGTGTAAGGTTTCCGTCGACTTCTATGTCAATGCTGATCATCAGTTTATACCCTATATCGCGAACTCTCACACGGTGAGGATTATGAACACCGTCGACTTTTGCTATGGCCTTGAATATTTTATTATAAACAGAGCAGTCTTTTGTCCCGTCCATCAATTCGATATTTGTCCGCATAAATATCTGGTACGCGACTTTTAAGATCCAGAGGCCTACAAGGAGAGCTGCGATTTTATCAAGAATGGCCAGCTTAAAAACATAGACAAATATAAGGCCTGTTAAAACGGACAGGGAAATCACCACATCGTTCTGCATATTTTTGCCGTTGGCAATTAACATGAAACTGCCTGTTCTTTTTCCAGTCCTGAACTGGTAATAAGCCAGGGCCAGTTTACCTGCAATTGATATAACGGTAACATAAATGGCCAGGCGGGAAGGTAAGGAAGTGATTTCTCCCGAGATCATCTTGCTGGTTGTGGTGATGATCAATTGCAGGCCGGCAAAGAAAATGAAAAAGGAAAGAATTTTGGTGGCAATGGTGTCGGCTTTGCCATAACCATAAGGATACTGTTTATCTGGAGGCTTTGAAAGAACACGGGCTGTTAAAAGTGTAATAAAAGAAATAACAACATCGGTTGATGAATCGATGCCGTCACCAATTACGGCAAAGCTGCCGGATACCGATCCGGCTACGATTTTCATAAGAGCCAGCAAAGCATTGCCGGTCATGGAGACCCATGATGCTTTTTTTATTTCGTGTTCACGCGTATGCACAAACAGGTGATTTCGGATCAGTCAGTCATATTTGCGATTTTCACAAGGGCTTTCTCATCCAGCACCTTGATCCGCCTGCCATGTATTTCAATAAAGCCGTCCTGCTTAAACTCTGAAAGCAGGCGTATAACAGATTCAGTTGCCGTTCCTACCATGTTGGCAAGTTCTTCACGCGTGAGAGATATCTGCAAATATTTTTCGTTATCAAGGTCAAATTCTTTTTTAAGGTGAATGATGACTTCGGCGAGGCGTTCCCTTACAGTTTTCTGAGCAATATCGGTGATATAATCATTGGCTTCTCCAAGTTCCTTGCAGGCTATTTGTAAGAGCTCAAGAGCAAAATTACCGTTGTGCCGTATAAAATCAATGACGATATCTCCATGAATGAAAGTAATATAGGCATCTTCCAGTACTTTTGCCGTTGTGCAGGCTCTTTCACGTGAAACAGTTGACCTGAAGCCCATGATATCACCTTTTTTGGCAAAACGTATGATTTGTTCCTTGCCGTCAAAACCGGTTTTGTATATTTTGATAATGCCTTTCTGAACGCAATAAAATCCGTTAATACGCTGACCTTCTGAATAAATAATGGTACCGCGTTTATAGAACTCAGGCTCCTGTTCAAGTGGAATCTGGGCCATTTCTTCAGGTGTGAGATGGCGGAATATGGATGAACTGTCAATCATAAAATCTTTTTTAAATGGTGTAATGTTGTTTCTCATTGTCTTTTATTAATCATATTCAACAATTCAGGTTGTCAGTTCCAAATTCAGAGTACGATTTATGAACAACAAATCTTTATTCTTTGTTCTATAGTCTATACTCTTGATTCTTGACTCTTTATTTGTTGCAACTTCAGTTTATTCATTAAATTTGAAAATAAAGGTATTAAAATTATCAGTAAATATGAAAGATTCGATTAATGTTAATTGGTTGGGAAATCTGACTTTTGAAGCAAAAGTTGATGGGCACAGCTTTATTATTGATGCAAATGAGGCTGTTGGCGGAAAAGACAAAGGACCCAGTCCGAAACCGCTTATGATGGTTTCCCTGGCAGGTTGTACAGGCATGGATGTGGCATCGCTGTTAAAGAAGATGAGGGTTGATTTTGAAAGCTTCAATGTAAAAGTTGAAGGTGAGTTAACCGAGGAACATCCGAAACATTTTGTTGCCATGCACACCGTCTATGAATTCAAAGGCAAAGATCTTCCGCTTGACAAGCTGAAAAAAGCGATAGAGCTTTCACAGGACAGGTATTGTGGTGTAAGTGCCGTATACCGGAAAACCATGAAAATCAGTTATGAAATAAAGATAACGGAATAGAAAAAAAATCTTCTTTTTTGAAATATCTCAGAGACAAACTGTCCGTTATGGGAGAAAGCCTGGCCGGCTTGTTTTTTCCAAGGCTTTGTCCGGCCTGTTCTGGTGTATTGTATGGCAATGAGAGTATACTTTGCCTGAAATGCAACTGCGAATTTCCGCGCACCGGCTTTCATCTCGATCCTGCGAATGATACAGCCAGGCTTTTTTGGGGCCGGGTGATGATAAAAAATGCTGCTTCTTTTTTTTTTTACCAGAAGGGCAGCCGCTTTCAGAACATCATCCATAAGGTGAAATATCATAATTGCCGGCATTTGGGCATGGAGATGGGCAGATGGTATGGCCACGAACTGGTAAACACCCCTTTCTGCCATGCCGACCTTATCCATCCGGTTCCGTTGCATGTCAGGAAGCAAAGGAAGAGAGGCTATAACCAGAGTGAACTTATAGCAAAAGGCCTTTCTGAAAGCCTTTCACTTCCAATGGAAACAGGCCTGGTTGAAAGGGTAATGTATACTGATACACAGACACGCAAATCGAAATATGAACGCTGGTCAAATGTCGAAGGGATTTTCAGGGTGATACATCCTGAAAAGCTTAAGAATAAGCATGTTTTACTGGTAGATGATGTTGTCACCACCGGATCGACACTTGAGGCCTGCGCTGCGCCCATACTTTCCGTTGAAGGCACGCAGGTGAGTATTCTTACCCTGGCTTATGCGAAGTTGTGGTAGTCGGCCCGCGCAAGGTTTACCGATTACCGAATACCGTTTACCGGATACCTTTCCTCATTCTCATTCTCATTCCCGCTCTGCTCTCCCCCGTCAAGGCTCCAGCTGATTTCAACATCCCAGTTTGAGCGAACATCCATCAGCCCGGGATAATTAATGACTTTTTCGGGCTGGATGTGTTTGAGGTAATTACCGGTATCCCATTTCCTGTTGCCGTTTTTGTCAATGACAGCTTTAAACCTGTATTTTTTGGGTGAAAGAAAATCAAAAGTGACAACCTCATCTTTTGTTATTGATTTTTCAGCAATCCTGTTTTCTTTCTCATCTGTGAGTTGAACAATGACAGGGAATTCACGGCTTTTCAGCGAAAGCATAATACGACCGTAATAGTCGCCTTTTTGCGTCCTGAAAGAAATCTCAAAAGTATCATTGGTGGCGCCGTAAATATCTGTAACAGCACCCGGTTCAACCAACAACCGGTATGCCGTATTTTCTGTCCAGTCGGTTGAAAATTTTACTGTATAAAGAGCTGATGTGTCTTCGGCAAATTTCACGGGCTGACTGTATTGCAGTGTATCCTCAAAGCGGTAAAGGCTGAACTTATGAATATCATATGAAGAAACGGGCCTGGGCGAGATGATCAGGATGGACTGGTTAAGGTTGGCAACAGATTGATTACGGATGTTGGCCGATAATGATATCAGCAGAGAATCCTGGTCGGGTAAGGTTTCTTTGGTTTTGCGGCCCGGCTTGCTTTTATCCTCCTTTATCCTGTACAGGAAGGTTATTGTGTCTGTCCGCGTTACAAAATTCAGGGCTGAGTCGGTTGTTGAATATGACACAGCCAGGGAAAGGGTATCCAGTTTGATCAGCGTGCTGTCTGTAATCCAAAAGCTGGCAGTATCTTTATTTTGCGAAATATCCTTCAGATACCAGTTCTCCGCTGTGAAGTTCAGGGGTATCAGCTGTATCGAATCAAATAATGTCCTGTTGAAGACGAAAGTAAGCAATTCGCGGGATTCTCTTTCTTTTTCAATGATGCCCTGACGCATATCTTCTTCAACAAAAAGAAAGAGGTCAGCATTCACGGCATACAATTCTTTTCCTTTGAATGAAACGCTGTCTGCCGCTATCGTGTCGGCAGCAGCGCCCTTTTCTTTATCAGTGGCTTTCTGCACGGGTTTCAGCAGGGCGGAATCCTTGACAAAATTGATCTTCTGAACATTTTCCGGTGAAACAATGATGGCAGAATCGCCAAAGGCGATCATTTCATCAGGGATGTCAAACTTCAGATTGTTATTGACATCTTTCAGGGCGAAAAGCCTGAAAGTATCCGGCCTGATATTGTTGATGGCAAATTTACCATTCGTGCCTGTTTTGGTTATATAGGCCGGCAGTTCAAGGTAGGGTGCGGAATCACCCAGGTTATCATACAGCATAACAAACACTTTTTCTTTCTCGGGTTTCAGGTTAAAAGCATTAACTGCCGTGCCGGTTACAGATAACGAATCGATAAAGGGACCGGTTGAAAAGACAAATTCATAATCAGGCAACAGGTTGCCTTCATTGTTATCAGCAATGGCATTTCCGAAATTTAGCGTGTAGGTGGTGCTGTCTGCGGGATTGTTATTAAGGTCGATGACAAGTGTCTTGCTGCGTATCCGCGTAATGGGCTTTTCTTTCAGAGGCGGAGAGATGACCAGCTCTTCGTTGAGATTTTTCAGAACAATGAATTCATCGAATGTTATCTCTATGTCTTTTGTCTTGTTGTTCACAGCGCCGTTTTCCGGACTGCATGCGATGACCGCCGGGGGATTTTCATCCTTAGGGCCGCCTGTGGGAGAACCAACTTTTGCACAGCTGGTGAAAACGGAAATAAAACCATAAAAAATCAATATTGATTTAAGGTATGATCTGCTTTTGCGCTTGCTGTAATCAACCGGATTAACCATCATAAAAGAAAGCAATTGTTATCGTAACGCAAATATAGTCAACAAAAGTATTGCCGTACAAGGAGTTTTATTAGATTTGCATTAAGTAAATTGTTATTATATTATGGTATTGCATTACATCATCTGGAACCTTAAACCGCAAATAGTTGATTTTGGCAGGTTTGAGATTCGTTATTACAGCATCCTCTTTGCTCTGGCTTTTATTTTTGGTTACATTATCCTGATGAAGATCTTTAAAAAGGAAGGATATACTGTTGAATTACTTGATAAGCTTACCATTTATATGGTCATTAGCACCATAATCGGTGCCCGGCTGGGGCACTGTCTGTTTTATGAATTCAGCTATTATATGCAGCATCCGTTGGAGATCATTCTGCCATGGCGCGGAACCATCGGTGAGGATTTTGAATTCACCGGTTTTCAAGGTCTTGCCAGTCACGGTGCTGCTATTGGCATTCTTATCGGACTCTATCTGTTTGCACGCAAAACGAAAACTTCGTATTTGTGGACACTTGATGTAATTGTCATTGTCACTGCTCTGGGCGGTGCGCTGATCCGCACGGGCAACCTGATGAATTCAGAGATCTATGGCAAGCCCACAGAAAGCCGTTATGGTTATGTTTTTGTGCGTGATTTCACTTACCTGCTTACCTATGGCGACACTGATAAGTATTTCAAAAAGGTGCAGTATGAAAAAGGCAGTGCGGATACGGTTACGCCTGAAAATACTGTGCCGCTTGATATGAAAATAACATTGTCCGGTAAGATCAAACAAGAAGCGGTGGCCGATGATTTTACAAAAAAGGCCCTCTCTTTTGCCCTGTTCAAAAAGGAGTACCAGGACAATGTTGTGCATCCGGATATCACAAGGTTGAAAACAGAACATGAAAAACAGGGCCGGAACTATGTCATGACAGCCCGTGTTTACGGCATTCCAAGGCACCCAACGCAGATTTATGAGGCCGGTGCCTATCTTCTGATCTTCTTTCTGCTTTTAGGTGTCTATTTGAAATACAGAAAGTATACCCTAAACGGCTTCATACTCGGCGCATTTTTCTTCCTGGTTTTTTCAGCCCGTTTCTTTATTGAATTCATGAAAGAGAATCAGGAGGCTTTTGAAGAAGGGATGGCCCTTAACATGGGCCAGTTGCTGAGCATTCCCTTTGTCCTCGCAGGTCTTGTCATCATGATCATTCGCACGAACAGGAGCACAGAAGCACTGAAATAAAGCCGGTTCATAACCGGTATTTTGTTTTTATTATGATATGGGACATCATCATCATAAGGAAACGGATTCCAGTCAGAGAAACCTCCTTATCTCAGCGTTATTAAACCTGGTTATAACGGTTGCTGAGATAGCCGGCGGACTCATATCCAACAGTCTTGCCCTTCTTTCCGATGCCCTGCATAACCTCGGTGATACTTCTGCGGTTATCATTGCCTATTTTGCCAATCTTGTCAGTAAAAGGAAATACAGTGATAAAAAAACATTCGGTTATAAACGCATTGAGATCCTGGCTGCTCTTTTTAACGCCGTTGTTCTTATCGTCATCATTATTTATTTGTTTATTGAAGCTTTTAAGCGGTTTCAGAACCCTGAACTGGTAAAAGGAACTCTGATGTTCGTTGTTGCCGTCATTGGTTTTGCCGGAAACCTTATATCAGTGATATTGCTGAAAAGAGATGCTTCAAAAAGCATCAACATAAGGGCTGCATATCTGCATCTGCTGGGCGATACGATCTCATCTGTGCTTGTTATTGCAGGGGCCGTTCTTATCTTTTCCCTCAGGTTGTTCTGGATAGATCCGCTTGTCACAATCCTGCTGGGCCTGTATTTGCTGAAAGAGACCTATGAAATTATCCGCCAGACCATTGGCATCCTGATGCAGGAAACGCCGCACGGTATGGATCTGAATGTTATAAAGAATGAACTTGAAAGCCTGCCCGGGATTGATAATATCCATCATGTGCATGCCTGGAATCTGACCGACAGGGAGATTCATTTTGAATGTCATGTTGACCTGACGGAGGATATTAAAGTTAGTGATACAGAACATATTAATGAAAATATCCGTCATATCCTGCTGGAAAAATTCGGCATTACCCATGTTACTGTTCAGCATGAATTCAACTGTTGTGATGACAAAAATATGATTCATAAAAGCTGATTTCGTTTTGCATTGATATGGTGTTTTGTATATTTGCCATCCGATTAAACATTAAAATCCAAATATGATGTACAAAGTTGTCTTATTACGCCATGGTGAAAGTACCTGGAATAAAGAAAACCGGTTTACAGGCTGGACTGACGTTGATCTTTCTGAAAAAGGAATGGAAGAAGCACGTGCTGCCGGAAGGATCATGAAAAAAGAAGGTTTTCAGTTTGATGTCGCCTATGTTTCGGTGTTAAAAAGAGCTTTGAGAACTTTATGGCTGGCACTTGAAGAGATGGATCAGCTCTGGATTCCATGGATCAAGACATGGAGGCTCAACGAAAGGCATTACGGCTCCCTGCAGGGGCTTAACAAAGCGGAGACTGCAGCTGCCCATGGTGAAGAAAAAGTGAAGATATGGCGTCGCAGTTACGATGTTCCGCCTCCTCCGCTGGAGACAAGTGATCCGCGTTATCCCGGTAATCAGGATGTGTATAACGATGTGGATAAAAATGATCTTCCTCTTACGGAATGCCTGAAAGACACAGTTGAAAGATTTTTGCCTTACTGGCATGAAACCATAGCTCCTGCCATTAAATCAGGAAAAAGGGTGTTGATTGCAGCCCACGGGAACAGTCTGCGGGCTCTTGTCAAATACCTCGACAATATGAGCGATGAAGAAGTTATCAGCCTCAATATTCCTACCGGGGTTCCGCTGGTTTACGAACTCGATGAAGATCTGAAACCCATTAAACATTATTATCTGGGTGATCAGGAAGCCATAAAAAAGGCCATGGATGCCGTTGCCAGCCAGGGAAAGGCAAAATAAGTTTTGTTGATTGACATGCGACCCCTAACGGGGTCGTTTGTCGATTTTACATGCGTTTTCTATAAACATACAAACCCTCCGGGTTTGAAGACATAAGTTTACATATCCACAATCCCATAAATCCAAATTCAGACTTCTCTAACCGACCCTGCCAGGTCATAAAGACCCTGGCAGGTCTTTCTTCGCGACTGCAAGACCGCACGACCTCTCCCCAACAATCCAAACAATCCCAAAATCCCGCAAATCCCAATTCAGACTTCATCCAAAAAATCCTGTTCTGATATGTTCTCATTGCCGTTCAAATAAATTTTCTTCTGATTTTCATGAATGTTTTATGCAGAATTGCCTTTTTTTCTTTATCTTAAGATCATGAAAAGGTCAATTCTTTTTACATTAACAGTATCATTAACGATTTCCTGCATTTTTTCACAAAGGCCTGACTTACGGTTTATTGATCCTTTGCATAATCTTGAACTGACCAATAGCAATGTTACCGCTATTGCCCAGGATACACTCGGCTACATCTGGATAGGAACACAAAGCGGGTTAAACCGTTTTGACGGATACAGCCTTAAAGGATATAAATTTGTTATTGGTGATGATCATAGCCTGATCGATAATGAAATAAGCATATTATTCCTTGATTCACATGGCCGGCTCTGGGTTGGCACCCATCGCGGGCTTTGTTATTATGTGCCCGAATATGATCATTTTGAATGGATTTCTCATCTCACAGATTCTTCAGGTCTTTCGGCTTTTGAAATCATCGATATCAGGGAAGACAGCAAAGGTAATATTTATATAGCCAATACACTGGAAATTGCAAGGTTTCAGGAAGGTGACCGGGATTTTAAAGTGTTGTTTAACATTGAAAAAGGCGATATCGCCTCATTTATCCTCGATGAGGAGGATAATATATGGATTGGTGTAAGAAAAGAAGGGGGACTGATCCATCTGAATGTCACTACCGGTCATGTATCAGAATTTTTTCACGATGAGAAAGATCCTCATTCTGTCAGCAGTAATTCACCTGTGAGTCTTGGGTTGCAGGGTGACAAACTGTGGATTGCCACATATGATGGCGGTATCAATTGTTATGATATTAAAACCGGGATTTTCAGAAGGTTTCCGGTGGAAAACCAATATGAACTGTATGCCAGGAAAGTTTATATTGACCGTGATAACAGGGTCTGGACGGTTGACGTTACAAGTTTAAAAGTTTATGATGCTGAAAACGACCTGTTAACAGGCTATTATCCCCTTGAAAGTGATCCTTATTCGATTAAATATGCCTGTGGAGGTATTTTTCAGGATGCTCAGGGCAATTACTGGACCATGCACAGTGGTGAAGGTGTTTGTTTATCAGTTGTCCCAAAAGGTTTTCAATTCTTTGATGATTCTCCCGACAAATACTGGTATGTCTCATCCAATGTCATCTCGGCTGTCGGTATAGACAAAAACGGCAGCCTGTGGCTGGGAAATCCGTCAAACGGCATTGATATTTTTTATTGGAATGAAGGCCGTACAATAAGGTATGTCAACAATCCGGACGACAAATACGGCCTTGGTGCAGGCGCCGTATTCTGTTTTTTCACTGACAGGAATAATGTTATGTGGGTAGGAACCAACATGGGCGGATTGCAGTATTATGAACCTGCAACATGTCGTTTTTACAGCACAAGAAACAATCCGGATGACACCACAAGCATTGCCAACAATGACATCCGGTCAATAACCGAAGATGAGAACGGTGACCTTTGGATTGTGGTACACGGTAAAGGTATCGACAGATTCGACAGGGAGGAAGGGATTTTCTATCATTATAACCAGAAGAACAATAACCTGTCAAATGACTATTGCTATCAGGTCATGCATGACCAAAACGGCAACATCTGGGTGGCAACCGTGTGGGGCCTGAGTAAGCTTGAAAAGGACAAAAGTGTTTTTGAGAACTATTATAAGTATGATAATAACATAAACAGTCTTACCGATAATACGGTTATCTCATTGTTTGAAGACTATATAGGGCGTGTGTGGATAGGTACAAATGACGGCCTTAATATGTATAATGCCGACAGCAACAATTTCGTGCGGTATAACAACGGATTTGAGAGTAACATTATCAATGTAATTTTAGGAGATGACAAAGGTATTTTATGGATTGGCACCACCAAGGGTATTACAAGGCTCAATCCTGTAACAGGTGAATGTAAGAACTTCGATCAGCATGATGGTATCCTGTCGGGTGAAATATACCCAAGGGCCGGTTTTGTCAATGAAGAGTATACAATGTTTTTTGGCGGAAATAAAGGGGTGAACCTGGTAACACCCGGGAAGATTAAATACAATGAAAGCCCGCCCAGGGTGTTGATCACCGGGTTAAAAATTTTCAATAAGGAAGTTGAAGGATTTTCAGAAAAGGGAATTTTACAGAAGGACATACGTTACACCAGGAGTATTAAACTTGATGCGAAGGATGATGTCGTGACTTTCGAATTTCTGGCCCTTAACATGATCAACACCTTCAGGAACCAGTACGCTTATAAACTTGAAGGCTTTGATAAAGAATGGATTAAAGCCGGGAATAAAAGGGAAGCCACCTATACAAGCCTCGATCCGAAAAAGTATGTGTTCAGGGTCATTGCGTCCAATAATGACGGGTATTGGAATCTTGAAGGCGCTTCCATTGAGGTGATCGTTATGCCTCCGTGGTATAAGACTTTTATTTTCCGTTTTTTGATGGCTTTGCTGATACTTTCTGTTTTTGCAGGCTTTTATCGCATCAGGGTCAAACAGCTTCATAAACAGAAGGCAAAGCTCGAAAAGGAAGTCAGGGTAAGAACAATGGAACTGAGTGAAAAAAACAAATTACTGGAGGAACAGGCAACAGAACTGAATGAAACAAATGCGCTGCTCGAGGAACGGCAACAGCATATTGAAGAACAGGCAGAACAACTCCAGTACCAGGCTGCGGACCTCATCCATGCCAACCAGGAATTAAAGCAGGCTAACACCACAAAAGACAAATTGTTCTCATTGATAGCCCATGACCTTAAAGATCCTTTTAACACATTACTGGGTTTTACTGACCTTTTAACGCGGGATTTTCATAAGATTGATGACAATCAGAAGATTAAGATAATCAGTATGATCAGGACTTCATCCGGCCGGATTCATGAACTGCTTGAGAACATGCTGAAATGGGCCAGGTCACAATCAGGTAACATATTTGTTAACAAGAAGGTTTTCCGGATTAATGAGGCTGTGAGAGCCATTGCCCCTGTTTTCCAGCATACGCTGAAAGAAAAAAAGATCACGCTTCATGTCGATATCCCCGATGATCTTGAAGTTTTTGCCGATGAGGATATGATAAGTACTGTTATCAGGAACCTGGTGAACAATGCCATCAAGTTTACATCTGCAGATGGCAGCATAACGCTCAGCGCTGAAAAGAAAGGTAAAAAAGTACATGTTTCTGTTACCGATACAGGTATTGGGATGCCGAAAAGTGTTATGAAGACCATTTTCAATCCTGTTAAACAGGAGATTCAAAGAGGCACGCAGGGGGAGAAAGGATCAGGCTTAGGCCTTATGATAAGCAAGGAATTTATCGAAATTCACGAAGGTAAGATATCGGTTCACAGTGAGGAAGGCAAGGGCAGCACATTCAGCTTTGCCTTACCGGAAGCCCCACCCCCCGACCCCTCCCCACCTGGGGGAGGGATTTAGGGAGGGACTCTTCCCTACGGACAGTTATAACAGACTTCATTCACAAGCGGCTTCTTATCCAGAAAATCCTGAATGTTCTGCATGGTTGTTGAGGCAATGTTATAAAGCGCTTCCTGTGTAAAAAATCCCTGGTGTGAAGTTATGATCACATTGTTGAAGGTGAGCAGGCGTGCAAGGATGTCATCAGTCAGCACACGGTCAGACAGATCTTCAAAAAAGAATTTGCTTTCTTCTTCATAGACGTCAAGTCCGGCCGATCCCACCCTGCCACTTTTTAAAGCATTGATGAGATCGGCTGTTTTTATCAGCTTTCCCCTGCCGGTGTTGATGATCATCACCCCCCTTTTCATAAGGGCAATGGAATCACGGTTGATCAGGTATTCGGTTTCTTTTGTCAGCGGACAGTTGAGTGAAATAATATCAGACCGGCTGAAGACTTCATCCAGTCCGACATATTCAATCCTGTTTTCCAGTGCAAAATCATGATCTATATATTTATCATAGGCTATCACCTTCATTTCGAAACCCCTGAGGATTTTTATCAGGGCTTTGCCGATACGGCCTGTGCCGATGACACCGGCTGTTTTACCGTGCATGTTGAAACCCAGCAGGCCCTGCAAGGCAAAGTTGGCATCACGGGTGCGGAAATAAGCCCTGTGTATCTTCCGGTTAAGCGACAGCATGAGGGCAACCGTATGTTCAGCAATGGCATTCGGTGAATAGGCAGGCACACGCAGAATTTTGATCTTTCCAAGGGCCGCTTTCAGGTCGATGTTGTTAAAACCCGAACATCGCAGAGCTATGATTTTTACACCGTAGTCAACGAGTTTATGCACCATCTCATCATTGATGATGTCATTGACAAATACGATCACCACATCAAAACCCTGGGCCAGCACAATATTGTCGGGGGTAAGATGGTACCTGAAGTATTTTATGTCAAAACCATATGATTTGTTGATCTCGTTGAATGATTCTTTATCATATGGCTTTGTATCAAAAAAAGCAATTTTTGTTTTCATGGCGATATGATGATGTTATTCTTATAACAATAATAAACGCATATTGGTTCAATTATAGCATAAAAAAAGTAGATTTGCTTTTTTTCGGTCTTAATCATTCCAATTACGGCATAAAACAACAATCATGGCAAAATATGATGTGGGTCTGGTGCTTAGCGGCGGTGCTGCGCGGGGTTTTGCACACCTGGGTGTGTTAAAGGCCCTTGAAGAAAAAGGTCTCAAGCCAGGCATTATCTCCGGTGTCAGTGCCGGAGCGATCGCCGGAGCATTCTATGCTGACGGGTATACACCAGAGGAAATACTGGAAATCTACATTGGCCATAATCTTTTTGATTTTGTACAGATTACCCTGCCAAGGACGGGTCTCTTTAAATTAACAGGCATGAAAAACGTGTTGAAGAAGCACCTCAGGGCCAAGCGGTTTGACGATCTTAATATACCGCTTGTGGTGACCGCAACAGATTTGAACCAGGGAAAGCCTGTTTATTTAAGGGAGGGAGATCTGTCCGAAGCTATCCTCGCCTCATCGGCGGTGCCGGTTCTGTTCGAAGTCATCATGATCGGCAATGTGGAATACATCGATGGTGGTATAACGAATAATCTTCCGCTTGCGCCTATTGCTGACGATTGTTCAACCCTTGTCGGTGTTTATGTCAACCATTCGGGGTACCAGGAGAATGTCAAAGGCATAGCCAATATAGCAGAAAGGGCATTTCACCTGGCCGTTGCCGCAGACGTGGAAAGAAAGAAATCCCATTTTGATCTGTTTATTGAACCCAAAGACATTGCCAACTATGGCTTTTTTAATCTTAAGAATGGGCAGGAGCTTTTCAGGGTCGGATACGATACGGCGATGGAGGTTCTGGGGAAGGGGCAGAGCAGAGCGGGAATGAGAATGTAAACAAGTCAGAACAGGATTTTAAAGATTAAAAGAATAACAGGATTTCTTTTAAGAAACAGAGATCTGAGCGGGATGAGAATGGGAATGAGAATGAAAACAAGTCAGAACAGGATTTTAAAGGATTTAAAGGAGGACAGGATT
>JAFGTR010000131.1 GCA_016934055.1 Bacteroidales bacterium | reverse complement strand
GTCTGAGAGTCTTGAAGTAGCCGTCATTACGAGGAGGCGATAACGCTGATTCTGTTTTATTGAATTTAATTGCCGACGAAGTAATCGAATCGAAAAAGCAGAAGATTATTAGGAGCAATTTGAGTTCATGGTAAACCATTTGCCTGTTTTAGCCGACAGGTTAATGACCGTTTATTCTACCCGCCCCGCAATGTTCCAACCACTAACCACTGATCACCAGCCACTGGCCACCAGCCACTTTTCACTCTTATGTGACTATATTTTATATTACTTATAATCAATAATATTTATAGTTATTCTTTTTAGGGCGACATTTTGTTAAATGCTGAGGAACTTTTCACTTTTCACTATTCACTGAACCCCTTGTCGCTTCTTCCTCTTTTTAAAAAAATCTTCTTGACTTTAATCCCTGTTTTGATTAAATTTGATGGTTCTCTCTGTAACGTTCTCGCTAATCTTAATCACTAAACCAAACCAACCGCCATGAAAACCAGTCGTTTTCTTTACGTTTTTTTCAACAAGATACGCTTCCGGGCGATACCGTTTCATTTTCTTCTCCCCTGCCGGTTTTCCGCTTCACCGGTAAGTCTTTTTTCTTTTCCGATCTCTTGCTTATCCTGATGCATCAGGTCTTTTTTCATGAATAACGCTATAACCTAAATTTTACCCTTATGAAAAAATTTTTCTTTTTCACCTCACTCGTCTGCGGACTAACCTCCGCATTGCTAAACGCCGGGACTTTTCGTGTCAACAACAAACTGGCCGACAACCCTGCCGCCAAAATTTATTCCGACCTCCAGGAGGCTCACGATGCTGCCTTTAACGGTGATACCATCATGGTGGAAGGATCACCGGATAATTATTCCGGGGTCAATATTACCAAAAAGCTGATCATTAAAGGGCCCGGTTATTTTTTGGATGAAAATCCCGGAATCTCAGCCAATAAAATTTCCACTCAGGTCAATACTGTTTCTTTTGCAGATGGATCCGGTGGTTCTGTCGTTATGGGTTTAGAATCCTTTTTCGATATCAGGGAAGATGACATTACAATCAGAAGATGCCATGCAAGCAATATCAATTTATATGCAAATTGTGAAAACATCACCATCTCGGAGTGTTATTTTGATATAAACCTATATGGCGATTGTATTTATGCCTTCGGCTATATTGCCACCAACCTTGTCGTCGTGAACTGTATGATCAACGGCGGGGTTTCAATATACAATGGCAGCACAGGAGTATTCCTCAACAACATCTTGAATACCGAATTAATTGATATCCCCACCGGTTTTGACTTAAAAAACAACATTCTCTGCAAAGCCGGTAAAGAAAATGTCAAACTGCCTGCCCTGCCCGATCCCGATGTCAGCTATAATCTATCTATCTCCGATCATTTCGGCACCGACAACCACAACCAGGCCAACATTTCGGAAGAGGCCCTGTTCCTGGGAGCACTTTCCAACAGCACCGACGGCAAATGGCAGCTGAAGGAAGGCAGTCCCGCCCTCAGCGCCGGTGAAGGAGGGGTCGACTGCGGCGCATATGGTGGTCCGCAGCCTTATCAACTGTCGGGTTTGCCGGCCGGACCGGTGATCTATGAACTGAACGTCAGCAGTTATTCCACCGAAGACAATAAGCTGCCTGTAACCATCAAAGTTAAAAGTTATTAACCATGCGAACCATCCTCACCCTGTTTTTGCTGGGACTGGCTTTTAAAGCGATGCCCCAGATCATAACGGCAGAATATTTCTATGATGACCCTGCCGTTCCTTACGGAAAGGGCACTCCCCTTGCCGTTGCGCCCAATACCGGCGAGGTGATGATTACGGCAACCCTGCCGGTGAATGACCTGTCGCCGGGATTCCACCAGGCTTTTTTCCGCGTCAGGCATGCCACTGAAGGCTGGTCGTCATTAACCCCGAAGGCCTTCCTGAAGCCCTGGCCAACGGATACCATCGAAGGATTCCGCTACCGCATCGATCCGCTTTCAGACGGGAGCACCTGGGTCTCACATTCATTCGCATCACCCTCAACGGATGTTGACTATACATTTGAGATTGACCTCGGCGACATTGCCAAAGGCGTACATTATATCGAGGCCATGGCCATGTCAAACAGCGGCGCCTGGACTCCGGTTTCAAAAGGCACCTTCTTTAACCTGCACGCTGAGCCTATGAACATAACTTCCCTCGAATATTATTTTGAGGATGAAGATTCTGCCATGAGCCCTCTTTATACCGTTGATGACTTCAGTCCTTCTCCCAATGTCACCCTCGATTCAGTTACCTTTACCATTCCAGTAACCTCGCTGGTAAACCTCAGAAGGTATTTCATGTACATAAGAGCCATTGACGAGACGGGGAACAGGGGCCCCTATATGAAAGACACCCTTGTTTACCACGGGACTACCGGACTAAAAGACAGGATCTATCTTGCACCGGATCTCATGGCATTTCCCAACCCGGCTGAAGATCTGCTCAACATGAAACTGATCACGCTGGATAAGGCCAGGGATTATATCCTGAGAATCTATGACGAGGCAGGCCGCATTATAACGGAAAGAGAGGTATATTTTAGCTCGGAGGACTGCTGTATCCTGGAAATTGCATGGCTGACACCGGGGTTGTACCGGATTGCCGTATGCACATCTGCGGGCAACCAGGTGGCAAAGGGGGCGTTTGTAAAGAGGTAGGACGAACCACGTTAGAAATGTTGCAGTGGTTGTAATGGTTATAAATGTTGTGCTGTTTAGCTATTTAGCTTTTTAGCATTTTAGGAATTTAGCAGTTTAGCATTTAGGATTTTCCTTCAAAATCCTGAAATCCTGAATTCATAAATACCGAAACACCTAAACCGCTATATAATTCCGTGCAACCATTACAACGAATTCATAACCATTCTCCGGTCGTATCTAATAGTATGCCTCATTCGTCAGGTATTCCTTCACATATTCCTTCACTCCCGCTTCAAGGCTATGAAATGGCTTTGTATAGCCTGCCATGCGGAGTTTTTCCATATGAGCTTCCGTGAAATACTGGTATTTAATGCGGATATCAGCCGGGGTATCGATAAAATTGATAACCGGATCAAGGTTCATGGCAAGGAAGGTAGCCTTTGTAAGGTCGAGAAAGGTCCTGGCTTCCCCGGTTCCCAGGTTGTACAGACCCGGAGCCGGACGTTTCCTGAATATGAAATACAGCACATCCGTGACATCCTTTACATAAATAAAATCGCGCTTCTGTTCACCGTCTTTGAATTCCGGGTTATGGGAACGGAAAAGCTTCATGCGGCCGGTTTGCCGTATCTGGTTAAAAGCATGGAAGATCACGGAAGCCATTCTGCCTTTATGATATTCATTCGGCCCGTATACATTAAAAAATTTCATCCCGGCCCAAAAAGGCGGACAGTCTTTTTGCCGCAATACCCATTTATCAAATTCATTTTTTGATTCTCCGTAAGGATTCAGGGGCTTAAGCCGGTTAACAATCTCGTGACTGTCCTCATAACCATATTCGCCCATTCCGTAAGTTGCGGCTGAAGATGCATACAGCAGCGGAATGGAATGCGTCGCACAGGTATTCCATACCTCTTTTGAATAGCCGAAATTGAGCCGGTCAAAGACTGATTTATCAAATTCAGCGGTGTCAGTGCGGGCGCCGATATGAAAAACATAGATGACTTCCCGGTGATGGCGATTCAGCCATAGAAGGAAATCATCGCGGTCAATTTTTTCCTCAAAGCTTTTGTTTTCCAGATTCCTGGTTTTCTCCGGCCGGTTGAACTGATCCACCACGACCAGGTCGGAATGGCCTTCAGCATTAAGCTTCCCGACCAGGTTGCTCCCGATAAAACCCGCAGCGCCGGTGATAACGATCATGATTCTGCAATATAATAAATGTACAAAGAAAACATATTTTATGTGAAAATTAAAGATCAGCCAAACAGTCAAGGAGTCCGGGAGTCTGCTGGTCTTCTGGTCTCTAAGTCTTCTAGTCTTCTGGTCCGGGAGTCTGAGAGTCGGGAAGTCTGGGAGTCGAGAGTCTGAAAGTTCCAGAATCTATGACTTGGAGACTCCGGGACTCCCGGACTCCGCGACTTACATTACTTGTCCCTTGTCCCTTCTTTATGTCCCTCGTCCCTTGTCCCTTTCCTCGTCAATCAATTCTCAGCTCACCGAAAATATCCATCATCGACTTTGTAAGGTTTTTCAGGGCCAGTGGCAGGTACCAGTTCTCAACCTTGGGAATTTCAACGAAATTTGAAACCGCCCGTATCTGTAAAAAAGGCACCTTTTCCATCAGGCAAACATAAAAAAAGGCTGCCCCCTCCATAGTCTCTATTTCAGCATGATATTTGCTTTTCAACCGTTGTATTTTTTCCTGGGATCCGTGAATGGTATTAACGGTAATAGCCTTCACCGGGATCATGGATTCTATTTCCTCAATCTCAAAATTGCCGAGACTTCGCATTATCTCACCGGTAAAAGGAAAAGAATCCTCATTAATCATCTCCTTTTCACCCAGGGTATAGAATCCGAGTTTATCCTCAAAACCCAGGTCGGCAAACTGATCCTGTATCACATTCACCACAAAACCCTGCTCAAGAAAATAGTCAAAACTGCCGGCGACACCTGCATTAATAGCCAGATCGTAATTATATGAGAATAAGGTTCTTGTAAGATGAAACGCCGTGAAAACACTGCCATAACCGGTCACCAAAATGTCAATATTCAGGTTACCATAAATGAAGGATGAAAGGTTCGGTGTCAGTTTATTCACAAAAGTCAGATTATCCCTAACCTCTTTGATCTCCGTGCTGGAAGCAACCACTATCAATATTTTCATGCACCAGCGATTTATAAGGTTTGTTCCAAAAGAAAAGTTTTTAAATTTGCTAGTTCAAGGTTTACTAAATTAATTATTTTTTGTGATATCACAGATAAATACTACAATTGAACTTCACCATAATAAAACCGCATAATGGAAGAACATAAAAAAATCATTGAAGGTATAGCCGAAGCAGGTTTTGAGCGTATTGACAAGTTTCATGGAAGAAAAACAAAGTCCCTGGCATCACTCTACAGAAAGATACTGCTTAACCTGGGAGAAGACCCGTGCAGAGAGGGATTACTCGACACCCCGGAAAGGGTGGCAAAGGCTATGCAATATTTCACTCATGGTTATTTTATCAAACCTGAAGAGATCTTGCAGGATGCATCTTTCAAAGAGGACTACCGGCAGATGGTTTTGGTGAAGGATATTGAGTTGTATTCACTCTGTGAGCATCATCTGGTGCCTTTCTTCGGGAAAGCTCATGTTGCCTATATTCCAAACGGACATATCACAGGGCTGAGTAAAATTGCCCGGGTGGTTGAGGCTTATGCCCGGCGGCTGCAGGTACAGGAAAGGCTCACCATGCAGATAAGGGACTGCATTCAGAAAACTTTGGATCCGATGGGTGTTGCCGTTGTTATCGAGGCCAAGCATTTATGCATGGTCATGCGGGGCGTTCAGAAACAAAATTCGGTGACCACAACTTCGGCATTTACGGGCATATTTTTGAAAGACAGCCGTACCCGTGAGGAATTCATACACATGATCGGAATTAAACTGCATTGATCGACCATTATTACTGGGAGATCTTTCTTATCAATTAAGTTAATCTATGGATAAACAAAGGTCCAGAAGAAGTTTCTTTTTACGCAATCTGATGAGAGGCATCATCTGGCTGACTGTTATCGTTGCCCTTTTTGTTTTATCCAAACACACGGTTGACCAGGAAACCCTTGCAAAGTTTGAACCCATATTCCGGAATAACTGGCTGGTTTTTACCGTTTACAGCCTTTCAGAAATCATAATTGGTATTATACCGCCTGAAGTTTTTCTGATATGGGCATTAAGGAGCGATACCCTCATGGATTATATTGGCCTGACGCTGATATTCACAGTCCTATCCTACCTCGCCGGCATAATCGCATTCGGTGTGGGCAAGTACCTGCATAATACCCTTTTCTACCAATATATAACAACCCGTTATCTGAAAAAGACAGAAAGGCTTTTGCAAACCTACGGTCAATACCTCGTGCTGGTTGCATCACTCACACCATTTCCCTTTTCAGGTGTAGCCATGTTAGTAGGATCGGTTGACTATCCTTTCAAAAAATACGCTCTTATATCCCTGGCAAGGTTTATAAAATTTGCCGTAAGCGCATGGGTTATTTGGGAAGCCAATTTGTTTTAATGAAGTGAAAGTACACTGCGCAGTACTTTATTACCATAAGGAAAATCCCGTTTTATTGTGGCACGATTGTTCATTTTATGAAGGGAATACCAGCAGGGGAATACTGGTATGGTAAAACAGCTTTTTGGTCATGTTGGTCCTGAAAAGTTTTTCTATAATATTTCTGCGGTGGGAAGTAACCGAAAGGATGTTGATTTCTTTGTCACGAATCAGCTGATCAAGATCTTCAAGCAAATTCTTCTGACTGATGAAGCTGTAGCCAACCTGGGCTTCCCCGTATGACTTCCTGAAGTATTCCATTAAGCCTTCCATCCTGATTTTGTCCCATGATTTGGGATCATCGCCAATGTGAGTGCAGTATATATCCAATCCAAGCTGGTCGGTAAGATTCATAAGGTTGCGGATGGAGAGAAAATCGGATTCATTGAAATCGGTCACATACATAACCTTTTTTATGTTTTTTTCTCCTATGAATTTATATTTTTCAGGTATGGCCAGCACAGGATAGTTAATTTTCCCAATAATGGCTGCCGTAACACTCCCCATGATACTGCTTACCCCGCTGCCCTTCCCATGGGTACCCATGACCACCAGATCAGGCTCATACCATTCACTGAACCGTCTGATCTCATCTTCAGGAACCCCGGGCTTAATCTCAAAACTGATATCGACAGGTGCAAGATTGGATTCAGCGATAAAATCATGAAGGCTTTGGATAAAACTTTTCATTGTCTCATTCTCACTTGCTTCCAGGTTACTCAGAGCCTCTTCTTTAAGTTGTGTCTGAGTCTGAACGGCACTTGCCAGCTCAATCAGATCGAAGGCCGGGGAATAATAAGTATGAAAAAGTTTAATTTCAGCCTGCAGAAGGCTGGCAATCTTAAGGGCATAACGACATGCAAACACAGAACATTCGGAATAATCAACCGGAACAAAAATTTTCTTCAGAGATTTTACATCTTTTGATACATTTTTATTGTCCTTATCTGCGAACATGGCCGGGAGTATTAGTTTTTAAATTGAGGTAAAAGATACAAAAAAAAAGGGTGGAATCCAAGAAACCACCCGGCAAAGTATCAGCCTGTACCTTCCATATTCATAGCTTGGTAAATGTTGCCGTAACATTGTCTACCATACCGCTGCCATCATCCACAGAATAGTTCCATTCAATAACATTATAATTTGAAGATATGGTTCCCGAACCGATAACGGTAAAACCACCTTCCACCGTTTGTGAGTTTATATATAAACTACGGTTAGAAAGGGCTGCAACAACAGAAACATCATACCCCAACTCATAGAAATTGTCGATGAGGACCTTTGATGAGTCATCGGGGTGTGGATAAATATAAACTGAAAATATCTCAGCCGTTGATTTATAGTATTCACTTGTTTCGTCACACCGCCACTGGCCTTCAATCTTCTCACGAATATCAGTATCAGTGCCTATGGTATCCATCATTTCCTCGCATGAAAGCGTAAGGACCATCAACATTATACCCGGAAGAATGAATGGTTTGAACAGAATTTTTGTTTTCATGATGCCTTTTTTTATTTCATGTTCCAAAACTTGTGCCAAATTGTTTTTAATAACAATAAATAGTGATGGATGAAAAAACTAATTAATTTTACGCATGAATTAAAAAATTGTTCTATACTAAACCAAATTATCCATGAAAAACAAACGTATTATAACCTGGGTTCTTATTATCCTCGTTATTTTTATCTTTGGCGGATCTTGCAAGAATATGTACAATAAAATGGTAACCCTGAGTGAACAGGTCAAACGCGAATGGGCCAATGTTGAAAACCAGTACCAGCGGCGCCTCGACCTGATTCCCAACCTGGTAGCCACTGTAAAGGGATATGCAGAACACGAACAGGAAACCTTTACCAGAGTCATTGAAGCCAGAGCCAAAGCAACATCCGTTAATGTTAATCCTGATAATATTACGGCAGAATCGATGCAGGAATTCAGTGCTGCTCAGGGGGAACTGAGTTCTGCCTTATCAAGACTCCTTGTGGTCGTTGAGAACTATCCTGAGTTAAAAGCCAACCAGAACTTCCTTGAGCTGCAGGCACAACTGGAAGGGACAGAGAATCGTATTGCCGTGGAGCGCAAGAAATTTAATGACACCACAAAGGAATATAATGAATACACCAAAAAATTTCCACAGGTTTTAATGGCAGGCATATTCGGATTTAAGGAAAAACCTTATTTCGACGCAGAGCCTGCGGCCTCACAGGCACCCAAGGTAGAATTCTGATATTAACAGGTTATGAAAGCTGAAACCTTCTTCACGCAGGAACAAAAGGACGGCATCGTGCATGCTATTGAAGAAGCCGAAAAACTGACTTCAGGCGAAATACGGGTTTATATTGAAAACAGCTGTAAAGGCGATGTACTTGACCGGGCAGCCTATCTTTTCAAACTGCTTGATATGTTCAATACCCGTGAACGCAACGGAGTCCTGTTTTATATATCAATAGCAAAACAACAGTTTGCCGTGCTTGGTGATGCCGGCATCCATGCGAAAGTTCCGGATGGTTTCTGGGATTCGGTGAGGGATGTCTTACAGGAACATTTTAACAATGAGGATTTTACCGGCGGGCTCAGCAAGGGTATTCAGATGGCCGGGGAAAAACTGAAAGCCTTTTTTCCGCGGCAGGATAATGATACAAATGAACTCAGCAACACCATTTCATTCGGAGAGAATTAATAAACATAAAATGAAGCCTTTTCAATTATTTCTTGCACTGATGTTTATTGGCTCACTGGCCTTTGCTCAGGATATCCCCGATCCCATGATCCCGCTCAGACTGGTAAATGACTTTACAGGATTATTGTCTGAAGACCACCAGATAACACTGAATAATAAACTTCAGGCATTCAATGATTCCACATCCACTCAGATCTATGTGATTACCTATGATGATTTGCAGGATTATCCCATTGCAGAATTTGCAAATACACTGGGAGAAAAATGGGGAATCGGTCAGAAAGAAAAGGATAATGGTATTGTTATACTTATTAGTCCGCAAAATCATAAAATGACCATCCAGACAGGATACGGCCTTGAAGGTGCCGTACCGGACGCCATCGCCAAAAGGATCATCGAAAACGAAATGAGCCCTGCCTTTAAAAAAGGTAACTTCTATAAAGGCATTGATGATGCAACCAATACGCTTATGGCCTTAACAAAAGGTGAATATACAGCCGATGAATACATGAAGAAAACAGATTCAGAAGGCAGTGTCATTCCTGTCATCGTTATGTTCATTGTATTCTTTGTAATTTTCAGCTCCATTAAGTCAAAAAGGCGTTTGTATTCGCCGGGGAAATCAATTCCCTGGTGGGTGCTGATGACTATGCTGGGTTCATCAAGTCATGGAAACAAAGGAAAATTCGGTGATTTTTCCTCAGGAAGCGGAGGATTTGGAGGCTTCGGAGGCGGCGGCGGATTTGGCGGATTCTCAGGGGGGGGCGGCGGCAGCTTCGGCGGTGGCGGCGCCAGCGGGGGATGGTGAGATTATTTGGTAATCTGGTGATTTGAGGATTGGGTGACAACTAATAACAACCACAACATTTACAACATATTCATAATCATGTTTCGGAAAATAACTGCTTTATTGATCCCCCTCGCTTTCTTCCTCCTTCCCTGTCTCCCGCAGCATTCCGACACATCCAGCCTCACGCTGGTTTTTGGCGGTGACATCATGGGGCATGATGAGCAGATAAAAGGAGCCTGGGATGAAGCAACACAATCCTATAACTATGAACCAACTTTCCGCTATATAAAGCCTTTTATAGAAGAGGCTGATATTGCCATCGGCAACCTTGAAGTCACCCTGGCCGGGCCAGCATACACGGGATATCCGCAATTCTCAAGTCCGGATGAACTTGCCAAAGCTGCTTCAAAAGCCGGATTTGATGTAATGATACAGGCTAACAACCATGCCCTTGACAGGGGTAAAAAAGGATTTGAGCGAACACTCAGGGCGCTTGACACACTCAACCTTATTCATACCGGAACATTCCGGAATACCGAAGACCGTGAAAAAAACTACCCCCTTATCCTTGAAAAGAACAATATCAGGATCGCACTGTTGAATTACACATATGGCACAAACGGATTGGAGATTGCCCTGCCTTGTATCATAAACCGCATAGATACTGTTACAATTAAAAATGATCTGGAAAAGGCGGGACTGGCAAATCCCGATTTCGTGATCGTCACCATGCACTGGGGTGAGGAATATCAGCGCTCTGAAAACAGGCAGCAGCGACAACTTGCCTCTTTCCTTTTTCGACATGGCGCTGATGCCATCATAGGTTCACATCCCCATGTAATCCAACCTGTGCGCAAGCACTATCCCGACCCTATCGATTCATCCCGGTATAACCTTGTGGTTTATTCACTGGGTAATTTCGTATCAAACCAGCGGGCCCAATACAAAGACGGTGGTATCATGTTCAGTATGCACCTGATCAAAACCCGGGACGGTACCTCTGTCTCTGATTATAATTATATGCCTTATTGGGTTTACCGTGCTGACCTGACGGGAAAATCAACATTTTATGTCTTGCCCGTTGATCTTTATTCACAAAACGAAGACCATTTCAACCTCCTGGACCATAACCAGTACAAAATCACACGGTTTTATGAGGATACCAGGCAGCATCTCAAAGGCATCCCGGAGAGTCCCTTCTTCAGGGGATGGAAGATTAAGGAAGGCGTGCCGGTATTCAGTGAATAGTGAACGGTAATCGGTAATCTGCTGCAATTACATCCTTAACATATTCCCCTCTTTCCTTTTTTTATACCCATATCTGTACTATTTTTAAGCTTTAAAACTATTAATGACGGGCAAAATGAAAGTCTTGAAATTTGGCGGCACATCAATCGGAACAGCCGGGAATATCCTCAGGATAAAAAAGATCATAGAAAATCAGCAGGAACAGGTCATCATAGTCATATCAGCCTTATACGGCGTTACCGATAAACTCATAGAGCTTTGCACGCATGCCGCCGCCAAGGATCAGAACTTCTTCAGGGTTTATAACGAAATCGAAATTAAACACCTGGAGACAATTAAAACTCTCTTTGAAGAACCTTTGTTTTCAGAAGTCCAGGCAAGAGTAAACTCATACCTCAAGGAACTCAGCAATATCATCAACGGCATATATCTTCTCAACGATGTAACGCCAAAAATACAGGACAAAGTACTGAGTTTCGGTGAGATCATAGCATCCTACATTATCAGCAAGGTCATTGAAAACGCAGAGCTTGTTGATGCAAAAGGCATAATAAAAACTGATTCTTCTTATGGCAAAGCTGAGGTTAATATGACATTAAGCACACGGCTTATCCGGTCGTTTTTTAAAAACTATAAGAAAACAGCCATCGTTCCCGGCTTTATTGCCAGCAATGAAAAGGGTGATACAACAACGCTGGGAAGGGGCGGATCGGATTACACGGCCGCCATTATTGCAGCTGCACTTGAGGCAGAGCGTCTTGAGATATGGACCCATGTGGATGGCTTCATGACGGCTGACCCTGACAAAGTGAAAAAGGCTTTTGCCATTGAACATCTCAGCTATGCAGAAGCTATGGAATTGTCGCATTTCGGCGCTGAAGTTATTTACACACCCACCATTCAGCCAGCTTACCAGAAAAATATTGATATTGCCATAAAAAATACATTTAATCCGGAATTCCATGGAACAGTGATCTCGAAAGAATCGAAATCAGCAGGAGTTTCGATGATAAAAGGTATATCATCAATAGATGAAATCGACCTGATCACACTTATGGGGCCGGGGATGGTGGGTGTTCGCGGTATCTCATCAAGGCTTTTCGGAACTCTCGCCGAAAATCATATCAACATAGTCCTGATAACACAGGCATCTTCGGAATACACGATCACCTTTGCTGTTAATCCGGTTTATACTGACAGGGCCCTTAAAGCATTGGAACATCAGTTTGAAAGCGAAATAAAACTCAGAAATGAGCTTGTCATAAGACTTGAACGCGAGCTGTCCATTATCGCCATTGTTGGTGAACGTATGAAAAACACACCCGGCATCTCAGCCAATCTGTTCACCTCACTGGGCAGAAACGGGATAAGTGTTATTGCTACAGCACAAGGTTCTTCGGAATTGAATATTTCAATTGTCATTAAGAAAGAAAGCCTCAGGAAGGCTCTCAATGTTATTCACGAAGGCTTTTTCCTGTCGCATGATAAAGAGCTTCACCTGTTCCTGGCAGGCGTGGGAACAGTTGGCGGAAACCTGTTGAAACAAATCAATGCACAGCATGATAAACTGTTGAAAGATCATCATCTGAAAATAAATGTTATTGGCATCAGCAGTTCAAAGAAAATGTTGCTTAATCCCGATGGTATCTCTCTTGACAAATATCGCGATGAAATGGAAAAACAAGGGGAAAAAGCAGACATTGAGTTGTTTGTCCAGAAAATGAATTACCTCAATTTTCGCAACAGTGTTTTCATTGACTGTACCGCTGATGCTTCTGTGACTGCTGTATATAAAAATGTGCTCAGCTCTTTTGTCTCCGTTGTAACAGCTAACAAAATTGCCTGTTCATCTGAATATGTCTTATATAAAGAATTAAAAGAAACAGCACAGGAGAAAAATGTCAGGTTCACATACGAAACAAATGTGGGAGCAGGATTACCCATTATCAGCACTTTGAATGACCTGATTCGCAGCGGTGATAAAATAATCCGGCTTGAAGCCGTATTGTCCGGCACGCTGAATTTTATTTTTAACACCATCAGTGAAAAGGTACCCTTAAGTCAGGCCATAAAAATGGCCCTGGAAAACGGTTATTCAGAACCTGATCCCAGGATTGACCTGAGCGGCACCGATGTCAGACGAAAACTGCTGATCCTTTCCCGTGAAGCAGGCTATGAATTTGAAAGCAGTGATATCTCCATTAAGCCTTTCCTGCCTGCTGAATGTTTCGAAGGCACCCTCGACGATTTCTGGCAGGTGATACAGAAATATGACGGGGAATTTGAGGAACGACGCCGTAAACTGGTAAATGAGAACAAAAAAATGCGTTATGTTGCCCGACTTGACAACGGCAGGGCAAGTATCGAATTAATGGAAGTTGACTTTATGCATCCGGCATATCCCCTCGAAGGCAGCAATAATATAATTCTTATCACAACTGACAGGTACCATGAACAGCCTATGGTGATAAGAGGTTACGGTGCCGGAGCTGAGGTCACTGCAGCCGGCGTCTTCGCCGACATTATACGCGTAGCCAACGTATAATTTATTATATATGATAAAAGCTGTAATATTCGACCTTGACGGAATAATTATAGAGTCAGAACCTTTATGGGAAGAAATCGAGAAAAAAGTCTTTGCCGGCATCGGACTGAACCTTACAACCAACATGTGCAGGCGAACTGTCGGGCTGGACACTTATGACACCATCAGGTTCTGGTATGCCGAAAAACCGTGGGAAGGAAAAAACTTTTCACAGCTTTATCATGAGATCATTGAAAATATGCGCATTGCCATACAGGATAAAGCTGAGCTGAAGGAAGGATTCCTTAATGTATTGCAGTTGTTTAAAAATATGTCTTTGCCGGTTGCTGTAGCTACATCATCGCCACAAGTATTGATAAATACTGCATTGAATAAATTTGGCATTGCCGGTGAATTCAACGTACTGAATTCAAGTGAAAAGGAGGAATATGGCAAGCCCCATCCCGGTGTATACCTTACAACTTCGCAAAAACTTGGAACCGATCCGCAGTATTGCCTTGCGTTTGAAGATTCATTCAACGGGGCAATCGCCGCTAAGGCTGCACGAATGAAAGTTGTCACCGTCCCTGATCCCACAGAAATTAATGACAGGCGTTTTGATTTTTCTGACTTAAAGCTATCTTCGCTGCTTGAATTTACCAATGAAAAATTCAAACAGCTGAACGTATAATAAATCATTCAATGTCGTTAAGTTAAGACCGAATTATGTCCCTCTCCCGGAGAGGGTGCAGGGAGAGGACAAAGAAATCCTTAACTTAACGACATCGATTAATCATTGATTAATTTGACCATGCCAAGACCAATATTGTATTATTCAACCAATCTGAAAGCTCCCCGTGTTTCATTTAAAGAGGCGTTGTTAAAAGGACTTGCCCCCGACGGTGGTTTGTATATGCCCGAAAGCCTGCCAGAAATGGATAACGCAACACTGAATGCTTTAACAGGCAAAAAATATTACGAAATAGCCCACACGGTGCTGGAGCTGTTCCTCACAACAGATATCCCCGGTGACGAATTACTGGCTATGGCCATGGATGCATATGATTATGATGTCCCACTGGAGCCTGTTTATGAAAGAAAGTTTCTGTTGCGTCTTGACAGGGGGCCAACAGCCTCTTTCAAGGACTTTGCTGCACGGATGATGGGACGTCTCATGCAGTATTTCCTGCACCTTGAAAACAGGGATATGCTGATTCTCACTGCCACCTCGGGAGACACCGGAAGCGCCATCGCCAATGCATTTTACGGACTTGAAAATATCAGGGTGGTTGTCCTTTTTCCGGAAAAAGAAGTTACGGAACGGCAACGCAAACAGATGACCACACTGGGGAAGAACGTGCATATCATAGGCATTGAAGGCAAATTCGATGACTGCCAGGCGCTGGTGAAAAAGGCTTTCTCAGATCCCCAACTGGATAGGCTGAACCTTTCTTCAGCCAATTCAATCAATATCGGAAGACTTATCCCACAATCGGTCTATTTTTTTTTCGCATGGTCCATGCTCAAAAACCGGGAAAACGAACCTGTGATATTCTCTGTTCCGTCAGGTAATTTTGGCGATCTGATGGGAGGATTGATTGCCTTTCATATGGGCCTTCCGGTAAAAAAATTTGTTGTATCAACAAACGAAAACGACGAGGTGCCTGTGTATTTTCAAACCGGCAAATATAAAACCATCATACCTTCCAGAGACTGCATCTCAAGCGCCATGAATGTCGGACATCCAAGTAATATGGCCAGAATTATTGCCCTGTATGGCGGCGTGATGGATGAGCATGGTGTAATCATAAAAGAACCTGATGTGGCAAGACTTAAAAAAGCCATGCACAGCATCAGCATTAATGACCTGCACACAAAGGCCATACTGAAATCAGTATACGAACGACATCATGTGCTGCTTGAACCCCATGGAGCAGTGGGATGGGCCGGACTACAGGAATACTTCAGGTCATCGCCTGAAGATGCTGTTTCATCACAACTTGCTGTTTGCCTGGAAACAGCGCATCCGGCCAAATTCCCGGCCGAAATAAACGAATTGCTTGGTTTTGATCCTGAATTGCCTGACAGCATGAAGGGATTGGATCAGAAAAAGGAATCATGGGAAACAATGAAATCCGATTATAACCTCCTTAAGATATACCTGTTGGATAAATTTTCAAGATAATCATTTTTTTTCTTATTTTGGCCACATTATTCTAATCATTAGATCATTATGAAAAGACTGCATGCTGTGTGTTCTGATCTCGAAGGTGTATGGGTGCCTGAGGTGTGGATCAATGTTGCACTGAAAACAGGGTTTGAAGAATTACGCCTTACCACACGCGATATTAAAGACTATAATGAATTAATGCAATACCGCATTAAGATACTGAAAGAGAAAAAATTGAAATTACAGGATATCCAAAAGGTCATCAGCACAATAAAGCCCCTTGAAGGCGCGCAGGAAATGATCGAATGGCTGAAACAGCATACGCGGTTTGTCGTGGTGTCGGATACTTTTGTGGAATTTGCAGGCCCCCTGATGAGCCAGCTAAACTGGCCCCTGCTTTTCTGCCATTCGCTTGAAACGAATGCCGAAGGCACCATAACAGGTTATAACCTCAGGCAGAAAGACTCAAAAAAGAAGGCTGTTGAAGCATTGAAAAGCCTGAACTACGAGGTAATCGCTTTTGGCGATTCATACAACGACGTCAGCATGCTTCAGGAAGCCGATAAGGCCATCCTTTTCCGTCCTCCCCAAAATGTCATCGACGATTTTCCGGAGTTCCCGGTGATGCACGATTACAGCGAACTAAAGGAATATCTGACTACGCATTTCAGGCTTTGACCTAATTTAAGAACCAAAACAATAGATATTAGATAAAAGAATAAAAACAGGGACTATTCCCCAGTAACAGATTTACAGATTGACAGATACACTATACTGTTCACCGTTCACTGTTCCCTGTGGACCATATTTAAAGCCACACATTGTTATTCCGGTGCGTTCCGGACGATACCAAAACGCTCACGGACAAACCGTAAATCCAAGACCAGCAATATTAAAAGCAAAAGGATCCAGGGCAGGAACGAGACGGATAATGCCTGGGGCAATACTTTCCAAAACGCCATTATCAATATCAGAAATGCACTGTACATCAATTTAATATAGTCATTCAAATGTACAGGACGAAGAAATAAAACAAGCAATGAAGGTATTGTCCAGATTACATTCAAGTTGTTAATAAAACCCGAATTCTCAGAAATAAGACTAACTGTCAATATGAATAATCCATTAAATCCGACAAATGCGAGTAGTGAGTATAAAATAACTTTCTGGATTCTCGCATAAAAAGATAACAACACCAGACTTACTGCAATCACCCATGGCATAATCCATGACATATTTATTCGATGCTTTTCAGCTACCGGTCCATCAAGCAATATCCTTTTCTCTTTACCAATCTTTGAGTTCTCCAGAGTAAACATGATATAATCGGGCAAAAACATAGTATGCCATGATTCGGCTATTTTGTCAGCCTCTTTACCCATAGCCAGGTTAACGCCAAGATCAACCCAATAACTTTCAGCCATATAAGGTTTCAATAACTGTCTGAAAGACCTGTTGCAATATTGAACAGTGTCATACCTGTCAGCATCTTCAACCGAAAGAAAAACAGCATCCCTTACCCTTGTAGCACAGTTATCATAGAGAAAATCATAGCGATAGTACCTGTCTTCAGAATGATAACATTTCTCAAGCCTTTGGAATATTCGTTGCTTCTCATAACCATTCATATCCAGTTCCTGTTCGTATACCTTACGATGATCAGCCAGCCAATGAGCCAAACAGTATTCAAAATCATCAACGGCAAGATAGTAGAAAAGACTACCCTTCAGAAACTTAAGATAAAAATACGGTGTATTAAAATTAAAAGTCCCGAAATTATAAACCCGGTCAAGATTCAATGATTTATCTGAAATCCTGATAGCTGTGTGTCCGAATATCGTATAATACTCATTCCCGGGTTCAAATGTTAACACTGAAACCCTTGCGGCATCTGATATACAAAATGCCGTGGCCGGGATCATAAACAGAAATGATATAATCCGAAGTATTATTCTCAACAGCATGATTTTCTTAAATTTTTCTTATCCTTAACACCCATGTACGACTCCCCCCGGACAGGGAGGATCAGCTCCCTATAACATTACACCCTCTTTCCATCCCATCTTTACAAGTTCGATCAGGTTGGGATCGGCAGTGCCGAGATGATGCCGTGTATCGGCCAAAAGAATATGTTTAGCAGGCGGATTAAGGGGTTTATCCTCGCCAAAATATTCCTTACGTCTGGCCTGGATGATCTGTAAGCCCACCGAATCAACAGCCACGGGATCAAAGCCGACGATAATGCCTTTGTATGGCCAGGTAAATTCTTTATTGAAATGATGCGGACCCACGCCATGAAACAAGGGTGTCAGCATCACCAGGATGTGCAGCCTTGATTTGCCCTTGACTACAGGCAGTTCAAACAAGGTTGCCAGATCGGCGCATGAATCATCATGATATGAAGAAGGATTATTCACGAACATAATATAATTTTTGATCAGGCTTCCCACACCCGACCAGGCATGTGTGCGCATGGGCCTGACATTAATAAGCGCTGTAGACTGCTTGAAAACAGGATCAGACAAGAGGCCACGGTCCCTGATGCTGATCTTGTCTTCCTTAACACCTGCTTCCATAACCCTTTTCTTTATGGCATTCTCAAGCTCCGGCGGTGTAGGAAGGTGTCGCCATACATTGGTTTTTATGCCGACGATATCCGAAGGCCTGACAATGTCTTTCCAGGCGTCACCAACCGACGACCTGCCGGTAAGCTGCAGCATAGCTTTATCAAGCATATCCTGCATAATACCGGCATTTATTTTACCGTCGGCGTCGATAACATTTTCATCGCGAATGAGGATGACGCGGCTTTTTTTACCGGATGCCGATCCGAATATCCTGGCCGGGAAATTCATCAGGATAGCGCTTCCGGCTGCCAGCGCGGCAGCTTTCTTAAGCAGGCTGCGGCGGGTGATGATGGTCTTTTTCATTATGTTACTTTTGATTTCATGAAGAAAGTAATGAATTTTTTATGTACAATCCATAGTGCACAGGAGAATTTGCCATTTATGCTAATATACATGATTCTTCAATATCCTCCGGATTCTGGAAGCTAGATTCTGACTATTTCAATGATAATAACCACAATTACTACACCTTACGCCCATTATATCATTATTCCCTCTTCCCTTTCCAGTTAAATATCACCTGTCACTCGTCACTGTTTCACCAGCATCATCTTCCCCGTTTCGACATGGCCCTGCCCATATCCTGATAAAACATCAGTAACCACGAGCCTGCAAAAATACAAGCCTGGGGGCAGTCTTTCCGGCTGCCATGTGACTTCGTGCCCGCCCTTTGGTTGGAATGCATTGACAAGTGTAGACAATTCCTGACCTGTTGGGCCGTATATCTTCAGTACCACATGACAAGGTTCAGGTAAATGATATCTTATCGTCGTATGCCGGTCGAAAGGATTAGGATAGCTGGGAAGCAATTTTATGCCTGGTTCCTGTTCAGTTGTAACATCCTTATCAATATGCGATATCAGACGGCTCTTTGTCAGGTCGAGGAATGCGGCTATATGGCCGGGGCCGTTGAGTGTTGTGGTTACCATGTTATGTGAAAGATCAACGCCGGTTTTCATTGGAATCCAGCCGTCTTCCCATTTATACAGCGTCAGTGCTTCGGGAACTTCGGCTTCAAGAGAATCGGCAAAATAATGGAGTTGAATCCTTACCTTTAACTCAGCATCGTTTGGAAAGACACCCATGCTGATTACATCGGAGACACGAAGAACAGAGTCAGGCAATCCATTTAAGGGAGACGGGAAAGCAGATGCCAGAAAAGCCACCTTTTCTGCAGTTGTAACCGTTGTATCAATACTGTATTCAAGTTGAAAATCGGTACTTGTAATAGCATTCTGTTCACTTACATCCATAATAAATGCATCCTGGAAAACAAAGAACTCTTCTTCGCTATTGTCAATAGCTGTGAAAAACACCTGTCCCTGTGAGAAATCCGCATTATTGATTGCTGTTGAATATACTCCAGAAGATTCAGAAAGCTCCTGTTTTTCTGATTCGGAAACATCATCAAACACCTGAATATGCGGAGAGGATGAAAATAACGGATCAGCAATACATTGATATACAGACGCTCCTGTGGTATCAAAAACGATACCCGAAAGTAAAGAATACTGTCCGTCGACAGTTTTTAATTCCATTATCATGTCAGCATCCGCAGTATTTTTCTTAGCGGGAGGAACGACCTCCTTTTGATAACGCCATAAGAAAAGACTATCATGTACAGCGTAAATTGTATCGCCAGGCTCAGCATTGAAAAGTTTAATATGGCCCGCCTGATTTGTTAATCCATGATAAATTGGCCTTTGCATAGCCGTTTTATTCAGTGTTACTTTAGCTCCTGTTAAAGATCTGCCAGAACCTGTTTGAGGTAATGTTATCAACACATCGAGACGTGGATTTGTTGTTGTGGCTGCGTTTAATTCAAATCCCATCATATCCCCGACAGAAAAATCGGGATTTAAATAACTATCATTTGGCCCTTTCATTACATCCCTCGCAGGAATCCCGAGATCCTCCGGTGTATGTATATTAGCCGTTACATCACCATATTGACCCCAGTACCTGTATCTCAGATGATCCCAGCAATTTCTGCCGTGAATCTGATATTGTGCTGTTTGCTTATAATTTTCAAACATCATATCACCTGGTTCAAAGAAATCTGACATTTCCGTGCTCCTCGGATCATTCAGATCGTATTGAGAATCCATAAATCCAAAATTGATGTTCGGGAATATATGATCTCCTGCTTCATTAATGTATTCATCATAAAAATTAAAAATATAGTGACCCAGTTCATGCATAATTGTCAGTGAATGACTTGTAATAAGAGGATCGACAGGGTCTGTATTGTATATCCTATCTATGCTTTGATTCAGATTGCCAACCCATACCGGGGGCATAGAGACAGACGCCATTTTATGATCAATTGATATACCACCTGGCACGGCACACGGCCATTGCGTATTTTCAGCTTTAATTTTTATATCAGCATCATCCCATCGGGTTGCATTATCAAAAACAGCCATCGTGTCAATAAAGGCATGGCCGTTAGTAACATCATAAAGCCAGTTATTCATATATCTGAATGCCTTTTCCAGCTTAGAAACATATCCCTGGGAAGCCAGCCATTGAATACTGACAATAAGACTGAATCCGACAGAGGTATGACTCAGGTAAGTCACGGTTGTATCCAAAGGATCTGACTCAAGGTATTGAGCGGTGATGTTTCCGTCGTTGTCAAAGATCAGGTTGTCTACATACACCTTGTACATATATGCGGTCTTTTCCGTGCGGTTTTGTTTGACGGAACGCCTTTTTTCAGGCATAACACGGATGAAAATGGGCGTGCCGGTTTGATATTGTTTGGCCGGCAAATAAAGCAGGCCCTTTTTATCAGTAGACAAGCTCTCAATAAATGTTAGCGGTTTGGCTTTGTTCGAAAGATCGATCGAGTATATGTCCAACAGTGTATTGGTAACAGGAACAGCCATATCATAAACAGGGTCAGACATCACCTTTATGATCAGCATTTCCTGTGGTTCGAGCTTGAATTTCGCAATGTAAGCATCGTAATTTCCGGCCAGACTGGTCTGATAAGCATTCTCCGTAGCCAGTCCGGCAGAATCGGTAATTCCTGCAATATAAATACTGCTGTCAGCATATAGCGCCAGATCCGAAGGAATCAGGCTGATCCTCTGCTCGAATAAAGTATCAGTCCCTTCATAATTTAATGCTAATAATCCTCCGCCTTTACCAGCACCATAAGAACGACTCCCAAAAATGTTTCCGTTTTTGTCTAAAGCGAGGTTATCGATATTCAGACGAGCTGAATAAACAAATCCGTTGCCTGACGGATTCAGTTTGCAGAGAAAACTGGCTCCCTGATCTGTAAAAGCCCCCGGTGTTAAAGGTACCGGGGCATTCCCGCATACATAAGCACAACAGGAATCGTCTACAACGATATCACGGCCATAGTTGTATTTATCATCTCCCAGGTAGGTGGAATATAGCAGAGACGAGCCGTCAGCTGATAACCTGGTCACGTATGCATCCTTATCACCCTGCCATGTCGGCTGAATGGCATTTTCGGTTGTAGGAAAATCCCAGGAAGCAATCCCTGTTACATATGCACATCCATTCTTATCCACGGCTATAGCCTTTGCGTCATCGTCCCCTTCCCCACCAAGAAATGTGGAATAGATCAATGATTCATCACCCGACTTCGTGGGATCAATTTTTGTTATGAAAGTGGCATAATAATAACTGGGTATTTCTTCCATGAATGCATTTTTTATCGGAAAATCGAAAGAAAAGACATTTCCTGTAACGTAAACTTTACCGGAAATATCAAACGCAATATCCACGCCATAATCGTCGTATTTGCCCCCAAGGTATGTAGAATAGGCCAGTCCGCCAGAACTGTCCAGGACTGTTACAAAGGCGTTGGCATTATCATTAGTTTCAGTCTGGCAGGCGTTCAATAATGGGAAACCATCATAAACGGAAGTTTCGGGGTCATCATCTGAACCGGTCTGTCCGGTTATGCATACTTGTCCATTCGCATGAACAGCAATGGCATTACCGCTTTCGTTAAATCTGCCGCCAATGTAAGTTGAATATACAATATCAGTACCCTCTGAATTGAATTTGGTAACAAATACATCTGTTGAAGAACTCAGGTAACCTGGAAATTTATAGCTCTGGAAGCTTTTGCGCACCGGAAGATCTGTTGAATAGGTCGTCCCCGTAATATATGCACAACCCAATGTGTCAACGGCAATGGCAGATCCGTTGTCATAGCCACTCCCTCCAAAATATGAAAAAAATAACATTATCGGATCAATGATCAGGGAATATCCCAGATCGTATTTACCAGGAGCAAACCTTAGCTGGTTTTCATCCGTGAACGCAAATTCTATGTCAACATGTTCACGGCTCCCGTTAATAACCTGGTAAGCCACAGGCCGTTTAAGGATCATTGAATTGCTTTCCCCGGAGAAAACAAGGTTACCATGCTTATCAAGTCTGATCTTTTCACTGGTGATAATTTTTATTAGGATATCCTGTGGATTCCCTCCTGGCGAAACAACGAAATCGTATTCAAGCAAGCCTTCATTGCCATAATAAACCATATCAATCCCCGGGTATATATCCTGATATACAACTCTGGCATAGTTGGTAATATTTGTGTGCCAGTTATCGGGATTGTTGCCGATATAATAATTTGTTATTCCGGGCAGGATATCACGACCGGTAATATGCGATGCAGAACTGGCCCCAATAAACTGCATCCGTACCAAAGAGCATGACTCCTTTGATGATTTACCGGATTTTGTATTATTCAAAGCAATTAAAGCCTCATCAGGCATAAGAAAAAGTGCATAACCGTTACCACGCGAAATATAATTGACCGACGCATCGGCCTGTCCCAGGTTTGGTTCAAAGTGCAGTTTCCTGGCAAAGGTTTTCATATCAGATATCCCCTTTGGAATATCATTTTGACGGACACACAGCTTTTTCTCACAAATATCTTGTGTCTTTGCCAAGATACCCGATGAAAATAAAAAGAACGATACAAGCAGGCATTGCAGTGAATAAAATTCCTTTAGAGGTTTCATTAGGTTTTGATTTAGATGATGAAAATGAAATATTGGATGCTATAATCTGAAAAAGAATGTTGAAGACTATGATGTTATGATCTTGAGTCAGGTATACCCCGATCGACCCAGAGGATTGACAGATTAATGGTCATTGATAATCTGACTCTTACAAAGATAAAATTAAGAAATGACACGGTTAATTCCAAAGAAAATCTTCCTGAAAATCCTGCTTACAAATACTGTCCCCGCGGTACTGAAATGCATAACTACCAAATCTGATCAAGTCACCCGCAAATCTTGCTTATCTGTAGTCTTTCAACTTGACTCCTTACTCCCATCTCCTTAGTCTATGATCTTCAATCTTCATTCTTTGATCTTTGATCTTTGATCTTGATTCAAATAAACCAGATCTCTTGCTTTTCTTAACAATTCACGCGCTTTTGTTTTTTCCTTTCCGTTAAATACGACGATAATGGTAGTGTAATATAATCCTGCAGAAATCCAGGTGTTCTCTTCTGTTTTGATAGTATTATCATCAAGTCCGCCAGGGAAAAACTGTTGTTCAAAAGAAGCAAAAGCCTGGCCGGCTTTGGTGCTATCAGGATATTGTATTGCCAGTAAATATATTCTTTCTTCAGGAACGCCATATTTTGCCAATATGGCAGGTGTATCATTGTCAATTTCCAAGATGTTATCGGATGCTATGAAATAATATGAATTAAGCCAGATATAATGATGAAAATAAAGAGTTCCGCCAGGGACAAGTTCTTCAGCCGGCAATACTGAAAGAATAGCAGGCGGCTCTCCGGTTTCCGTGATCCTTTCATCAATAAAGGCTGCCAGGGTTTTCAGAAAACTCTCCGATTCCTCCGTTGTTTCACCTGTCATCAGTGACACCCAGAATCTGCCTTTCCAAAAGAATTGTGCTCCGCTTACATAATACGAACCCTGTCCATAATCCTTTTCTTCCTTATCACGCGTCTGGCTGTAGACACCATAAGCATCAGAGGCAGTGCCCAGATCAAATATTTCAGCTGTAACCTCTGGTTGCCCTTCTTTGGTATAACGGCAGCTTATGGCATTTTTAAATCCATAGGAAATGTATAATTCGGCCCCGCCGTCGATATAATCATACAGGGATTGATGGGTATCAAGTATTAATTTATCCGTCAATGACCAGCCATTAAACCGGGCCGGAAGTTCTGGAAATGGTTGAGCATTCGTCATGGCACCATAAGGTAAAAGGGTGAACAATAATAAAAACTGTAAAGAAAGTTTCATCATACAATTTTATGTTGCCGGTTGTAATGGTTGTGGATATCCTTAATCTTGAATCTTGAGCCTGCTCCGAAAAGTATAAAAACTAAAAATGCCACAAACCTGCCTGCCGTCCAGGCATGGACACTAATTCACAAAGAGTTAATAATTAATGGGTTATACTTTGTGGTGCCTTAGTGCCTTAGTGTCTGGGTGGCAAATACATATTTTTTAGAGTGGATTCAATCTTTAATCTTTGATCTTGTATCTATTGAGGAAAAGGTACGGCAGAAATTTATTTTTTGCAACATTTTAACAGGTATATGATGGTTAAAAAACAAGGTTATGTTCTTACTCTGAGATGACGATTCCTGTCTTTACAAAAAAGATCATGCCGGTAAATGCTTATTTTTTGGTATATTTATTGATGTAAAAGCGGAGAAAATCGGGCAAAATGTTAAAATTTAAAAACATCAGGTTCTATCTGATAGCCGGTGTGCTCATTATCATCGGTCTCATTCTGTTATTCAACAAGATCGTTGCTGCTGGCCTCATCATTGCAGGCATTGCTGTCTTTGTCTTTCTCCTGTGGGAAATGTTCCTGAAAGAAAAAGAAAAACAAATTGATGCACTGAATCAGGAAGTTCAGCGCATGAAGGCCGAAAACTCACTGCTGAAAGAGGACATTAATGAACTTTCAGGCCGGAAACTTAATATTTCGGAAATAAACAGCATCCTCGACCTGGGTTTAATAGAAGTGGACACCAATTTTAAAAGAACCGTAAAAAGGGAGTTACAGGAAGGCGATAAAATTGTTTTGTTTATTGGTGTTCTGCATGTTGATTTCATAGCAAAATATGGCGTTGATTTCAGAAAACTGCTTTTTAAGGTTGATGAAAAAAGTCGTGAGATCTGTATTGCCAATGCCAATCCGCAGTTTTTATCTTTTTCAAAAAGAAATTGCAAATGGGAAATTGCCGAGATACTGGAATACAATAAACCATTCTTTGGCAGTAATCACTGGAAAACAAATCCAAAGCTCGATAAGCTGGCCAACCAGATCAAAGAGGAGGTAAGGGTAAAAACAGAACAGGAAACGGAGAACGGACCCAGTGAATTAGGCTGGATTTTAAGACCTCTGAGACAGCATGTTGAAACCGCCATTTCACTGATTGTAGGAATTAAAGGATACAATATCCGCTTCACCGAACTCGACGGTGACAATTACCGGCCGATGACAGAATTTGCCATTGAGAATGCCTATAACCATAGTATTGAACAGGATGCTGCAGATAAGAAAAAGGGTGACCATGCAGCGCTGAATGGCAAACAGGAAAGAAAATAAAAAGTCACAAGCGGACGGCTGCATCATTGCAAGCAAAGCAATAAACCCGCCTGCCGTCGGGCAGGTCAAAAAATCAACAGATCAATAAATACAACAAAGGCACAAGCGGACGCTTGCGCCAGTATGGGAAAGAATAATGATTTCGCGATGAAAACACCGCAGGTGTGGTATTATGGTAGAGAGAATGCAAGATTCAATCCAGCTTCGTAGAAGCGGCATTATGGTATAAAATATTTTGATTTCAGAACAGCTCCCGAAGGCAATAAATTGACCTTACTTATAATCATTAATGATGTTATACTTTGCCTTATAAGAGTTAACCACTTCCTTCTGCTGTTCAATATCATTTCGGATTTGTTCCTGTTCTTTTATGTTATTGGGTATTTCATCATTTTGAGCCTTGTCAGTTTCAGCCTTCATATCAATAATTTTCTTTTCTCCTGACTCAATATCCTTGTTAAGTTTCTTAATCTGCTTCTCAAGATCAGTTATATACTTCTGTTTTTCATCTTTGGCCGAACCTTCTTCCATAGCATTAATCTGGTTTGTCTGTGTCAGGAGCTCATCGTTCAGTGATGTCAGATTGGTCCGTTGAATAACAAGTTCGTCATTAATTGAGCCAACCGAGACATTATTTGACTGGATCATTTTTTCAAGCTTAACTTTATTCTTTTCAAGTGACTTCAGATCATTTTCCAGTTTTGTCAGCTTCTTCTCTTCATTAACAAGCTGTTCTTTTGCCAGCTCCAGATAGTGTTCCCTGGCAAATGCCAACAGGTATGCCCTGGTCTTTGCCGACCTTTCTGCGTCATTTTCCGTGGAAATATAAAAATCTTTCTTCAATTCAAACGATGCAGCCAGCAGTATAGCCGTGTCATTATCTTTAACATAACTGTATACATTGATAGGTGCTGATGAAATATCCTTCATCAAAGCTCCAAAAATTGAGTACTCGTCAGCTTCATTCTGGACCTTGGATTTTGTTCCTTTTTCCAATGATTTCACCCATGAATCCTGAACCTTTTTAAATGAAACCTCAGGTATGGCAACCAGAAAACCGGGACTCGACCCATGTTCAAAAGTGATATCGGTTTCTTCAACGACTATCTGTTTTTGTGCAGTGGTTAAATGGACAACAATGAAACAAAAAACAACAGCTAATAAAAAAGCTTTCATGATTGATACATTTTAGTGTATTGAATGTATAATTTAGTGCCCGAAGAGGTTTTACATGGCTTTAATGTTTCTTACCTTTTCATTGAATGAAGCCACAATATCCTTTTGTTTCTGCAATTTTTCCTTCAATTCTTCCTGTTCCTTAATAATATCAGCTGATTTGTTCTGTACTTCTTCAACCTCAGCTTTCAAATCAGCGATCTCTTCTTCGTTCTTTTCAGTATCCCTGCTCAATTTGTTAATTCTCTTTTCCATCGATGCTATAAATTTCTGCTTTTCATCTTTGGCTGCTCCCTCCGTCATTGTTTCATACTGGCTCTTTTGTAAAGCCAACTCCGTGTTGAGTGAAGAAAGACTTGTTCCTGCTGTGGCCACCTCATCATTCAGTTTTTGCAAAGATTTATTGGCTTTTCTTATTGTTTTATCATGTTTTTTTGTCTGACATTTCATCTTCTTCAGGGCTTTCTCAATTCCCTTCAGCTTCTTTTCCTCTTCCTTCAGCTGATCTTCCGCCAGACTTAAATATTGTTCTTTTGCAAAATTTACAAGGTAAGTCCTGGCCTTGTTAAATTCTTCGCCTGCAGAATTCTGAGTGATAAACTCATCCTTTTTTAATTCATAAGACACGAGGAGATGTACAGCCGTATCATAATCCTTCAGTTTGCTGTATACATTAACCGATGTCTCTGAAATTTCCCTTATAATAGCGCCAAAAATAGACATCTCGTCTTCTTCAATCTGCACTTTAGAATTAGTGCCCTTTTCCAATAGCTTAATCCACGAATCCTGAACAGTTTGAAGCGAAACTTCAGGAATTGTCAAAACAAGACCGGGATGAATGCCATGCTTAAAGGCAACATTCTGCTCTTCAACGGTAACAGACCTTTGTGCCAGAGAAAACAACGGGCATACAAGACACAAAATAAATAACAGGGCTTTGGTTTTCATAATCGTTTATTTTCAAGTTAGTTTTATATTCAGTTAGTTTAAAACAGGTGTTTACAAAATGTTAATTCTAAATATAAAAAAAAATTAACTGAAATCCCAGTATTCCATCAAGAAAATACGCAATACATCATCGATCATAAAATGAGGTATATTATTTTATGGCGCTCATCTGAAAAAAGCATTATTTTTATTCCTGTTAATCCAAACTCTTTATTCAGATATGAAAACCAAGAAAACATCTGTTATATTTCTGCTTATTTTCTCCTTCTGTATTTCATCTCCGTCACAACAGGGAGGACCGCTCAGGCTTGTTATACTGCACACCAATGACCTTCACAGCAGACTCAACGGGTTTTCACCTGAATCGGAATATTCTCCTCTTAAGGTTAATGATGACAATACCCTTGGTGGCTTTTCGCGCATCGCCGCTTTAATCAATGAAGAAAAGCAAAAACACGGCGATACAGTCATTGTCCTCGATGCCGGGGACTTCCTTATGGGGACCTTCTTCCCTATTCTCGAAGCATCAACCGGCTTTCAGCTTCCCCTGATGAAAAAAATGGGATATGATATAGTCACGCTGGGTAATCATGAATTTGATTACGGGCCTGATAAACTGTCGACCATCATTGGAAAATCGATTGAAAAAGGACCGATACCTTCACTTGTAGCTACCAATATTTGTTTTTCAAAGAAAGCATCAGCTGATGACTCATTAAAAGTATGGGTTGATAAAATGGTCCTTAACCCATATCAGATTATTGAAAAAAACGGGCTTAAACTGGGCATTATTGGATTGTTGGGATACAATGCCATTCATGATGCACCATATGCGCGGCCATTGACTTTTGACAATCCGGTAAAAACGGCAAAAAAATATGCCAGGCTGCTCAAAGAGAAGGAGAAGGTCGATCTTGTGATCTGTCTTTCTCATAGCGGTGTGTGTAAAGACAAAAACGGCAACTGGTCAGGTGAAGATGTCACCCTGGCACAAAAAGTGCCTGAGATCGATGTGGTCATCAGCGGCCATACCCATACGCTGTTGGAAAAAGCAATTATGGTCAATGGCACTCCGGTGGTTCAAACCGGTTCATACGGCACAGGACTGGGCCGGCTCGAAATAGATGTCAGCCGGGGAAAGATTATCCGGTCGGATTACCGTGTCATCAAGGTAAACGATGCCATCCCCGGAGATCCTGAGATTCACCAGATGATAACAGCTCAGGAACAACAGGTTACGGATAGAATTCTTCAGCCGTTGGGCCTCACTTATTCATCGGTTATCACCGAGACTTCGTTCCCCCTTGTTTGCCACGAAGACACCCTTCTGGCTAACAGCAACCTGGGGCCATTGATCTCTGATGCCTTGTATGCATACGTGAACGGTCATAACAAGGCTGGCACCGATATTACCATGTTTCCTGCAGGCATGATCCGCGATAATATCAACCCGGGCACAACAGGGAAACAATCTGTTGCAGATATCTTCAGGGTTGTGTCGCTTGGGAGCGGTAACGACGACATACCGGGATATCCGCTGGCCCGTATCCATGTCACGGGAAAGGAGCTGAAAGGCATAATGGAGATACTTTATATGGCGCCTTCGAGCAGTCGCGACAACTACATCTATTTCGGAGGATTGAGGGCTACCTATGATCCTGAAAGAGGACTGCTGAAAAAAATTACGTCCATTGAAACAGGTGATGATGAGAAAGGGTATACACCTGTTGACTGGTCAAAACAAAATAATAAGCTTTACAGTATTACAGCAAACACTTACCTCCTGGAGTTTGTAGGTATCATTAAGAAATTAAGCAAGGGACTGGTGAAGGTAACCCTGAAAAATGAGAAAGGAGAGCCCATACAGTCAATTCGCGAGGCTGTTATTGATGCTGACACTAATATGAATGGCATACAGGAAATAAAAGATTGGAAAGCCCTTATATGGTACCTGCAGCAACAACAGGACAGCAACGGGAACGGTATCCCGGAAATTCCGGAATATTACAGAACAGGGAGCCCGAGGTTGCAAAGGGATTGTCTGAACTAGGATTTGTAGGATTAGTAGGATTTATAGGATTTATAGGATTTTAGGATTATAAGATTTGGATGTTATATGAAATATAAAGAACTAACACATAAGATCATTGGTTGTGCGATGAAAGTACATTCTACCTTGGGTAATGGATTTCAGGAGGTCATATATCAACGGGCCCTGGCCATTGAAATGGGAAAGCAGGGGCTGAGATTTTCAAGAGAGCATGAAATGACTATTTTCTATGAAGGTATTGATATTGGTACAAGAAGAGTTGATTTCTTTGTTGAAGATCAGATTATGGTCGAATTGAAAGCGTTAATCCGCCTTGAAGATATCCACCTGGCCCAGGCAATGAATTATTGTGAAGCTTATTATTTACCAATCGGGTTATTGTTAAACTTTGGAGGGAAAAGCCTGGAATTTAAAAGAGTATATAATTTAAAGCACCCTGATAATAAAGACTACAAAAAAGAAATCCTAAAATCCTCTAATCCTATAAATCCTAGTCCACACAACCAATCCTATAATCCTGCTAATCCTAAAAATCCTGGTTCAGACAACCACCGTAAATACCGTTTCCCCCGGAACTGAGGTGAAGCTTATCTTGCCTTTGTGAAGCTTCATGATCTGTCGTGACCAGTTCAAGCCGATACCTGATCCAGTTTCTTTTGTGGTAAAGAAGGGAACAAATATCTTATCAGCGTCTTCTTCACTGATGCCTTCACCATTGTCAATAACCTGTATCCATGCTTTACCATGATAATCGTTAAAAGCATTCAGTTTAATTTCTTTTCTTTCTGTAAATTCCAGCGCCTGAATGGAATTGGTGATAAGATTGATGACCACCTGTTCAATCAGTTGCTTGTCAGCCGTCAGTTTTAATGAATCGGGAATGACCCGGGCAGACAAATGAATATTTTTAGCTTCGATTTCGGAGGCAAAAAGCCTTTTGATGCCCTCGAGCAATTCTTTTACTGAAAAGGTTGAAAGATGCAGAGAAGGAGTCAGTGTAAGACTGCGAAATTTATCAACAAAATCAAGCAAACCCTGTGCCCTTTCATCAATGATATCCAACCCTTTCAGGGTGTCGCCAAGAATCTCAGGTGTAAAATCCGGTTTCTCCTCCTTTTTGTCAGGTATCTCCGATTCAAAAAGATATTTAATTGTTTTTATAGAAGATGATATAGGTCCAATGGAATTCATGATCTCATGAGTGAGAGTTCGTATGAGCTTTTGCCATGAAAGCAATTCATTTTCTTCGAGTTCGTTTTTAATGTTTTGCAGTGATATCAACCTTATTGTTTCACCCTGGATGATAAATTCATTGGCTTTTATAGAAAGGGGGACAAGCTCATCATTCACCTTCACCCGTGTCATCTGTTGCTCCCCTGGTTTTAATTCCTTAATCAGAGCATGTAAAGAATGATCCAGTTTTTCCAGTCCTGACAGACTTTTAAGCGATTGAAGCTTTAGCAAATTCTTTGCTGCAGAATTATAAATATCAATTTTACCCTTTCCGGTATAAGAAATTAATCCGACACCGGCGTGTTCCACCAGATTCTGAAAATAGAATGTCTTCTGCGTGTTCTCGATTTTCAGCTTCTGTATCTTTGCATTTATTTCATCAAAAAGCGTATAAAGTTTTTCAAACGAACGTGCCGGTGCAATTCGCTTATAAATGATGGTGGAATCATCATTGGCAACAGCACCAAAAAAACCGGTCAGGTCTCGGTTTACGCGGTTAAGATAATGCATCAGGGTATAAACCTGGATGATCAGCACTACACCGATATTAACCGTGATAAATTCATTTCCGGGTCTCAGGGCGGAAAAGGCAAAGGCAAGGCAGGTGAGCGTGAGCAATATCACCCGGATGACAAGATTGAGGGTAAACCGATGATGAAGCATTTTATTTAATGATTTGGTGATTGGAAATTTAGTCTGTTAGTGTGTTAGTCTGATGGCATTCTGGTCTGATGGTCTTCTGGTCTGATGGTCTGCTTTCCGTTCACTTGTCACTTGTCACTAATTGTCTCTCGTCCCTTCTTCAAAATATTTGATACTTCTCAATCTTCCTGTACAGCGTCTGCCGTCCGATTCCCAGCTCACGGGCAGCTTCGCTGATATTTCCGCGGTGACTTTTCAGGGCTGTGGCGATCAGGGTCTTTTCCGTTTCTTCAAGGCTGAGGTTCTTTAAGGGCAGGGTATCAGCAACCGGACTGAAACTAAAATCTTCCGGCACCAGCTCATCTGATTCGGCAAGGATCACAGCTTTCTCAACCGCATGTCGTAGTTCCCTCACGTTGCCGGGCCATGCATGATTTCGCAATTTTTCCAGGGTTTTTTCATGGAATTTCAGGGTACATCTTTCGTATTTCCTTGCATAATGGTAAAGATAATATTCCGCAAGCTGAACCACGTCGTTCCCCCTTTCGCGGAGCGGGGGGATTTCAACCTGAACCGTATTGATCCTGTAAAAAAGATCCTCCCTGAAATCACTGTTTCTGATCATTTCATGGAGATCCTTATTCGTGGCAGTAATAAGCCTGATATTGACCTCAACCGGCCGGTTGCTGCCCACAGGCGTTACACTATGCTGTTCAATAGCACTGAGCAGTTTTGACTGAAGTGACAATTCCAGGTTACCAATCTCATCCATGAACAAGGTGCCCTCATCGGCTGCCTCAAACCGTCCGATCCGGTCTTCTTTCGCGTCGGTAAATGAACCTTTTTTATGTCCAAACAATTCGCTTTCAAACAGTGTTTCTGAAAGTGCCCCGACGTCTACACTTACAAAGCTTTTGTCGTGTCTTTGTGATAACCTGTGAATTTCACGGGCCACAAGTTCTTTGCCCGTACCGTTTTCACCGATGAGCAGGATGCTGGCATCAGTTTTTGCCACTTTACTGATTTTTAGAAGCAATTGCTTCATCGGGGCAGAATCCCCTATTATAGCCGAATAACCACGCCCCAGGTCCTCCCTCAACTGCTTTTCCTTAAGCTGAAGCTTTGTTACCTCTTTTCTGGAAAGCCTAAGCTGAAGGGCGGCCTTTAATGTTGCCAGCAATTTATTATTGTCCCATGGTTTTGTAATGAAATCAAAAGCCCCTTCACGTATGGCTTTAACGGCAAGATCAATATCACCATAGGCTGTAATCATAATAACAACAGCCTGGGGATCTCTTTCCGTTATCCTGCCCAGCCAGTACAAGCCTTCATTGCCTGTATTAACGCCAGCAGTGAAATTCATGTCAAGCAGAATAATGTCAACCGGCTCTTTTTCAAGTGTTGAAACAATAAGATTTGGCGTTTTCAGCACAATAATCCTTTCAAAATGATACTTCAGGAACAGTTCAAGCGAATTCAAAACGCTTGCATTATCATCAATGATCAAAAGACTTCCTGTGCGCTTCCCCATATTCAATATTATATTATCGCTGAGCTGATCCGTATTACATCATAATCCGGATCAATATATGTCAGTCTGTTTTTCAGTGAAAGTTAACCATATTGTTCCAAACTCATACAAGACCTGTATCATTTTGGAACACTAATAATAAAAAATATTCATCGTTTCATCATATAACATTGTTTTTCATCATATTATATATATTGGCATAACGCTTGCAAGTATTAATCAAAACATTATGATTTCAGGAATGTAAGCTCATAACCATCACAACCATCACAACAGAATGAATCAGATCCAAGAACCAGGAACCAAGACAAAAGATCAAAGACTATCAGACCAGAAGACCAGAAGACCAGAAGACTGCTTGATCAACCACAACAACCACAACAGCGCTAAAAAATCACCAAACCCGCCTGCCGTCGGGCAGGTCACCAAATCATCAAATCATCAAACCCGCCTGCCGTCGGGCAGGTCAGCAAATCAGAAAATCACCAAATAAACAGCATGATGCTCTTCAACTACCTCATCACCGCCTGGCGGAACCTGATTAAGTTCCGGGCCGTTTCGGCCATTAATATTTTAGGGCTGACACTTGGTCTGGCGTCTGCCGTAATTGCCATCATCTATGCCCGGCATGAGCTTTCTTTTGAGAATTGTCATGAAAATGCCGACCGGATATGCAGGATTTACATTAACGGCAGTTTTGGCCAGGTACAACAAATACCGGCCTCCTTCGGACCCGAAGGTGAAGCGTTAATGAAAATGTTCCCCGAAATAGAAGCCTATACCATTTCCAGAAACATGAGCACAACGGTCCGGGCCGGTGAGAACCTGTTTAATGAAGACGATATTGTTTTTGCCGATTCAATGACGTTCAGCATTTTTACAATACCTCTCGAAGAGGGAACTATATCGTTTGATCCGCAAACCGTAATATTATCCCAACAGGCGGCACAGCGCTATTTTGGTAAAGAAAGCCCTGTTGGCAATAGCATAACCATTAATTGTTACGGTCATAAATGGGATTTTCCGGTTACCGGAGTATTTCGCGATTTCCCGTCAAATACCCATATACAGGCTGATTTCATAATACCCCTGTCATTTTCGAAGCGCTTCGGATTCTGGAAGTACAATGAATACCAGTCAACAGAATACAACACTTACGTGTTGCTGCAACCCGGAACTAACCTAAAGGCACTTAATAAAAAAATCGCTGCATCATACAAAATGCCGGTGGATATTGAGAATATCTCATCCTTTCTGATGCC
>JAFGTR010000130.1 GCA_016934055.1 Bacteroidales bacterium | reverse complement strand
GTATGTCTTCATGGTCTAACCTGTCATTCTTGTTTCCTCTTGAATAGTATAACATGATGTTTTTTTGTGATTGTTGTGGTTGTTGTGATTGTTGTAATTGTTGTGGTTGTTGTGATTGTTGTGGTTGTTGTGGTTGTTGTGGTTGTTTCAACTACTAACCACTAACCACTTATCACAAGTCACCTTCTCACCCTGGCGTTGCCTTCCCAGATGTTCCAGATCATGTCCTCATCTGCCGGTTGTCCATAGTCAGTAAGGAATGTTGTGGCAAGAGCACCGCTGGCCCAACCAAACTGGACCCATTTCTCAGGTTCCCATCCTTTCAGGACGCCATAAAGCATACCGCCGACAAATCCGTCTCCGCCACCGATACGATCGAGCACATGCAGCTCACGGGGTTCAATAACATGCCAGTTGTTTTCTTCAAGCATAATAGCTCCCCATTGATGAGTGTTGGTATTGACCACCTGGCGTAAAGTGGTTGCAAACACCGATGCATTGGGAAAGGTTCTTTTTACAAATGAAATCATCCCTTTAAAGCTTTCTATCTTTGCCGCAATATCTTTACCTCCAGCTTCAGGTCCTTCAATACCCAGGCAAAGCTGGAAATCCTCTTCATTACCAACCAGGATATCAGACAGTGAAGAAATCTCAGTAAAGATTTCCCGCAATTCCTTTTCACGGTTTTTCCAGAATGAAGCCCTGTGGTTCAGATCGAAAGATATCTTTGTGCCGTGTTTACGTGCAGCACGAGCCAGTTCAAGACAAAACTTACTTGTTTCGGGTGACAGTGCTCCGATAAGACCAGATAGATGAACAATCTGAACGCCTTCTTTTCCGAATATGCGCTCCAGATCAAAGTCTTTCACATTAAGCGTCCGTCCAACCTCACCTGCCCTGTCGTTCTGAACACGCGGACCGCGGGAACCGAAACCACTGTCGGCTATATTGAACTGGTGGCGGTATCCCCAAGGGCCATCCTGAGGAACATCCTTACCTTCATAAGTCATGTGACGGCCGGCAAGGTTGTTTTTAATAAACTGGGCAATAGGGCTGCCTTTCACAAAAGTCGTCAGTACTTTCACAGGAAGACCCAGATAAGAAGAAATACTGGCCACATTAGTCTCTGCACTGGTTGCCTGCATAAGAAAGGTGTCGCTGCTGTGAACAGGCTGCCTGTTAACCGGTGTAATACGCACGCCCATACTGGTGGGTACCAGAAGGGACCATGTAAAATCTTTTTTTAATTGTATGCTCATACCTTAATATTTGTTGATTTGTTGACCTGCCTGCGCTGCCGTTACGGCAGGCAGGTTTGTTGATTTGTTGATTATTAGTCCACGGTCCACAGTAATTCATTTCACACCGATTAGCTAAAGTCTTCTGGTCTTCTGGTCTCTAAGTCCCTTAGTTCCTCTTCACTCTTTACTCCACACCCCAAACCACTGTTCACTGTTTACCGATTACTGACTACCTTCACTCTCTCCCTACACTCCACCAAAAGCACTATAACCACCATCAACAGGGAGAATAATACCGGTGATAAATTCTGAAATATCTGAAAGCAGGAATAGTGTCGCACCCTGAAGGTCTTCGGGCTTCCCGTATTTTCCAACCGGTGTATTGGCCATGATCTTTAATCCGCGTGGTGTTGGAGCGCCGGTTTTTTCATCAGTCAACAGGAAGCGATTCTGGTTTGTCAGAAAAAAACCGGGAGCAATGGCATTCACCCTTATACCTGTTCTGGCGAGATGCACAGCCAGCCACTGTGTAAAATTATTAACAGAGGCTTTAGCGGCAGAATAAGCCGGAATTTTTGTCAGAGGCCTGAAAGAATTCATTGAAGAGATATTCAGGATTACTCCTTTTTGCCGTTTTAGCATATCATCAGCAAAAACCATTGTAGGCAGCAAGGTTCCGTTGAAATTCAGTGCAAATACCTTATCAAAAGCCCCCAGTTCAAGTCCAAAAAATGATTTTTCAAGCTCATTCAGATCCATGATCTGTTCAAGTTGTGTGGTAGCTTTCGGTGAATTGCCTCCTGCCCCGTTAATAAGTAAATCAATAGCGCCAAACCTGGTATTGACATCCTTTTTTGCTTTGATAAGAGATTCTTTGTCCAGTACATTAGCCATAAAACCTTCTGCCTCAGCGCCAGTGTTTTTCCTGACATTTTCAGCGGTTGACTTTGCCCGTTCTTCATCGATATCCAGAATGGCGACCTTAACCCCGGCAAGACCAAGTCCTTCAGCAATTGCTGTACCTATAACACCAGCTCCACCTGTAATAACACACACTTTACCTTTCAGATCATCAAAATTTAAATTCTTCATATCGCAATGTAGTTTATATTTATGATAAAATAATTCCCTAATAGAGTCCTTCTTTTAATATATCAATCCGGTGATACCGGTAATTTTCACGTGTAAGCACCTCGATAGGAAGATAGTATTCCCTGTTAATTGGTTTTCTGAGGATAATGAGATTAAACAAAGCTCTGATCCCCATATATCCCTGATCAAACGGTTTCTGGCTGATGAGGAAATCAACTGTACCATCCTCCAGAAATTCAATATTTTCATTAATAAGATCATAGCCTATAAGCCGAAGTGATCTTATTTTGTTGAACTTAAGAAAACGCGCCACCTTAAAAACCCTTGAATTTGTAACAAATACACCGTCGAGGTTTTTATGGCTGATAAAGATACGCAAGAGTGAATCATTCACTTCCGCTTCACCTGTATCTTCAATATCATAGATGTATACATTGGCTCTTCCTTTAAACACTGTATGAAAGTACTCTTCAAAGCCCTTCTGACGGCTCATAATATGCTTATGGTTATTCAGCGAACGGGCCAGGTTAATGACACAGTAAGACGATTCCGGCGGCATCCCGTAAGTAAGAAGTTTTGCTGCCAGAAAACCACTCTGAAAAGAATCCTGCCCGACAAAACAATAATCATTCAATCCGTCAATCATTGAATTTATAAAAACGTATGGAATACCCTGATTTTTAAAAGCTGTTACAAGTTCAATTGATTCTTCGTAATAAACCGGCGCGATGAGGGCCCCGTCAGGATTGTAATCAAGCAATGCCTTTGTCTTTTTGCTGAAAGATGAACGATCAAACTGGTTGAACAGAAATTCTTCTCCGACAACATTATAGAAATCGATCTCATTAATCGCCTTTTGGACCCCTTCAATTGGAGCTTGCCAGAAAGAACTGTCGGGATTTGACCGCGGAAATAACACCCCGAAACGGCAGCGGTTTTTGGATGCAAGTCTGCGCGCCAGGATATCAGGTTTGTAATTCATGTCATTTATGATACTCATGATTTTTTTCCTGGTGTTGTCGGATACTTCACCCCGATTATGCAAAACCCGGTCGACTGTTCCTATTGAAATCCCTGCCAGCTTCGCAATATCTATAATTCTGATCCTTCCCGGTGTCGGAATGTCTTTTTTATGGCTTTTATTCCTTGCAGTCAATATGGTTACAGATTATTCCGTGTACGCACACGATTGTTTTATGACAAATATAACTAAATTTTCATTACCAAATAGAAAAAATAACGTAATTTCGTGTTCGTACACGGAAACGAATATTCATTAATTTATACAATCATGAAAATAGGAAAATACTCTATGGGCATTGGCGATCGGTTTGGATTGCAGGGAAAATATCAGTTACAGGCTTTTGAACAGGCACTCAAAGCTGGAGTTGAGGTTACGCCGGTCTGGAATAAATCAAACCGTGAGCACAACATTGTGCATTCTGTACCGGGTGATGTCAGAACAGAAGCAGATGAAGCTGTATCAGGCAGAAACTGGGAAAAAGAATATTTCGTTGATGCTGATCATATTAACAATTCGAACGTTGAGAAATTCATTGAATTCAGTGATTTCTTTACCCTTGATGTTGCAGATTTTATTGGAAAACCAGCAAATGATAATGATATTGCGGACTTTTTATCAGCTTTCGGAAAATACAAAGGCAACCTGTCTATTCCCGGCATAGAAAGACCATTTTTAATAGATGACACAATACTTAACGATATTGCCGGGAAATACCTTTATGCCGTAAAAGAAGCCGGTGCCATATACAGGAATATTGAGGGTAGAAAAGGAAAAGGAAATTTCGTTGCCGAAGTATCCATGGATGAGGTTAACAACCCACAGACACCCATTGAATTGTTCTTTATTATGGGAGCACTTGCTAAGGAAAAGGTAGTTTTCTCTACGATTGCCCCCAAATTTACCGGAAGGTTTAATAAAGGTGTTGATTATGTTGGTGATATTAAAGCTTTTGCGAAGGAATTTGAAGAAGATATCCTTGTCATTGATTATGCCATAAAAGAATTTCAACTTGAACCCGGGCTCAAATTGAGTGTTCATTCAGGCAGTGATAAATTCAGCCTTTATCCTGAAATCGGCCGTATAATCCGCAAGCATGACAAAGGGATACATCTAAAAACAGCCGGTACGACGTGGCTTGAAGAGGTTACCGGACTTGCATTAGCCGGAGGTGATGCTTTTGAACTGGCAAAGGGTATTTATGCCAAAGCTTTTGAGCGCCGTGATGATCTTTGTGCTCCTTATGCTTCGGTTATTGATATTAAACCATCCAACCTGCCGTCGCCTGAGACTGTTAATTCATGGAGTCCGGAGAAATTTGCTGATTCGCTGAGGCATGTGCCTGGGCATCCTGATTTTAATCCTGATCTCCGGCAGTTGATTCATGTTGGATATAAGATCGCTGCTGAATACGGTGACGTATATATCAATGCCATTAAAACACATGCTGACCTTGTAGGAAAACAGGTTTATGAAAATATCTGGGAAAGGCATATGAAAAGGATATTCCTATAGATAATGCCGAAATGGTTATATATGCGACCCCTAACGGGGTCGTTCTTTTTCTATCCTCATTTTACTATAAACATACAAACCCTCCGGGTTTGAAGAAAAGGCAAACCTGAGAATACAGAATCAACTCAAATAAAACCTTAAAGGTATTTGAATACAAATCTGATCTGGCGAGATTGTTCTTATTCTATTCTCGTTTTTCTATAAACACACAAATGCTCCGCGTCTGAATATTCAGAAGAACGTTGCGCCTCTCTCTGGTAATATTGCCTTCAATTATTTACCCTTCCGGGTTTTCAGGGCAGTACTGAAAACTTGTAAACGTCAATCTGATGATATTTTTCACCTGGTCTGATAACAGGAGATACAAACTCTGGCTTATTTGGTGAATCGGGGAAATGTTGAGGCTCCAGGCATAAGGCCAGACGATAGGAATGAGCTTTGCCTCCTTTGCCGGTAAAAGTCCCGTCAAGGAAATTACCACTGTAAAACTGGACACCAGGTTTTGTAGTGTATAATTGCATGACCCTGCCCGACAAGCTGTCAACAACCTCAGCTGCAAGATCCAGTTCTCCGTTATTGTTTAATGCAAAATTATGGTCATATCCAACACCATATTTAAGTTGCTGATCATCTTCTCCGATCCTCAGGCCGATTTTTGTCAGATTTCTGAAATCAAAAGGTGTTCCTGCAACCGACGCCAGTTTCCCTGTGGGAATGAGGGTGCTGTCAACCGGAGTAATGGAATCAGCCGGAATGAGCAGATAATGATCAAGTATAGTGTTTTGGGTCCCGGCAGACAGGTTAAAATAGGCGTGGTTGGTAAGATTAACTATGGTGGGGGTATCTGTCTCGGCAGAATATTCAATTTTCAGTTCGTTGGATTTACGGCTGAGGGTATAAACTACCTTTACCGAAAGATTCCCCGGGTATCCTTCTTCTCCGTGGACACTCGTATAGGATAATTCCAATCCTATCATGGCAGAGTCAGAATTCTCCTTTACATCCCATATTTTCCTGTCGAATCCGACAACACCACCGTGCAAGTGATTTGGCGCATTATTGCAGGCAAGTGTATATTCTTTGTCATCAATAGAAAACTGACCTTTGGCAATACGGTTCGCATAACGTCCAACAAGACTTCCCTGAAATGTGTTATCAGCAACATAGCCGGCAACGCTGTCAAATCCCAGTATGACATCGCCAGGAACACCGTTTTTATCAGGCACAAGAATTGAAGTAATCCTGCCACCATAATTGGTAACAGATACTGACATGCCCAGGTCGTTGGTCAGGGTATACAAAGTAGTCTCTGTATTATCTGACAATTTTCCAAAAGTTTTCTGCTGAAGGCCTGAAGTAACAGGAGCCTGTTGCCGGCATCCTAAAACAAACAGCAGAATAACAAGCGGAAGAAATCTGGTAATTTTCATATGCATTTTTTTTTAGGTTTAGAATTAGCAGTGTGCTAATTTATAATTATTATCTGTAAAGGGAGTGCTGAAGCCATCGAATTTTTTGTGTTAAGCGTTTTTTATTATATTTATACTCCATAACCTGACCCATACCTATGCAAAAAAGAATACTCCTATCATTTATATTTCTTTGCTTTGTATGCTTTATGGAGCATCTTTCCGGAAATGCCCCTGTTGCTGTAAAAGGTTTGTTTCAATGCAACAATTGGGATTTCAACCGGTCGGGTATGCTTAAACTTGAAGGTGAATGGGAATTCTATTGGGATACCTTGCTTCTGCCCTCATCATTTTCTGAACCTTTTAATAAACCTGTCCCGGCCTATGTTTCAGTGCCTTTATCATGGACAAACAAAAAGAACGGTAACTATCCGACACGGGGATATGCTACCTACCGGCTTCTTATTGAAATACCGCATCATCCGGACGTTTTTGCTTTACGATTGTTTGATATATATTCAGCTTCGAAAGCATGGTTTGACGGAAAGATTATTTTTTCTGCAGGAATAACAGGGACCAGCAAAAAGACTTCTATTCCGGGATTTTCATATAATGATATCCCGGTATTTATTGATGAATCTGTCCGGCAACATGAACTTATCATCCAGGTCTCCAATTATCATCACACCCGATCAGGACTTATCAAACCCATTACCCTCGGTTTTTTCAGTCAGCTTGCCCACCAGACTAAAAGTATGCTGGTTATTAATCTGATTATTATCGGCATCATTCTGGTAATAGGATTAACACATCTGACAACGTATTTCCTCCGTCCCAGTATCAAATCAAACCTTTATTTCGGATTACTCTGTCTGGTGATGATCTTACGGAGCGTCAGTACCGGCGACCGTATCATCATTTTTATATTTCCCAATCTTAACTGGGAATTGTTATTTAAACTCGATAACTTTTCAGGTTTCGGAACAATACCCCTCTTCGCTATTTTTCTCTACCTACTGTACAGGAAGGAATTCCCGAAAATTATGTTTTATCTCATTATTGGTTTGGGAACCCTGATTGCCCTTTTTGTCCTTTCCACGCCGCAGGCCATATATGGCAAATACCGTATGATATATGAATTGTATATACTTTTTAGCGGACTATATCTCACTTTTGGTGTATTGGGCAGGGCATCACTGAAAAAAAGGAAAGGTTCCCTGCTAACCTTTATCGGATTCTTTATCTTATATAGTACTGCCATTAATGATGTCCTGATCAGTATGGGGCTTATCAGCACTGTTGAAGTAGCGCCATTCGGACTTGTTTTCTATATGCTCACGCAATCGTTTATCCTAACCCGTGGATCAACCCGGGCTATGTCAGAAAATGAAAAGCTCAGCCAGGCATTAAAGGAAGAAAAGCAATTGTTGACAAACAGAGTTGAAGAACGCACCAGGGCATTACAACAACAAAATATTGAAAACATCAGACAGAAAGAAGCGCTTGAAGAACAGGGGTGGTTCAACAACAGTCTGGCCCTTATCAATAATACCTTTAATCAGGAAAATGAGAATCTCGAAATCCTGTGTCGCAAAATGATGACTGAGATCCTTTCCATACTGGATGGCTGTATTGGAGCTATTTATCTTGTTAATGAAAAAGATGACACCATAACCCTTGAACTCGTAGCCTCGGTTAATGCCTGTCGTGAAATGCTGGTAAATTCATCCATACTGCCCGGAGAAGGATTGATAGGCGCCTGTTACAAAGACCGGCAGATTATGCATATCAGTGACATTTCCGATTCTTTTATCAAGGTAACCTCAGGCCTCGGCGGATCACTCCCAAAGAATATCCTCATAGTACCTTTGAATACCCACGATACCTCCGTTGGGGTAATCGAAATCGCATCGCTGAAAACTCTGCAACCGAATCATATCCGGCTTATGGAAAAGGCTTCGGTCAATATTGCATCCAACCTCCGGCTGATTCAGATCAACAAACGGAATGCTCAATTGCTTGGCAGTTTTCATGAAAAAGAAAAAGAACTGCGATTGCGCGAGGAGGAATTGCATCAACAGCTGGAGGAATTGCAAACGTTAAAAGAAGAAGTGGACAGATACAAAAAAATGGATAATAAAAAAAGTTGATTTGGTTTGGTGACAAGAAGAAAGAAACCGGTAGATCTGGATGACCTGAAGTCTGGGGATATATATCCTTATGAAATGCTCTTCAGGGAATATTACCGGCCATTGGTGGTTTTTGCCTTGAAATATGTCAAAGATCAGGATACAGCCAAGGAGATTGTCCAGGAATTTTTCGTGAAGCTTTATGAAAAAAGGTTTTCTTTTGTCATTGATACATCATTAAAGTCATATCTTTACCGTTCGATATATAACAGCTGTATAAACTATATCTCCCATATTGAAATGCGTAACCGGCATTTCAAAAAAATTGCCCTGCTAACAGAAAATGATTTTTCCGAAAACCAGATCTCAACTATTGAACTACAAAACCGTATATATACCAGCATCGACAGTCTTCCACTTCAATGCAAACGTATATTTAAAATGAACAGGCTTGAGGGGCTTAAAAACGAAGAAATTGCTGAAAAACTGAAGATTTCTAAGAGAACGGTAGAAACACAAATAAGTAAGGCATTAAAAATCATGAGAAAAAAACTTGCTGATTATTTGCCGTTTATAATTGTTACAAATTTGTTAATAATCTAATAAAATGATTATCAATATTATAGAATAATAAATGCATAACAAAAACAGAATAACCATAAGTGCAATCGAATAGTTGAATGTCTTATAATTGACTTTAAGAGATTTCCATAATGAATTTCAATCGTCTCATACGATACTTTGATGTGTCAACCAGTAAAGAAGACAAGGAAAAGTATCAGCAATGGATAAATAAAGATCCTTCCAGAAAAGCTGAAGTCGAAAAATTGCGTATGCTTTGGAATGAAGCAGAGCAACTTCAACCCTTTGATGCTGTCGACACAGAATCTGACTGGGCTGTTTTACGCCAAAGAATAAGCAGTTCTTATAAAATCCGGCACAATAAAATTCCTTTAAGGCAATATATATACAGAATTGCAGCAATTTTAATCCTGGCCTTTGGTTTATCATTCGGCCTGATCAAAATCTTTCGTACTGTCAGCCAACATCCGTTGGTATATAAAACCTTTGAATCATATGGACGTGTAAAAACCGTAAACTTACCTGACAATTCAGTTGTGGTGCTTAATACACATTCTTCCATTCGTTATGACCATACTTTCAATCATAGTTCAAGAAACATTATTCTGCAGGGAGAGGCTTATTTTGAAGCAGAACCCAACCCGGCACTTCCCTTCAGGGTTTATACAGGTAATTCGGTGGTAGAGGTAAAAGGAACCCGTTTTTCAATTTTTGAAGATTCTGCCTACATTCGTGTATTGGTCCTTTTAGGAAGTGTTTCTTTCCAGTCATCTGAAGACCCTGCTGTTGGCACCATATTATCAGAAGACGAATCCGGATTTATCTTCCGTGATAATACACTGGAGAAACGGCATGAAGTAAACATCAACAATATTTCATGGAAAACCGGACAGCTTGTTTTTCACAAAACACCTGTTAAGACTGCTTTACAGGATATAGCCCACCATTTTCATAAAGAATTATCCATTCATACCGAATTAAAAGACAGCCTGACGGCGCAATTCACAGAACAGTCTCTGGAAGACATTCTTGAAGAGCTTCGTCTTTTGACATCACTATCCATAAATCATACAGATGATATTATCGTTGTGAAAGAGTGAGGATTTTCGTAATTTTCGTTTTATGAAATCCTGCTTACACTATTGCGGTATTTTTATTCTTATTGTTCTGTTTGGTTGTTTTTCACTAAACGCCCAGAAATCTGTCCTTGATAAAGAAATTAAGCTATCAAACCGAACCGGTACCATTGAAAATTTTCTTGATGAGATCAGTGATAAAGCCAGGATTGAGTTTTCATACACTTCAAAAGTGCCGGTTTACAGGGCTGCCTCAATATCAAAATCAAAACAGACAGTAAGTTCTCATCTCACCGAAATTCTTCAACCCGACAGCATTAAGTTTATTGTAAGGCATAACAAAATTTTACTTATTGCAGATAATATTCGTCCTGTGATAAAGGACAGTCTGTCAGTAAGATATATACGTGGTGTTGTGCTGGATAAGAAGTCAAAAAAACCTCTGCCCTATGCCAATGTATTCATCGTTAATAAAAGCCTGGGCACAATCACCAATGCTTCCGGTAATTTCAGACTCAAACTGGCAGATATACCACCTGAAGACACCTTAGGCGTTTCATATATTGGTTACAGTTTGTTCCAAATGCCTTTATTTGATGTCGATACAAATTATCTTACCATCCGGTTATCAACTGATCAGGTCCAGATTGATGAAATCATCATAAGGCCTTATGATCCGATTTATATAATCACCAAAGCCATCGAGAGCATTCCCGATAATTATGAATGCAATGCGTCTGTATTAACCGCCTTTTTCCGTGAATCAACCAAACAAAACGACGACAATATTTCACTTTCGGAAGCCGTAATTCATATATATAAAGAATCTTACACATCCTCACGTCCTGACCAGGTAAAGATATTCAAGGGAAGAAAGGGGAACAATACAGCCAACAAAGAGAATATTGATTTCATAGTGCAGGGCGGATTATACAACAATCTTCAACTGGACATAGTAAAAACCGGGACTACTTTCCTTGACAAGGATTACTTTCACTTATATGATTATAACATTGACAGGGTTATATATCATCAGGAAAGACCAACCTATGTAATTTCTTTTGATCAGCGTCATGGCGTCAATTATCCTTGCTATAAGGGGAAACTGTATATCGATGTCGAAAGTCTGGCCATCATTGGTGCAAATTTTGAGTTAAGTCAGGAAGGCATGAATTATGCAACGGGGCTTTATATTAAAAAAAGCCCCAGAAAACTCAGGGTAAAACCTATCAGTGCAAGTTATCAGGTATATTACAGACAATACAATAACATGTGGAATCTCAGCAATGCCAGAAGTGATATAAGCATCAGGGTAAAGCACAGAAGAGACAAGTCAAAGGACAAGATGAACTATATTTTCGAATCTGTTTCAGAATTCGTTATAACTGGTATTGACAGTTCGAAGACAGCCCGGTTCAAATTCAGGGAAATCTCCCGTCCACGTGATATCCTGGTAGAACAGATCAAAGAAACTGATGAGTCTTTCTGGGGTGATGAAAACTTTATCATCCCTGAAGAACCTATTGAAAAGACCATACTCAGGCTTGGGAAAAATGATGGGATTCTGTTTGATAAAAGCT
>JAFGTR010000129.1 GCA_016934055.1 Bacteroidales bacterium | reverse complement strand
TTATTAAGGTGTTGTGAGAATTAAGATCGAAGAAGGAAGATCGAAGATGGAAGATCGAAGAAGGAAGATCGAAGAAATCTGTCAATCTGTTCATCCGTCAACTTTCAAACCCTTCTAAAATGGCACAGGCTCTGACGGGTGAGCCGTCGCCCTCTTCAATTTTCAGCGGGAAACAATTGAACCGGAATTTTTTTCCGATCAATTGATCAAGTCCGTTTAAGTTTTCTATGATGATAATGTTATGGGAAAGGAATATTTTATGATTGATCAATGCATTATCATTAACCGGATCAACGCTCAGGGTATCTATGCCGATGCCTTTCAGGGGAAAGCGTGCCAGGTATTCAGCTGCCGCTGACGAAAGGACATGAAAGAGACCTTCATACAAAGGGGTATTCCAGTATTTATCCATTCCGGTGCAAAACAAAAGGAAATCGGCATCGTTAATTTCTTTTTCCCTGCGGGACAAAACCTCCAGAGCTATACGTTCAGAAGGATTGTATGGCCTGAGATCAATAACCTGACCTGTGCCGTAAAACTGAGAGAGTGAAGCAGTAGCCGTATTAAATCCCTTTGTGAGCAAATGTATGGGGCAGTCAATATGGGTGCCGTGGTGTGTCGATAATACAAGTTTCTTTTCACGGTAGCCATCCGGTTCAAAAGTGGCAATGCTTTTAATCACAGGTTTATCAGTGCCCGGATATACACTGATGGAAGAAGACAATGTGTGAGAAAGATCAATAATTTCAGGAGACATCATGAGCAGGTTTTATGCAAAGGTAAGCATATTGTCTGAAGGAGCGAATGATCAGCAAAAAACAGTGGAGAATCAAACTTCTTATTGTGATTTTGAAATTATTTATCTTTACAGAACATAGAATAAAGATCTAAGATCTAAGATCAAAGATCTAAGATCTAAGAAAAATGATTAAAAGTCAAAGCAAATGGAAACCCGAATTCCCACCCGCAGTGAGGCCTGGCAGCTTCTTAACCGCTACAATAAAAGTGAAAGTCTTATCAAACATGCTCTCTCGGTAGAAGCTGTCATGCGGCATTTTGCAGAGATCTATAACGAAGACATTGAAAAATGGGGTATTATCGGCCTGGTGCATGACCTCGACTATGAGCAATATCCGGAACAGCATTGTACCATGACCAAAAAAATTCTTGAAGACCAGCAATGGCCCGATGATTACATACGCTCGGTGTTAAGCCATGCCTGGGGCATCTGTTCGGATATAGAGCCCGTGCATATCATGGAGAAGGTTTTGTTTACAATTGATGAGTTAACCGGACTTGTGACAGCTTCTGTTTTGGTGCGCCCGACGAAGTCAATCCTTGACATGGAGGCCAGATCGGTAAAAAAGAAATGGAACATGAAGAACTTTGCCGCCGGAGCTAACCGTGAGATCATTGAAAAAGGAGCTACAATGATGGGTAAGGACCTTGATTCTATAATTGAAGAAACCATTGTTGGCATGCGCAAAGTGGCAGAGATTATCGGCCTGAAAGGGCAGGTTTTATGACAGGGTATCAGGTAACTCTGCCTGTCGTTGGGCAGAGCAGTCATACGGTCTTTATTCGTTTTGTCTTTTCAAAATCAGGATGATTTTTATACCTTTAGACTAAACTAACAAAACCTGTCATCTTCCATACGACTGAAAGGTTTAATAATTTTATTCATCATGAAACGCAGAAACTTTTTAAAAACATCGGGACTTATCACTGCAGGCAGCTTGCTTATGGCTCCTGCTTCTTCTTTTAGATTTTCGGCTTTTAATGGTAAAAAGAAAATTGCGCTTGTTGGTACAGGCAGCCGTGGTATTACCATGTGGGGAAGATCATTGGTAGAGCAATACAGCGATCTTCTTGAATTTGTAGGCTTGTGTGATACAAATGTCGGCAGGCTTTCCTATGCGAAAGAATTTATGGGGATCAATTGTCCGGTTTTCACTGATTTCACCGAGATGATGGACAAGACCAGGCCGGATATCGTTATTGTTACCACGGTGGATTCCACGCATGATGAATTCATCGTAAAGGGGATGGAAATGGGAGCTGATGTTATTACCGAGAAACCCATGACGACAGATGAGATGAAGTGTCAACGGATATTGGATGCGGAAAGAAAAACAGGAAAGAAACTCAGGGTAACATTCAATTACAGGTATGGCACCTTGTTTACAAAGATAAAGGAATTGTTGGCAGAAGAACGTGCAGGGCGGATCACTTCCGTGGATTTTCACTGGTATCTGAACACTTATCACGGTGCAGATTATTTCAGAAGATGGCACAGTATAAGGGATAAAAGTGGTACCCTTTTAGTGCATAAAGCCAGCCATCATTTCGATTTGCTCAACTGGTGGATTGACTCGGATCCTGTTGAAGTTCATGCTTTCGGGAACCTTGAACACTATGGGAAAAACAATACTTTCAGGGGGCCTAAATGCCGTTCCTGTCCGCATGCCAAAACCTGTAAGTTTTACTGGGACATTACAAAGAACAATTTTTACATGAATGTTTATGTTGCCAATGAAAAGCATGATGGTTACATTCGTGATGATTGTGTGTGGCGTGAAGAGATCGATATCTACGATAAGATGGCAGTGCAGGTAAAATATGCCAACGACGTTCAGGTAAGTTATTCACTTACGACTTATTCTCCTTATGAAGGATTGACAATCGCTTTTAACGGGATGAAGGGAAGGATAGACAGCTGGCAGGATCTTCCCTGGCGTGAACAGGAAAAGGTGAATCAGGCTGAACGGCATACAAAAGAAATGGATCAGCATGCCAGTGAAAAGGAAGATGCCTTTGATGAGATCGTCATATCAGATAATTTCGGGGAGTCAAAAATGGTTCAGGTACCCAAGGTTAGAGGAGGTCACGGTGGAGGTGACCGGCGGTTAAAAGATCAGATTTTCCGCGATGAGACAATGCCTGATCCGTTGAAACATGTGGCCGGTTCACGTGACGGCGCAATGGCAGTTTTAATTGGTGTTGCGGCCCGAAAGAGTATTGACGAGGGCAGGCCGGTGAAGATTGAAGAATTGACAGATCTGAAACCGGGGGTGAAGAGGGTTTGAAGGCCTGCCTGGACGGCAGGCAGCTTTGAAGGTTTGAAGATTTGAGGGTTTTATATCCCGCAGCCCCGCCTGACGGACGGGCAGGGCTGCTGCAGAACAGGTTTCCAAAGCTTGCTTTGGGGTTTCATACCCCTGATTGAAATTAAATATACAATTCTTACCATCCACAGGAAATTGATATCATCAGATCGGCATTTTTTAAATTTATATGTATTAGCCACGTCCAATGATATGTTCGCAGGTATGGTGTTTTCTGAAAACAATATTCAGCACGAAAAATTTTACACTTTATAGTTTGCTAATAAGAATAAAATTTATATAAATTTACTCCCATGCTTATAACGTTAATATTATTTGTAAAGTCGTGGGAAAGAAAAGGATAATAAAAGCATACGAACAGTTGCCTGCTGAGATGGCTGAACAGATAAAGGAAAGATATCCTGACGGGTTTGATGATCATCTGATTACATTCACCAACGCGCGTGGTGAAATTGAAGTTGCTTTGCCCTATGAAACGGATGACACCTATTTTCTGGTGAAGATGCCTAAAAATTCGGCTTCTGAAGATGAGGAAGATTATGAATCATCTTCATATGATGAGTTTGACAATTTTGAAAATCTTGAGATCAGCGATGATGTCGCTGATGAGGAAGAATAATGGTATTCCGGGCTCCCGGAAGGCCGGAACAGATATACAATAGTTATTTTAAACTATTTCAGCTCAAAAAATCAAGAATGATATAGTCTTATTTCACTCCGAGAGGAATAATAAAGGGACTTGTAAACTCACTTCTGAGGATATCCATAATGATAATATCATGTCTTTTTCCTGCATAATATCGTCCTTCCCGCCTTTTCCCGCTGACCGTAAAACCGGTTTTTTTATATGAGGCTATAGCCCGTTTGTTGTATTCATATACATAAAGATAGAGGTTATGTAAATTCATTACATTAAAAGCAAAATCGATACAGAGTTCTGCTGCTTCAGTTCCCACACCTTTATTCCAGTAACCCGCATCACCAATGAATATACCAAACATGGCGGTTTGATTTACAGGGTTTATTTCATGGAGACCGCATGAACCAATAAGTTTATCGGTGTTAATATCATGAATTCCAAACACTTTGTTTTCTTTGTGCAGGTTTTTCAGTATTTCGGTCTCTTCTTCAACGGTCAGGCTGAAGGAAGGCTCAAGGTACCGGCTTACATTGAGGTCATTTGACCACTGGCAGTATAATGCTGCATCTTCCAGCGCCGGGGGACTCAGATAGCATTTTGTCCCTGTTAGTTGTTTAAAATATTTCATAATGAAGATATTGGTTAGTCAATTTTCCAGTCAATTTCAGGCAGGCCATGCTTTTTCAGTATCTCATTTGTTTTTGAGAAATGCCTGCATCCGAAGAAGCCGTTATAGGCAGAGTATGGAGAAGGATGTGATGCTTTCAGGATGTAATGTTTTTGTGTATCAATAAGGGTCTCTTTATCCTGGGCGAACCTGCCCCAAAGCAAAAAAATCAGGCCGACCCGTTGTTTTGACAGCCGGGTAATAGCAGCATCAGTAAAAATCTCCCAGCCCTTGCGCTGGTGTGATCCGGCCTGGTTAGCCCTTACGGTGAGGGTTGCATTTAAAAGAAGCACGCCTTGACGGGCCCATTTTTCGAGGTTTCCGTGTTTCGGAACCGGGATTCCCAGATCAGCATTTATTTCCTTAAAAATATTGACCAGGGAGGGGGGAGCCTGTATGCCATGGGGACAGAAAAGCATAATCCGTGGGCCTGTCCTGCCCCGTGATAGGGATCCTGTCCGATAATGACGACCCGTACGGCATGAAATGGTGTTAAGTTAAAGGCATTGAAGATAAGGTTGCCGGGAGGATATACCGCATACTTCTTTTTCTCTTCGACCAGGAATTCTTTAATACTTCTGAAATATGAAGTATTGAACTGATCCAGCAGTAATACCTTCCAGCTTTCTTCAATTTGGGGTCTTACTTCGGTCATAGGACTTTATTTTTCAACAGAATTCTGGCAATATTGGTGGCATGGCTTCCAATGCTTTTCAATGAAGTAATGACTTCAAGGTGTGTTTTGCTGCTGTCAACCGATTCTTCAATCTCTTCTTTCAGTCTTTGGTAATGATGTTTCTCGAGATCAACGTACATATTCCTGAAATCCTGGTATTTTGATTTCATTTTTTTTGCTTTATCACGGTTGATTTCACTTAAGACTCCGTAGGCCGCATACAGGAGTTTAAGAGTCATCAAATGAAAATTCATTATTTCTTCTTTTCCTTTTTCCGAAAAAGAAAAATCAGTATTGCACCACCATTGCGCCTTATCGCATAATGTTGAAGCGATAATGTCGCCGATCTGTTCAAATTCATTTACGGCATACATCATGGTAAAGGTATCTTCAACCAGGTTTGGTTCAATGTCCTGTTGTGTTATTTTAATCAGATATGCGTTGATTTTATCACGAAGAAAGTTGATTTCCGTTTCTTTATCTCTGATTTTCATTATTACAGCTGGCTTTTTTTCTATGAAAGGAATGATAATATCTTCAGCCATGCGGTGTGATGTCTGTATCATCCTCAGTATTTCCTGCCGGGCTACCGCCAATGCCAGCGGAGGCGTTTTTATAAGGCTGGCATCGAGATACCAAGTTTTAAGCCGGTCTGCTATTTCATCCCTGGCCGGGATAAGCCTGGTGATAAAATTGCCGTATAACCTGCTGAAGGGCAGAAAAAGCAAGGCGATGGCCAGATTATACACCGTATGCACATTGGCTATTTGCCTGGCTATGGTGGCAGGAGAATAATTATAAGATGCATGATCCGGAGATGTATGCAAAGATACGTTTTCAACCAGATTTACAATCTGGGGGATGAACCATACTACAATCAGAGCTCCGGTAGCTTTAAACAGGGTATGAGCCAGAGCGACCTGTTTTGATTCACGCGATAAGCCGGTACAGGCAATGATGGCTGTTATGCAGGTTCCCAGATTGGCTCCGATTATCAGCGGAACAGATGCTTCGAGTGTAATCAGATGTTGGGAGGCAAGAACAATAAGAATTCCGATAAATGCACTGCTGCTTTGGATGAGGGCTGTCATGAGTGTTCCCAGCAGTATGGCCAGAACTGGATTTTCGAGGATCAGTAAAAGACCGGTAAAGCTTTTCATTGATTTCAGGGGTTCCATTGCCTGCGACATGATATGCATACCAAAGAACAGCAGGCCAAATCCCATCACAGCATAACTGATATCACGATATCTTGGATTTTTCAGCAGTGCATGAAAAAGATAGCTGACGCCTATGATAAGCAGGGCATAGTCTGTGAGTCTGAACGCTATGATCTGAACGGTTATGGTTGCCCCAACCGAAGCTCCCAGGATGATAGCTACAGTCCGGGCAAATAGCATTAACCGTGAATTGACAAAGCTTACAAGCATAACTGTGGTTGCACTGCTGCTTTGTACCATTACAGTTATCAATATGCCAACCAGAAAGGCTGAAAGCCTGTTTCTGGTTAATCTGCCCAAAGTATTCCGCATTTGTTTACCCGCTGATTTTTGAAGGCCATCGCTCATCATTTTAATGCCCAGGAGAAAAAACGCCAGGCCGCCCAGCAAACCAGCTATCAGAAATACTATAGGCATGAAAGAAGGGAATGTATTTTATTTGGGCTAAAGATAGCAATTAACTTAAGTTGCGCTTTACAAAAAATATAAATAGCTAATGGATAAAAGCTATTAATGCCAATTAAGAGTTAAAAACAACCATAACGATATTATTATAACCAATTATTTTGGTGAACATTGCAGTGTTTTTCTATTTAACTTTTGTCCTCAAGCCGGACAGGCTTCCCGATCAAGAATTTGTTGATTATGCTTTGCATAATTTACAAATTCTATGTCGGGACAAAAGA
>JAFGTR010000019.1 GCA_016934055.1 Bacteroidales bacterium | reverse complement strand
TTCGGTATTCGGTATTCGGTATTCGGTATTCAGTTTTCCCCCTCAGTATCTCCTGCACAGTTAATATGATTAAGGCATATGACAGATTAGCTGAACGTGCTTCTTAATATATAAAGGGAACGCTGAGGGGGAGTATAGATTTCTGCGAGCTGTAAACTTTGAACAGTTAACCTTATATGACTTTTTAAGATTTTTTATGTTTTCCGGCTCATCCGGTTCTGTTACATTTATATGTAATTATGCTGAAGAAATACCTGAATAGTGCCATCCGGAATATTCTCCGTAATAAATTGTATACCGCCATTAACATCATTGGCCTCTCAATAAGCATTGCCTGTTGTATACTGATTATTCTGTTTTTGAAATATGAATTCAGTTATGACACTTTCCACACCAAAGCAAACCGAATCTACCGGTTCACCACTGAGGTCGAAAATGAAAATGGCTATAAAGCCCATTTTGCAAGGTGTGCATCTTCATGGATCAAGTATCTCCCGGAAGAGTTTCCTGAAGTTGAAAAGATGGTCACGATGTTTCCCGGGAGGAGAATGACGTTAATGGCAAACGAAAAGAAGTTTGCTCTTGAAAACGCCTATTATACAGATTCAACCTTCTTTTCTGTTTTCAGCATCTTTCCTCTGAAAGGTGATCGTTACAAAGTACTGAAAGATCCTTTCACAGCGGTGATTTCCGAATCACTGGCCAGAAAATACTTTGGTGACAGCGATCCCCTCGGTCGCATTATTACAAACACAGGCTGGCACAACGGAGTGAAATGGACGAAGCTGAATTATACCATTACCGGTGTATTTAAAGACATTCCGGCAACATCGCATTTTCATACCGATCTGCTGATCTCTGATAAATCACAAAACAGCGAAAGCTGGAAATATGTATACCTGTTATTGCACAAACATGCAAAACCATCCGATTTTATAAAAAAATTCGATGCTTTTTTAGAAAGGCATACCGAAGATAAAAGCAACAAAAGCATTATTGTTCCGCACTTGCAGCACATCACCGATATTCACCTGAAATCAAATAAAGACAGGGAAATGGAAGACAACAGCAATATGACCGTAATGCTCATTTTGAGTGTTACCGGTTTGATTGTTTTGGCTGTTTCCTGGATAAATTACTTAAACCTTAATATTGCCGGCATTTACGGGCGATCACGTAATTTGCAAATGTATAAGATTCACGGATGCACAAACGCCGGATTAATGGTGATGTATTTTATTGAATCATTAATTATCACAACAATTGCATTCAGCCTGGCCTATATCTTTATCCGCATTTCATTTCCGTTTCTCTCTCCCGCAACAGGTAACATACTGCATCCAAACCTGTTGTCATTCTTCCCCGAAACATTGCACTTGATAGCTATCATGTTCGCCGGAACAATAATCATCGGAAGTGTTACTGTTCTTGTGTTCTTCATTCGATTTTATCCTTCGACAAGGTCTGTCGCTACTCAATCACCTAATGCTAAAAGGAAATCTTCAGCGGGATTCAGAAAATCGCTGGTGGTATTTCAGTTCATTCTTACTACATTACTGATTATCAGCGCTCTGGTAATCAATATGCAGGGCAAGTATATACAGGACAGGCAAACCGGCGCAAAGCTCGACAGTGTTTTGGTTGTGAAGCTATTCAACCAGGATATCATGTCACACTACAGCGTTCTGAAATCCGAATTACTGCGAAGTCCTGATATTATAGATGTTACTGCTTCATTTGAAGACCCGTTCGACCTGACCATGGATGCAATGGGCTTTGAGACCCAGGGCATTCACCCCGACAACAAGGATAAAGTTCTGTGGGTATATGTGGCTGACGATAATTTCTTCAGGTTTCTGGATGTTCCCATTACAGCCGGGCATGATTTTCCTCCGTTAAAGGTATATAAGAACAGCTCAACGTTTAATGGTCATCAATTAAATAATTATATCAACACAAGAGAGGATTATATCCTCAATGAAACGGCCGTGAAAGAACTCGGATGGACACCTGAAGAAGCTGTCGGAAAACCCTTTAAACTCAAATTCCCATGGGGAGAAAATGTGATCTTTGGCGGACAGATTGTAGGTGTTGTAAAAGATTTCAATATAAACACCCTGCATCATGAGATTAAGCCTTATGTTTTCTTTCAGAAAAATATCTGGTTCTGGAACCTCCTTGTTAAAGCCGATGAAAAAAACATTCATAAAGCCCTTCAGCACATTTCAGAAACCTGGGACAGGGTTATTAAAGACTATCCGCTTGACTATGAGTATAACAAAGATATTTTCTTTCATGCTTATAAAAAGGAGATCATTCAATCTCGTCTGACCGGTTTCTTTTCTCTGCTGGCCATAATAGTATCATGCATGGGACTTTTTGCCATATCTTCGGTGATCATTTTGCAGCGTACCAAAGAGATAGGGATAAGAAAAGTCAATGGTGCTTCAAGCTCGACCATAATGCGGATGTTGATTAAGGAATTTTCCGTACTCATTCTTATATCATTTCTTATTGCATGTCCTGTTGGCTATTATGCCATGACCACATGGCTCGAAAGCTTTGCTTACAGAATCGTTGTCGGTTGGTGGATATTTGCCGTAGCCGGTATTATTGCCCTGTTTGTCGGATGTCTCACAGTGAGCTGGCAAAGCTGGAAGACAGCCGGCAGGAATCCTGTGGAAGCGTTGAGGTATGAGTAATCTCCCTCTAACTCCCCTGTATAGACCTAAGACATTGTATACAGGGGATTTAGGGGGCAGTAACAGCCAGATGAATAATGTTTCCCCTCAGTGTCACCCGATATGCATAATATGTCACATAATATATGCTCAAACTGTCTTTTTTTTAATACGACTGACGGGGACGCTGAAGGGGAAGAACGGAAGGAATAATAACAATATAAACTCAAAAATCTGTCATATATTTGAAAAAAAATCAATGAAAATATTTCTGATTGTATTGTCGTGGGCCTGCTTTATTCCATCGATCATTATGGCTCAGGCTGACAGGTTTAATCTGACAGTAACGGTTATGGATATCAGAAACAATAAAGGACTGGTTGGTATAAAACTGCTTGATAAGAAAAAGAATGTTGTAAGCGGTAAATATGTCCCCATCAGGAATGAAACAGCATCAATTGTATTCTCAAATTTATCATCAGGTCGATATGCGGTCAATATTTTCCACGATGAAAATCAAAACGGACAGATGGATTATAACTGGTTAAAGCTCCCAAAGGAAGGATTCGGATTTTCGGGTGAAACCAAAAAACTGCTCGGCGCACCGAAATATGAAGAGATGTTGTTTTTCATTATTTCAGATGACACAGTAACGGTAACTATGCATTATGTTTTGTGAAATACATAAATCATAGCCCGTCAAATAACCATAATAATCATGGTTCAAGACAATGAGCCGGAATAATGCAATTTTATTCAATAAGAAATTGAACAGACGAAAAAGCATCAGAATTTCCATCCTCTTTTTCATTGGTGTTATTAGCTTTTTCATGCATTTTAAATATTTCAAAGAGGATATAAAGGGCATCCATGTCTGGCGACAGACTCAAACTCAGTCAACCATAATCAACTTTTATGAGGAGGATATGAATATCCTGAATCCCCGCAGGAATGACCGCGGAGATACAGACGGGATCTTCCGGATGGAATTCCCATTGATGCAATGGCTGGTAGCCTGTTCTTATAAAATATTCGGTAACCATTTGTGGATATGCCGGATACTCATGTTCCTTACCGGGATTTTTTCCACGATAGGCATATACAAATTATTATCGGCGTTATTTGATAATGACATTTTATCGCTTATCGGGGCATGGGCCTTTACTTTCTCACCAGTCTTCTATTATTATACCATTAATCCCATGCCGGATAACCTGGCTCTGTGCTGTTCAATATGGGGCATGGCTTTATTCTTTAAATGGACCAGGAATAATCGCCTCTCAATGTTGTTGTTGAGTGGTTTATTATTAAGCCTTGGTGCATTATGTAAACTTCCTTTTATTATTTATTACGCAGTGCCTTTTGTACATTTTTTTCCGGTTATCATTAAAAACGGCATTGACCGGAAATCCGGTCTTAATATGGTTGTTGTATTCGGCTTTATCGTTTTCCCTGCGGCCTGGTATCTGACAATAATTCCGCAATGGAAAGGAAACATAATCGTTAAAGGAATGTTGTCAAATGAAGAATCATTTTCACAAATCCTTGACTACCTGCAGCACAATCTTATCTCTACCCTGCCCGAGTTATTGCTCAATTATGGTTCGGTTATTTTCTTTCTGGCTGGATTTTACTTTTTATTCAGGCGAAAAGCGTATAATGATTCAAGATTCCCGTTGCTTTTAACCTGGGGTACCGCAGTAGTGGCTTATTACCTTTTTGAGGTCAATGCCATAAAAAAGGTTCACGATTATTATCTGTTCCCTTTCCTGCCCCTGCTTTTCATCATTGTTTCCTATGGAGCATATAATTTGTTTAATCAATCCACCATCGGCCGTTATATAACAATTCTCCTTTTATTGCTTTTACCTGTAACATGTCATTTAAGAATACAGGGACGATGGCATCCCGAAAAGCTTGTTTTTAACGAAGACCTGATCACCTATAAACAGGAACTCCGTAATGCAGTACCTGGCAACTCTCTGGTGGTTGCCGGAAATGATGAGTCACGCTGCATATTCTTTTATCATATCGGTAAAAAAGGATGGGGATTTGACAATAACAATCTTACAGCCCCACAGCTTTTGTCTATGATTGAAAAAGGCGCAGAGTATTTATATTCCGATTCCAGAATGATTGACGAAAATGAAGATATCAAGCCCATGCTTAAAGAGCTCATTCTTGAAACGGGCTCTGTTCGTGTGTATGTTCTGCAAAAACCATCACCATAACGGCCAATAATAAGAATAAAAGTCTCAAAGTATTGTTCATAATAATTTGTTTAACAGTATTAAGGAAATATAAATATTTTGATTTTTCAGCTTTCATACTCCAGCCCAAAATTCTTTCGTAAATTGTAACATAAAAACAATTTTTCTTTATGCTCTGATATTTTATCAATAAACCATTTAAAAATAAATGCCATGAAAAACATGTTTACCGGCCTTGCGCTTTTTGTCTTTTTATTCTCCTGTCCGTCCTTTGCCCAGCTGACTAAGGTATGGGAAAATAATACTGATGTAAAAAGGCCTGAATGCGTTGTTTATGACGATGAAAACAATTGCCTGTATGTATCAAATTTCAATCATAATCCCAAAAACGGAGATCTGTATAACGATGACTGTGTATCAAAGTTCAGCCTGGATGGTGAACTCATTGAAAAGGAATTTGTGAGTAACCTTACCTGTCCTACCGGTCTGTGCATATACAACGGGAAGCTTTATATTGTTGAAAGGTTTGGTGTTGTACAATTCGATATTGCAGCAGAAAAGGTTGAAACCCGATACAGGATCACTGGTCCGGGATTCATAAACGATGTCATTGCTGACGATGCTGGCAACATATATGTAACCGTCAGTGACAAAGCAACAATATACAGGATCAGTGACCATACTGTTGAAAAATGGCTGGAGAGTGATGAAATTGCCGGTGTCAACGGTATTATACAGGATGGCGACAGGCTTATCGTGGGTGCTACCGGTGACAGTTGTCTGAAATCAATAACCCTTAATGAAAAGAAAATTGACATTGTTGCCCGCTTTAAATCCGGTGTCCTTGACGGCATTAAAAAATACGGGAATGATTACATGGTGTCACATTTTGAAGGCAATATATACAGAGTCGGCGAAAACGGTGAAGTGACCGAATTATTGGATGCCCGGGAACAGAAAATGCATTGTGCTGATTTTGAATTCATCGAAAACAAAGGCCTTCTGATTATTCCAACACTATGGCGTAACAGCATAGTTGCCTACAAAATCATTCAATAATAAAATAAAGGTGACCTTATCAACAGGTCACACCGGGCTCAATCCACGGTATTGCATCACCGGAAAAGACTAAAGTGAACCGGGTAATCATTTTTTATTATGCCTGAAAAATAATCCCTGTCATTTTTTGTATTTTCTTGTATTAGTTAATTATCCACCTTAAATTGCATTCAAAATTTAACACTGCTATGCCCACCATATATACCGAATATCTGGGTGAACTGAGGACAAAAGCCAGGCATATTGCATCGGGAGACGAGCTGGTCACCGATGCGCCTGTCGACAACAACGGGCGTGGTGAAGCTTTTTCTCCCACTGATCTGCTGGCTACTGCACTGGGAAGTTGCATGATAACCATTACCGCGATGAAGGCACAGGAGAATGGATTCTCCGTTGACGGCACCACCATCGGCATCACCAAGATCATGGCCAGCGATCCGAGGCGGGTGGCAGAAGTGATTGCAGAGTTGAATTTTCCGAAGAACAATTATTCAGAAGCGCAAAAAAGTATAATCAGAGATGCCTGCCTGACCTGCCCAGTATATTTAAGTCTTCATACCGAGCTTAAAAAGTCGGTTGTATTTAATTTTTAAAGGAATATGAGCAGCATGGTCAATCAACCGACGTCATTAACAAAAACAACATAATTATGAAAGCACCAGCCATTCTTACAATTGCCCTTACGGCTTTCTTTGCAGGAAGTTGTTATTTCGACAACCTCGAAACAGTCTCAGGTAACGGAAAAGTTGTTAAACAGGAACGTGAAATATCAGATTTTACAGGTCTTAAAGTAGCCACCGGCATTGATGTCATCATAAACCAGTCAGAGAATATAGGGTTAACGGTTGAAGCCGATGAAAACCTGCATGACTGGATAAAAACAGAGGTGGTTAATGATCAACTTAAGATTTACACTGATAAAAATATCCGGAGTGCAAAAGAAAAAAAAGTATATGTCAACTATAAAAAGCTCAACCAGATTATCATTTCCAGCGCGGGCGATGTTGACAGCGACAATACCCTTGTAGCTGATGAACTTGACATTGACATGAGCAGTGCCGGAAACCTTACCTTAACAGTTGAAGCTGACAAGGTTGAGATTGACATCAGCAGTGCCGGCAATGCAAGACTTTCCGGCAAAACCAATTATTTCAGGGCTGATCTGAGCAGCGCCGGTGACCTGAATGCTTACGAACTGGAAGCAAAAAAAGGGGAAGTAAGTGTTTCCAGCGCCGGAAGTGCCAGGGTTTTCATTACGGAAGAAGCCAGTTTTAGGTGCAGCAGCGCAGGTGATATAGACTACAAGGGAGAACCGCGCCTGAAGAGTATAAGTACGTCGAGCGCCGGGTCGATCAATAAGAAATGATCATTCCGGGCATTATTTCTGGATAGTTTTCTTACTCTTGGGAAATTTTATACGATATCCGAAGTTAATAACCTTTTCTTCATAATGCAATAGGGTTGAATAAAAAAGCAAAACAGATAAGTTGTGAGCGGGTATCTAAAAAACCTGCCTGCACTGCCGTTTCGGCAGGCAGGAATGCGTGCCACGTGATATGAGTTAACAATGAAATGCCAACAAGCTTATTTTTTTTCTTGATTCTTTTGTCCCGACATAGAATTTGTAAATTATGCAAAGCATAATC
>JAFGTR010000128.1 GCA_016934055.1 Bacteroidales bacterium | reverse complement strand
GGACTTAGAGACGAAGGACCAAGGAGAGACTGTTCCACAATTTCACCGTTCCACTGTTTCACTGTTCCGCCGTTCCACAATATCATCAAATCATTAAATCAACAAATCATTAAATCAACAAATCATTAAATCAACAAATCATCAAATCGGCATGACCTGGAAAAAGAACTGGGAAGAATCGAAGAAACATTACATTGACTGGTGGAATCAGCAGGGACTGGTCATCAGCATGTGGGAACACCTGGAAAAAAAAGGAGTGCCCTATGATAAGGTTCTACGCCCTTCCCCACCCCGGGATGCGAACCAATTGTTTTTCGATCCACTATGGCGTGCGGAATATCTTCATTATCAGCTTTCAAAAAGTTCATTCCTGGCTGATATTCCCCCTGTAGCCAACACCCACCTGGGACCAGGCTCGCTTTCCGCTATCCTGGGAGCTGAACTCGAAGCCACTGAAGATACTATCTGGATAAGATATCACAGCGACATTGGTGATGATATTTCGCTTGATCCTCACAATAAATGGTGGAAGTTGCATCTCGACCTGCTGAAGGCATGCAAGGAAAAAGCGCAGGGAAGATATTACGTTGGGTGTCCCGACCTGGTGGAAGGGCTCGACACGCTTGCCGGGATGAAGGGAACGGAGAATGTGCTGATGGACATGATGCTGCGCCCTGAAATGTTAGAACAGCAATTGCAGAAAATAAACAAGTTATATTTTCAGGTTTTTGATCAGATTTATGACATCATCAATGAAAACGGCGAGATGGCCTTTTGTTATTTTTCGCTCTGGGCGCCGGGAAAGGTGAGCAAATTACAGGCCGATATTTCCGGCATGATCTCCGAAGATGATTTCAGGAGGTTTTCCCTGCCCTGGTTGCATGAGCAATGCCAAAAAATTGAGTATACGCTGTATCATCTTGACGGGGTGGATGCTATGCGTCACCTGGATGCCATCCTGGAGATCGAGGAACTTAACGCAGTTCAATGGACACCCGGGGAAGGACAGCCCCAGGGGGGAGATCCGCAGTGGTATGGTTTATACAGAAAAATCCTTGAAAAGGGAAAATCTGTCATGCCCTGCTGGGTGGAAGTGAACGAGTTAAAGCCATTACTGGATAATGTCGGGCCAAAAGGATTAAACATATTAATGCATTTTAAAACAGAAAAAGATATCGAAGAAGCCGTAAAGATTGCAAATGAGTATAGATAATGATAATGAATATTTTTTTCATTTTATACAAACAGAACGCCACTGCATGGCATACGAGTTAAATTAATTTCTCATGCTACAAACAGTTCGCCACTACGTGGCTCGTGCAAATATTTCAACGTATTCATTGATAACAACTTCGGAAGAATGGCCTTGATAGCACATTGGAATGTTCAGAGAAAGCTCCGGAGGAGCTTACTGTTTGTAGCAATTCGAATCATCCCGAAAAAGCTCCGGAGGAGCGTACTGTTAAAATAATCTCATAATTAATAAAAAAAATGGAAACCATTCACAGCCTTCTTCACCCCGTCGATTTCGTTGTTGTTATCGCCTACCTGCTGGTGCTGATCGGCATCGGTTACTGGGTAAGCTTCATTAAAAAGAAAAGTATTAACGAAAATCTGTTTCTTGCAGGCCATTCGCTGGGCTGGGGCAGTATCGGCTTTACCATGTGGGGCACAAACGTCGGGCCTTCCATGCTCCTTGCTTCTGCCAGCATTGGTTACACCACAGGTGTCGTAGCCGGGAACTTCGGCTGGTATGCTTTTGTGTTTATCTTCCTGCTGGCCGTTGTCTTTGCCCCCCGATACCTGCATGCCAAAGTTCTTACCTTACCCGAATTCATGGGAAAACGCTTCGGGCAGACCACCCGTAACTGGCTTGCGTGGTATACACTGGCCACCATTCTTATTTCATGGCTGGCATTAACCCTTTTTGCCGGTTCAAAACTTATCGGACAGTTTTTAAATCTGCCCATGTGGTCATCGGTATTGCTGCTGGTGGTCATATCTGCATTCTTTACCGTAGCAGGAGGACTGAAGGCTGTTGCCTACACCAACGTATTCCAGATGATGTTGCTGATCATCGTATCGCTTATTCTTACAGTCGTTGGCTTGCATCAAGCCGGAGGCATTATGGCCGTGTATGAAAACACGCCCGCGAGTTACTGGAATCTTTTTCTGCCTGCCGATGACCCCAACTACCCGTGGATCGCCATTATCCTGGGATATCCCATCATGGGTGTCTGGTTCTGGTGCACCGACCAGTCGATGGTGCAATCGGTATTGGGAGCAAAGAGTCTGACCCAGGGACAGATGGGGGCAAATTTCACAGGCTGGCTGAAAATACTTGATGTTGCCCTGTTTATCATTCCGGGTATCACCTGTTTTGTCCTTTTCCCCAGCCTTGCTGATCCCGATGAAGCTTATATGACCATGGTAACCCGCCTGCTGCCGGCAGGAATGACAGGTATGGTGATTGCTGTGCTTATCGCAGCCCTGATCAGCACAATTGATTCAGCATTAAATTCGTTAAGTACTGTTTTCACCATGGATATTTATATAAAAAACTACAAGTCCCAGGCAACACAAAAGGAAATCATCCAGATCGGCAGGATTATAACCGTTATAGGTGCTGTCATTGCCATCTTTCTTACACTTGCCATCAACAGCATCAAAGGGCTTAACCTCTTTGACGTCTTTCAGTCAGTTCTCAGCTTCATTGCTCCGCCCATGTCGGTGGTCTTTCTGTTTGGCGTGCTTTGGAAGAAGACAACCACCAGGGCGGCCAATGTTATCCTTACGTATGGTACCGTCTTCAGCATCGGCACCGGCATCTTTTACCTCTGGATCTTTCCGCAGGAGAAATATGATTTCTGGCCGCACTTCCTGTTATTGTCCTTTTATATTTTTATCATCCTGTCGGCATTAGCATTTTTGATTTCATGGTTTGACAGCCGGTCAGGTCAAAAAGATCAGAATACCTTAAGTTATGAAAATCTCCCAAAACCCGGAAGAATGGTTTGGATCGCCTGGTTTTTGCTGATTATAACGATGGTTGGATTGTATATACTGTTCAACGGACATTAGAAACATCCACAAAACATTGAAGTATTTTACCACGAAAGTACCAAAACTTAAAAAAATGCTAATATCGGGCCACAAGGCTATAAACTATAGGCTGCAGACTGCTGACATTGTATTTCATTCTTATATAGCAAAATGATAGAGTTCAGATATTTAAAGGTTACACTTATTTGCGCTGGTTTCAAAGTTCCAAGCACCATAGGTGCGAACTGTTTGTAGCATAAGATGGTTAAGCAAAAAATCAGCTCCGGAGGAGCGAACTGCTTGTAGCCAGGCCATGGCAATTCATCATAAATCCTTACGTCCTGCCGAATGGCGGGACGCGGGGAACAGTAATCAGATGTACTTTCTTTGCTACAAACAGTTGTCCCCTCCGGGGCCCTAAAGAGCATTCATAATCCATATTCATAAATATTGAAAAAGAACTTGTTATATTTACCGGTACAATATTGTTAAATACTGAGGGATATTTCACTTTTGTGTTTTGGTAGCTAATTCATATATTTCAATATGAAAAGTCTGATCGCATTCGGTATAATTTTCACCTGTTTCTTCTCATCCCATTTTGTGGTTTTCTCGCAGACCGTTGACGGGGAGCCGGCACCGGTTCCGGTAGCGCCCCGCATATACCAGGCTGAACCGTGGGAAGACCAGCACATATGCGGCATCAACAGAGAACGCGCCCGGGCGACCGCTTATTCGTATGCATTCGTAAAGGAAGCTATCGAAAACAACCGCGAAACTTCCGGCAGGATGCTTTCGCTGAACGGGGAATGGGATTTCCATTTTGCCATTAAACCCGGTGATGCACCAAAAGATTTTTACAAAAGCCGTGTATCGGGATGGGATAAAATTGAAGTCCCCTCAAACTGGGAATTGAAAGGCTATGACATCCCTATATACGTGAGTGCAGTTTATCCTTTCAGACCTGTCAGTCCGCCTCATGTGCCTTACAATTACAATGCGGTAGGCTCCTATCAGCGAACCTTTTCCATACCGACGCTATGGAAGGATATGAACATCACCCTTCATTTCGGTGCGGTCAGTTCTGCCTTCAGGGTTTGGCTTAACGGCCTCTTTGTTGGCTATGGCGAAGACAGCTTCCTGCCGACAGAGTTCAATATCACGCCTTATCTGAATAACGGGGAGAACATCCTTTCGGTTCAGGTGATCCGCTGGAGTGATGGTTCCTACCTCGAGGACCAGGATCACTGGCGGCTGAGCGGCATACAGCGTGAAGTACTGCTGCTGGCGGAACCGAAAATCAGAATTTCCGATTTTCATGTTCAGACCAGGCTGGATAATAATTATCAAAACGCTGTTTTTAGTCTTCGACCACGTGTTGAAAACCTAAGCGGTAAGGCCATCAGCGGATTTCAACTCAAAGCCCAGCTCTATGACAAATCGGGGAATCCCGTATTTCAAAAACCGTTACAACGAACGGTGAATGAATTGCTGAATGAAATATACCCCCGCCTCGACAATGTCAAATTCGGATTCCTGGAAGATTCCGTTCTGAATCCCCTGAAATGGAGTGATGAATCGCCTTATCTCTATACCCTGGTCCTTTCCCTTGAAGACAGCGTTGGCAATTTGCTGGAAGCTAAGAGCTGCAAGGTTGGTTTCAGGTCGATAGAATTCTCAAAGACTGACAGCAAGCTGCTTATCAACGGGAAAGTCACGTATTTGTATGGTGTCAACCGCCACGATCATCATCCTGTCAAAGGGAAAGCCCTGAGTCGCGAAGATATACTGCATGATGTGCGGACGATAAAACAATTCAATTTCAATTGTATCCGCACCAGTCACTATCCAAACGATCCGTATTTCTATGATCTGTGTGATGAATACGGCATCCTGGTTATTGATGAAGCCAACCTCGAAACCCACGGCCTGGGAGGAAAACTAAGCAATGATCCCTCGTGGGCCGGTGCATACCTCGAACGCGTGACCCGCATGGTGGAGAGGGACAAGAATCATCCTTCGGTGATCTTCTGGAGCCTGGGCAACGAGGCGGGCCGCGGGCCCAATCATGCTGCCATGGCCGAGTGGGTGCACGATTTTGATATTACACGGCCGGTACATTATGAGCCGGCACAGGGAAATCACCGGGCCGATGGATATATTCCCCCCGGTCACCCTGACTATCCCAAAGACCATTCTCATCGCATCCAGGTTCCGGTTGATCCTTACTATGTCGATATGGTAAGCCGTATGTACCCGGGTATCTGCACCCCGAAGCTGCTGGCCGAACAACCCGGCGACAGCCGTCCCGTTTTCTTCTGCGAGTATGCCCACTCCATGGGCAATTCTACCGGAAATATCAAAGAATTCAGGGATGAATTCCGGTCACTGCCCCGCGTCATCGGAGGCTGTATATGGGATTTCAAGGACCAGGGACTTTTGAAGACCGATTCGTCGGGAATTCAATACTATGCCTATGGCGGAGATTTCGGAGAAAAGATGCACGACGATAATTTTTGTATTAATGGCATTGTGGCTTCAGACGGCAGGCCTAAGGCAGCCATGTTTGAATGCAAAAGGGTTTTCCAGCCGGTCGAAACCGGCATGGTCGACGTTTCAAAAGGGTTGATCAGAATCCATAACCGGCATGCGGTGAAATCGCTGAAAGACTACACAGTAAAACTCGAAATAATGAAAGACGGGGAGGTGTTCAGGATTCACAGACTGTCTCCTCTGGATCTCTCAGCCAGAAAGGATACCCTGGTTGATGTACTTGCCTTTCTGCCGTCGAAATATGAGCCCGGTTCGGAGTATCATGCTAACATCAGGTTTTTGCTTTCTTCACCGGAAGCATGGGCTCCGGCAGGACATGAGATTGCCGCTGGCCAGTTTGCGCTGACCGGATTGCCCGAAATAAAAATCGCTTCGAATCATTACCCGGATGTCAGCGCAATCGAATTCGGTTCAGTCTGGCAAATAAAAGGGAATGATTTTACCGTAACTTTCTCAAAGAAAAACGGAGCCCTTGTATCTTATATCTCTAAAGAAAAAGAGCAGATATTTGCCCCGTTATTGCCCCATTTCACCCGTCCCGCCACCGACAACGACCGGCGCGGATGGAAGCCGCATAAAAAGCTGAAGGAATGGTATGATAATGATTTGGTTTTGGTTGACTTTACCGCAGGGCAGCCTGAAAAAGGAATTACTGAATTCATATCGATCTATTCGCTGATCGGGGGCAGAGCCTCCGTGATCATCCGGTACCGGGTCAATGGCCATGGCGTCATCGGTGTAAATTATCATTTGCAGGTTAAAGACAGCCTGCCAAACATACCCAAAGTGGGCATGCAATGCGGAATACGGCGTGAATATGACAACATTAGCTGGTATGGAAGGGGGCCGCAGGAGAATTATATCGACCGCAGGTACGGTTCCGATGTCGGCACCTACCACTTATCCATTGAAGAATTCATGGAACCATACGTATACCCGCAGGAAAATGCCAACCGCACCGATATCCGCCGGATGTTCCTGGCCAATGCACAAGGCAATGGCCTTCTGATTATAGCCGACAGCCTGCTGAGCATGAGCGCATGGCCTTATACCGAAGCACAGATTGTCGTTGCCAAACATACCAATAAACTGAAAGATGCGGGATTCATCACCCTCAACATCGATCACATCCAGATGGGTGTCGGCGGCAACGACAGCTGGAGTGACGTGTCGCAACCATTGGAAAAATATCAGATCCCGGCAAAGGATTACAGCTATGGTTTTTATCTTGTGCCGGCAAGAATTAAACCCACCGGTACAAGCGGACGCTTGCCCCAGTGAGTGATGGAGGTTGTTTTACCGAGCCACCACAAATCTGCATGTTTTTTCTGCAGTGCCATCTGACAGCCGGCACATATACATTCCATTCTGAAGACCTGATAGATCAAGTTCTATCTTATTCCTGCCCTGCATCAAATATCCAAGATCATTATAAAATACAACCTGCCCTTTCATGTCAATAATATGCAGGATTATATTATCTGATGCTTTAAGATTAAAGCTGATGTTTGCTATTGTTGAAGCAGGATTAGGATAAATAACCAGATCATTGTTAAATGATTCATTATCGACAATTCCGGTGGCATCGTCAGCAACAAAACTGACACAATTACCATAAGCTGTATCCGCATTGTTAACGGCCCACGCCCTTGCATAATAAGTTTGACCCTTTACAAGCCCTGTAAGCGTTACCGAATAGCTACCTGTTCCTGATTCTGAGGTTATTGAGTTGTCATCAACAGTCGGATTATAAAACTCAGCCCATGCTATACCCCTTGATGTTATGGGCGCACCACCATCTTCGACAACATTGCCCTGAATGATCACTCCTGAAGCTGAATTGATACCCGAAAATACCGTAGTTACCTTTGGAATCCTTACGATACCATTATTAATGCACCATGATTCCTTTAGTGCTTTCCTGATGATATCTCCCTCTATATACTGCATCAGCATGTTATAGGCAACGGCCGTTGCAACTTCCGTTGGACTTGATTGAAAAAACAAGGACTTCAGTCTTTCTTTTACAAAACGATATGTAATAACAAGTTCTTTGTCTTTAAAGCTCAAGGCTGTACTTTTTAATGATCGTTTTCCGGATGAAGAAGTATCTTCCATCATACTTGAAAAATATAATAATGTTCTGTATATGCGCGTATCGATGCTGTCAATAAAGTAGGCATCATCCGGATCAAGAGGGCCATAACTGTCCATACAACTGTCCACATCCTGGCAGAAAGCTTCAAAATCCTGATCATTCACTCCTTCCGCGTTCATGGAAAGCAAATAACCGGGGTAAGTGGTTTGTACAACATTGTATGTATTGCTGCCATCCGACCGGTTTCGGCTAATAACTGCCAGCCTGAACTGATCACCCCTTAAATTCTCAAGACCCTGAGCCATGGACATATCTGCATTTATTCTAATAATACTGTCATAAGGCGTATCATCCAGTTCATCCAATGCTTCATCCACATAATCATGGAATTCTTCTTCTTCAAATTCATAAGTATATAATATGGTTTCCAGGGTATCCATAAAGGTTTCAATGTATACATTGTCAAAACCAAAGGCGTTTAAAGCAAACACAAACCAGGGGTATTTACCAAGGATTTGGAATGCTGAGTTATCAGCCATGTTAGTAAATGCGGTAGTTTTAAGCAACCTGATAAATTCGCCCATACAGTACTCACAAGAATCTTTTGTCCCGTCGGCATAGGTCATTAGAGCTTTTCCATGCCGTTTTCCATGAACCATTTCAACCACTTCAGTATGTCCTTTGTCGCCATTATTAAAAGTAACAACGCCATGCCATTGACCCTCTGAGTCACGAGGGCCTGTTGTTGTCACTGGTTTATGGCCGACATAATATTGTTCCTGATAAACTCCATCACTGATTTTTTTCATTGTGGGATTTGGTTGTTCTTCAGCCTGACCTATGAGTAGCAGGACAAAGAAACCTAATACCAATAAAGACCATGCAAACTGCCAAAGTGTTCTTTTGTTAGGATTTGTTTCCATGACAATGGGATTTAATTATTTTGGTTCCGATGATAATTCCGGCAAAAAGCCCTGCTGTTTCAACAGCCAAATCTTGCATACAGAAAGTCCCATTTACAACCCCTGCATACTGAAAAACTTCATAACCCAGGGTAAGAGCAGGTATGCTGGCCATCCAGAAGTATCTCAGCCATAACTTACTTCCCGCCCATATTCCGGTAATCAGTAATGCATAAGCAAATGCAAACAGTCCGTCAGGCAATGAAAAAGTAATCCAATCAGGAAGAGGTATGGAAGAAAGGGTTGAGCCTCTAACAAGGTTGAACCACCTACCAGACCCCGCAGCATGAATCCAATCAAAGAACACAAACTCTGCATTCCTGAACAGAATGTAAATCAGTCCTCCAAGCAAAAGTGCAAGAGCCGTCAGGCAGATGTATAATACATGAAATCGACAGGTTAAGGGGTATGAAAATTTCTTTATCATATGAAAAGAAGTCATTGCAATTTGTGTATCCAATTCAAAAAACAATGATCTAATTGTGAGCAAATTAAGAAGAAAAATTATAAAAACAAATGATTAAGGATGAGAAATATAAAAAAATTTGCTATTCCATCATGATGAAAAACAATCTGATACCTGCGCCGGTATTTTATTCCAGAGAGTAATAATTCAATCCTTTTTAATAGTTTTATATCCTGAATGAATAGAAGATGAAAACTGTTTTAATTCGCGCTATAATTCTCGTGATTGCATTGCAGGCCTGCCATTACCAGCCATCCCCTGATCTTACAGCCATTTTTAACCATCCCCCCGAATCTACCAGACCCTGGGTGTTTTGGTACTGGATACAAGCAGCCGTCTCAAAGGAAGGTATTACAGCAGACCTCGAAGCCATGAAGGAAGCAGGCATTGGAGGCGCTTACCTGTTTACCATCCGGGGTGCTGATAATCCTCCGCTCATTGATCCCCCGTTCGAACAGCTCACTCCCGAATGGTGGGATATGGTGGAATTTGCCTTCAGCGAAGCCGGGCGACTGGGATTAAAACTGGCTATGCATGCCTGTGATGGCTTTACAACGGCCGGTGGCCCATGGATCACACCGGAAATGTCGATGCAAAAGGTTGTTTGGGCAGAGCTGTCCATCAACGGAAATCAGCGCTATCATAATACCTTACCTCAACCGGAAACAAGAGAAGGATATTACCAAGACATTGCATTATTCGCCTACCCTACTCCGGCCGGCGCAGAATTCAACACCAGTCATATCATTCCGGAAGTGACTGCCAGTGTAAAGGACGTCGATCCCCAATATTTATGTGATCCTGAAAATAAAAAAGTCTTCAGATGCAACGACAGCTGCTGGATTCAATATGCATTCAAAGCACCTTTCACCTGCAGGAACATATACATCAGAACAAACGGATTAAACTACCCCTCGCACCGCCTCATCATTGAGAGCAGTGATGACGGCATCCGATTCAACCGGATTTGCCGCCTCGAGCCTCCGCGCCATGGCTGGCAGGATTATGAGGCTGATATCACCCATTCCATTTCGCCAACAACGGCCCGGTATTTCAGATTAGTCTATGATAAAAAAGGTTCCGAGCCGGGTTCGGAAGATCTTGATGCAGCGCGGTGGAACCCTGCCCTGAAAATCATGGGGATCACCCTTTCCGGTAAAGCGGTGATCCACCAATATGAAGGAAAGAACGGAAGCATCTGGCGGGTAAGCAAAAGAACTGATGCAGATCAGATACCGGATTCGCTTTTTATGCCCCTGGATAAAATCATCAACCTCACGCACAAACTCAAACCTAACGGAACCCTTGTCTGGGATGTGCCGCCGGGAAAGTGGACATTATTGAGGATCGGGAATACTTCAACCGGAAAAACCAATTATATCGGAGGAAGAGGAAAAGGACTTGAATGCGATAAATTTAATCCTGAAATTGTCAGGTACCAGTTCGACCAATGGTTTGGCAGGGCTTGTAAGGAAACGGATCCGGTCCTTGCCCGTGAAGTGCTGAAGGTATTCCACGTCGACAGCTGGGAGTGCGGCAGCCAGAACTGGTCGTCGGTATTCCCCGAAGAGTTCAGAAAACGCAGAGGCTATGATATCCTCCCCTATTTGCCTCTTATGACAGGGCTGCCTGTCGAAAACGCACAGGTTTCTGAAGGTTTTCTGTATGATATTCGTCAAACCATTGCTGAGCTGATTGCGGATAACTTTTTCGGAACCATGGCAAAGCTTGCACAAGCAAAAGGCTGCCTGTTCAGTGCAGAAAGTGTCGCCCCGGTTATGGTCAGTGATGCCATGTTGCACTACAAACAGGTGGATATTCCTATGGGAGAATTCTGGTATAACAGTCCCACCCACGATAAGCCCACCGATATCCTCGACGCCATCTCGGCTGCCCACCTGTATGGAAAACCTGTTATCCAGGCAGAGGCTTTTACCACACTCAGGATGACCTGGAGTGAAAGTCCGGCAGACCTGAAAACCACGGCCGACAGGAATTTTGCCTTAGGCATCAACCGGCTGGTATTTCATGTGTTTACCCACAATCCATGGACGGACAGGAAACCGGGTATGACACTCAATGGCGTGGGACTGTATTTCCAGCGTGACCAGACCTGGTGGGAACAGGGTAAAGCATGGATTGAATATATCACGCGTTGCCAGGCCTTGCTTCAACAAGGCACTCCGGTGGTTGACATCGCCGTGTATACGGGGGATGAATTACCGCAACGGGCGTTGACCCCTGACCGGTTGATTGAAATATTGCCAGGCCTTTTTGACCCGGAGAAGATCAGGGCTGAGAAAATCAGGCTGGAGAACGCCGGTGTGCCCATGCATGAAAAGCCTGACGGCGTGAAAAATTCAGCAAACTCATACGATCCTGTCGGCTGGACTGATCCGTTGCGCGGTTACCGGTATGATGCTATCAACAAATTTGCCCTGATCAGGCTGGCCAGGGTCAGAGACGGGAAAATCATACTGCCTGGCGGGATGTCTTATAAAATCCTTGTCATTCCCGGAAGACATAAGATGAATCCCAATAACCTGATGTCGGCGGTGGTTGCTGAAAAGATTCTTCAATTGGTTAAAGGCGGTGCTACGGTAGTCTTCGGCGATAGGCCTGAGATGATCATCGATTTGTCAGGAAGAACACAATATTACGACCGGTTCGATGCCATGCTGGATGAGATGCTTGAGGGAGAATTCAAAAAAACTGATACCGGTGAGGGCCCCTGTATGGTAAAGAAGATAGGGAAAGGTAGAATAATAAAAGCACCTTATCAGGCAGGCTCTTTTTCCATCATGGGTACAGACAGAGATCTCATTGTTGTTGAGAAAGATAATAGTTTAGCCGGCGGTTTTGCATGGAATCACCGCTACTCTGAGAATTGTAACATTTATTTTATCAGTAACCAATATGAAAGACTAAGAGAAATAGATGTTTCTTTCAGAATTAAAGAGTATGTTCCTGAAATATTTGATCCGCTTAACGGAAGTATTAATCCCGTCAGTAACTGGACGACCAAAGATGGCAGGACTATGTTTCCACTCAGGTTAGAGCCAAATGCCTCGCTTTTTATTGTTTTCAGAAAAAAAACGCACCAACATGGAAGCAGGCAAAAAGAAAAACAGGTGGTTTTTGACACCCTGACAAATATGCACAACACATGGAATGTTGCATTTGATCTTTCCTCCGGAGACTCTTCCGAAACAATACAGATGTCAGGACTTACTGACTGGACAAACATTAATATCGGCAGCATACGCAATTTTTCAGGCACAGCAACCTACAAACAAACATTTGAACTTGATGCAATCCCGGAGAACGATCAACAATGTTGGTTGGATCTCGGAAAAGTTGCTGATTTAGCGGAGGTATGGGTGAACGGGAATAATTGCGGCATTGCGTGGACATACCCGTTTCGTGTAAATATATCAGCAGCGGTCAGACGAGGTGAGAACACACTTATGTTAAAGGTTACCAATACCTGGAGAAACCGATTGATTGGGGATCATGAATTATCGACAGAAAATAAAAATACGTGGACAACTGCACCATACAGACTTGAAGGGAAACTATTGGCGAAATCGGGATTATTGGGGCCGGTGATTATACTGCAAGAAAGGAAATGAATTTTGTTGGCGGTTAATAACCGGAATTTTATTGATTCACTTTTTTGTCAGACACAGCCCGAAAGAATAAATTCGACTGAGGCATAATTTGACCCTCACAAAACGGGAGCCTCAGCCGAACGGGGGCGTAGCCTGTCCTGTCTAAAACGTGAGTCTCAACCGTACGGGATTTTATAATATATCATCCTCCTGCCTGCAAGATACTCTCTCCGTATACGCTGCCATATGTAGTAATGATAAAAGAAACGATAAGTGCAACAAGTCCGATTACCAGCACGGCATAAGTGCTGCGCTGAACCTGTTTCCATTCCTTCACGACAACACCCACTATATAGCTGAAGAAGATAAGCATGGACATATGGATGACCCAGCTGACGAACTGGAAATTGCCCATATACACATGACCCACAGCATAAAAAAAGAACTGCCCTGCCCACAGACAACCGGCTAATGCGGACCAAAGACCATTTTTTAACCGTCTGACTGCAGACAATCCTGACCGTGAGGTGAATTCTCCCAAAGTCTTCTCACGGATACCTGCTATGATAAACCATACCAGGTTAACAACCAGGCAACCGGATGTTGAAACGATCTGCTTTGCATTGCCTTCAAAATGGCCTGCCCCTCTTTCAGCTGCCATATCAGCAATCGGCTGTCCGAATTCAAGCGAGATGTTAAAAACCCCGGATAAAATCCCGCCGATAATGGCCAGCAACAGTCCAGCAAGCATGTTGAATTTCAGTGTTGTATTTTTTAGCCTGCTGTAATCCTTTTCCTTTTTGAAACCAGCCAGCCCACATATAGCCACACCAACAATAGAAAGTGTCATACCGCATAACACAATGGTTCCGCCAGGTCTGTAAAAATATTCTGTCAGTCCGCCGAAAACCATCAATGGAATAATAGTTCCCAGAACCGCTGAAATACCAATAGCAATGGTGTATGTTAGTGAATACCCGATATGCTTAATGGCCAGACCGAATGACATGCCTCCGAAGCCATAAACAGCTCCCAGCATAAAAGACATCCAGAATGGTTTTGACGGGGCATGAACCAGGATGTTAAAAAAATCAGGCACAGTGAGCCAGCCGATAAGGGCAGGCATAATGAGCCAGGCAAAGCAAGCCTGAACTATCCAGAATGTGCCCCACGACCATTTTTTTGTGCCTTGTGAGGGCAAATAACAGGTTGCAGCTGAGATACCGCCGAGGGCGTGAATTCCGGTGCCGATGAGGGGATTGGGAGTCATGTTTATTTGGTGATTTGGTGATTTGGTGATTTGGTGATTTGGTGATTT
>JAFGTR010000018.1 GCA_016934055.1 Bacteroidales bacterium | reverse complement strand
TGTCATTACGATCTGAGCTCGCCATCAGCAAGAATTCACCTGCAACAATAACCATAATGATCACAACAATTATGATCAGCGCTGTTTTTATGCCTTTTCTCTTTGATTTCATAAGATTACTGACCAAAGATATAAAATACTGTTCTTTTCACAACAATCAATGCCATCACTCCATAAAAGTATATTTTCATCACCAGGGTATTATGTTTAAAAAAAGCATAAGCAAAACTCTTAAGTTTAAGAGAAATGTTATTTTGTGGATAAACTTTTTCACCAAGATTGCTTTCTCATTAAATATTTTCTAATTTTAAAGCACATCGTCCAGTTAAGCAAATATGCAATCATCAATAAAACCCACCATCCATGAAAATAAGACATAGACTATCATTAAGCCTTACCGACCAGATCTTGTTAATTGTACTGATTATTTTCGCTTTTTTCTTTCAAAATTATAAGCTCAGGCAGGTCAGCAATTCTACTGTCGACAGTGTAAAACAAATCAGTGATGTAAACAATTTCGTTCTGCTTTCAAAGGATTTTGAAAATGGGAAGATATCATTTGACGAATTAAACATTGCTGAATCTGCATTAAGCAGGAAGAATCCCGGAACAACCGCTGTCTCAGCTTTTGACAGCTTATGGCTGAACCTTCAACATTTGAACAGGCTGAAAGCTGAAAAGGCAAGTCAGGAGAACCTGGAAATACAACCCCCGGGTAATGCACCGGAGATGACGACTGAAACAGCGGAAAACTCCGGTGAGATATCAAAGCTGATCAATGAAAATGACGCGTTATATGCTGATCTGGAAAAGAGTCTGACAGAGGAAAGCATTAACAGTATCAATAGCAGAATGGGCACCCTGACATCATTGATGAGTATTATCCTGATCGTTTTTCTCCTGATAGTCCTCGTATTGACAATTATTAACCTGATGGTCTCAAAAGATGTAAAAACTATTATAAAACATCTTAACTACAATCTGCACCGGCTTTCAGAAGGTGATCTGACGGTTAAAACCAGCGAAGACCTTAAAAAACGCAGGGACGAGGTGGGCGAATTATCACGCTCAATCAGTAAGCTGAAATGGGATATGAGAAAAATTATCGGAGAGATCAGGATTGGTGCGGACAGTGTGGCAGGAGCCAGCCGGCATATCAGCATCAGCGCACAAGCCATGTCACAGGGCTCCAACCAGCAGGCGGCAAGCGTTGAAGATATCTGTACCACAATAGAACAGATCACGGCCAGCATAAAGCAAAATGCTGAAAATTCACAGACTACAGAGAAAATATCGGCAGATGCACAGGAAGGCATTGAGGTTGTTAATGAGAAAGCATCAAGGTCGCTTGAGGCCACAAAAGAGATTACTGACCGTATCCAGATTATTAATGATATTGCCTTTCAGACCAATATCCTCGCCCTGAATGCTGCGGTTGAAGCAGCAAGAGCAGGAGAACACGGGAAGGGATTTGCCGTTGTTGCGGCCGAAGTCAGAAAACTTGCGGAAAAGAGCAAACAGGCTGCCGACCAGGTTGTGGGACTGGCAAGGATGAGTTTTGACCTGGCAGAAGAAACAGGACAGAAAATGGCCGAAACCCTGCCACAGATTATTAAAACATCACGACTTATTCAGGAAATCTCAGCGTCAAGCCTCGAACAGGAAAATGGTGTAAACCAGGTCAATGCAGCCATTCAGCAGTTGAATAACGTGACCCTCCAAAATGCTGCAGCATCAGAAGAACTGGCCACCAGCTCTGAACAGCTGAACAGCCAGGCTGAGAATTTAAGAGACCTGATCACCTTTTTTAACATTGATGGTGAGTCTGATAAGGATCAGGATAAAGAAAAGAAGATCATGTTGTCGATGGGGAAAGAGGATCATGTTAACGAAAACAACATGAAGGAGGAAACCGGAATGGTCGCCATGACTCTGGATGAATCTGATGAGAACAGGGAGATTTTCTGATATGTAAATTGGTAATTTCCTCCCTACAGGACTTCATGCGAATCTTGCACAGATTGCCTCCAATATACAGTCACTGCGTGACTTAACACTAACAGAACTGGCATTGCATATATAAAAGTCCCTTTTGGGATGAAACATCGGTGAAAAATGCAATATGTATAATACGACTCAAAAACAAACAGCCATTGCACCTGGTAAAATCAAAGTATCGTAAGTTCATACATCATCTTATTATATTATTCTCATAATGAGTCTATTGATGCACTATCTCCGGACCTGTGTGAAAGTATTATGCAAATTTCATTCTTCAGGAATAACATCAGCATTATATTCGCCCTGTAATTTCACATTAAGTTTCAACAGGAACACATCTGCGCATCCCGCACCAAAGGCCGAAGTGAAACCAGTAATAAGGCATCCGCTGCGGGGTGTGGATATGATCGCATTTCCATAGTCGTTCCCGTTAATCACAATAGCCTCTGGCGTAATGAAAAAGTTCTTTACACCAAATGATCGTTTATTTAATTCATTGCCCTCACTATCGGTTTCGATAACCAGTATATCCTGTTCCTCATTGGTGTTCCCCAAAAGCAGGAGATTCCCGGGACGGCCTGTTGTTAATGAAGAAGCTATCACACCCCTGTGTGTCGGCAGCATATAACTGTCAAACATTTTAGTCCAGGCCTCATCACCATCTGCGTTAACTTTCTTAAGCACCATATTAGGGTGACTCACATTCCCTCCGATACCCTCAGTAGCCAGAATATATATTTCGTTGTCTGCCGTCAACAAAATATCCTCTGCATATTGTGTCGAAACGGGTTCATAATCCTTTATCCATACTGTTGTACCCTCATGGTTGATCTTGATCAGACAAATTCTTGATCTGAATGTATCCCATGGGAGCTCCCTTTGCTGTCCTGCGACAAGGTAACCATCTGCAATTTCAACAATACCGGAAGAACGGTATTCATAATTTTCACTCTTTACCAGTTCTCTCCACTCTTCATTTCCTTCTTCATCTGTCTTAATAACCACAATTTCGTCTCTGACATTAATGGCACGGCCGGCCATTATAAAACCGTTGTCCGAACTTATCTCAAGACAGTCATCCATGCCAAAGTCCATATTATACTGGTTATATGATTTTGACCAGATTTCATTCCCGTTATCGTCAATTTCAACCAGACACAGATCATAAGCGCCCGTGCGGCCATATATAATAAAGCCTCCGCCCGCCAGGGCTCTTATTGCGTTTCCATCCGCCGCACAGCTGTATGTCTTTTCCCAGATTATATTGCCATTACAACCGGTTCGTATCACATACAGTCTCTCTTCATTCGTGTCAAAATTATCAATCTGTCCGCAAACAATATACCCTTCATCCGGGGTCATGCACACAGCATTGCCATATTCATGCGCCGGTGTGCCATACACCTCAAACCATTTGGTCCGGCAGCCTGAGCTATCGACATTTATATCATTCTCACATGAAAAACATGTAATAACCAATGCAAGCAATAGATATCTGGATCTTTTCATAATAACCTTATTTAATATAAGATGCATTTTTAAAAAAAAGGTTGCCAGACAAATGTATAAAGCAATTATTTCTTTCAAACGTTTTTACGAAGAAAATCATTATTATAGTTTGGTGTCTTATCAAAAACATTCCAGCCTCAGCTCCCGGAACACCTCTTTATCCTTCTTACACCCCGGCTCCTGAACATTTCAAAGAGGAAGGTAAGGGATGACGACAAAAACTCACAGGATGATGTTGTTCACCACCATTACTGTTTAAGGAAAATACCATAAGAGAGCTGACGGCCAGCCAGGTTAAAACGGCATCAGACATAACAGCAGGCACTATTTGCTTTTTTCCGCACAGTTAAACATCCAGTGTATACCATATTTGTCCTTGCAGCTTCCGTAGTAATCCCCCCAGAACATATCCCGGAGTTCCAGTTCTACCGTGCCCCCGTCAGAAAGAGCTTTAAATAACCGCCTTGTTTCCTCGCGGGTGTCAGGGTGTAAACTTACGTAAACATTGTTCCCGGGCTTCACCCTGAATCCCATTGACTCAGGTGCATCCGTACCCATTAGCATATGTCCTCCGAGAATTGGCAAGGCCACATGCATCACCAGGTTTTTATCGGCCTCCGGTAACGGGGGCATGTCTTCAGACGGCGGAATATCACCGAAACGGGAAATCCCCCCGGAAAATTCACCGCCGAATACCGATTTGTAGAAGTTGAACGCTTCCTCGGTATTCCGGGTAAAATTGAGATAAGTGCTTACTGTTGCCATAGCTTTGGTTTTTAGTGGTTCATTGGATGATAATTCTTACAGCTGCATTCCTAATCATGCCGTCATTCAGTTTAATTCAGCCATTTCCTTCAGTTTCCGGTTCATCTGACGGAAACCGTTTATTGTATTAACGTCAAGCAGTTTTCTGAACAGCGGCACCAGCATTCCGTTAAAGTGCTCGCTGTGTTTCAACGTGGTTGTGCCGTTGCCATTGTCGAACAACACAAAACTGTGTTCTCCGTCAAACAGTCCGGGAACCAGCAGATGCCCCCGCCATCGCAGTTCTCTGTTGGTCTCAAAGGCCAGCACCCTGGGCCTGATTGTCATGCCGAAAGCATCCGGCGGTTCAAGCCTTGCCGTTATGGTTGACCCGGGTTTCACCTGGCCGGTGAGTGATCTGATAAAAGGATTCCAGTTGGGGTAATCATCAAAATCCGTGAGTATTGTCCATACTTTTTCAGGTGTTGCATTGATTACAACTTCGGTTTCAATTTTTTTTGTTTTCATATTAATAGGATTAAAGGATCATTTTATCTTTAACAATTCAATTCCTGAATTGTTTCAACAAAGCTCAGAAGTTTTGCAGGAGTGTGCCAGAAATCAATGAAAATGCACGAACCGGGATTAAACCAATGTAACTGTCACCAGATCTGAAACAAAGAATAAGATCAGCAGTGGAACATCATTGTATATCTTTCCGGATTCATTTTAGAAAAACCATTAATGATAAACCGGGGGTATATTAAGTCAGCCATTTCACAATTTTTTTTACTATCAATACGGTGGAATATCGTATCGCATTTTCACTTGTTTTTTGGTCCTTAAACAAAATGAATGCAATCATTTACCGCAACAACAACACCTTCGAAACGGTTTGTCACAGTATAGTCCGTGCAACTTTCAATATCTGTTGATTGCTGAGTTTCATAGCAATGCTTGAGAGCATTTCATGATGTCTGCTATATTGATATAAACATAACATACTGTTGCAAGTGGTCCGTCGACAGCTGACTTTTCCATATTTTATTTATTACCAATATCACTTAAATTTACTCCTGTAATCATTTACGATGAATTAAAAAATGAAGCAACATAAGTCTGCAATAATCAGGTGGTCATTTTTAGCAGCTTTTATATGCCTTGCTTTTCTGTATATCAAAACCGTTATCCGGCCTGAACTGCATTATCACCTTCAACAACCACCATTTTTGCTGAATGGTGACTTTTTTTCCATCTTTCTGCCCTTCCCCGGCGGTATTGCAAAATACCTGGCAAACTTCCTGGCACAGTTTTTCTTTTACCCGTGGGCAGGCCCTTTTATAATAATGGCAACAGGAATGCTTTTGATGCTGGCAGCATATTCAATAATAAAAATCATTGATGAATCAGCCACCGCCTGTTTCCTGATGTCTATCCCTTTCATCCTTTATATAGCCCTGCTGAATAATTATTATTTTCCGTTTGTTGCGGCGATGAGAATCCTGATTGTCCTCATGGCATTATGGCTTCTGATTTTGCTGTTCAGAAAAAGCATTAACAGATTTATGGCCTTTGCCTTCCTGGCTTTGTTAACCTATTACCTGGCAGGAAGCGGATCGCTGTTTGTTTTCTCTCTTACTGCCATTATACTGTTCCCATGGGAAAAGCAATGCCTGAAAACCGGACTTTTCTTTGCTTTGTTTGCAATACTTTGTACACTTCTTATCGACTTCATGGCATACAAATATGTTTTTCACGTCTACCCCGAAAACGCGTGGTTGTCATTCTTTCCCGAAGTGGACATTTATCTCGATGCTTTTGTCAATTATAAGCCGGGGTTATTGTTTTACCTGTTCTGCTTTGCTGCACCCCTGATCATTCTGATCTCATTACTGAAGCAAAGAATATTACACAGCGCTTCTCAGAAGGAATCAGCATTTGCAGTTAAAATGATGAATATAAAAACGCCGCTTATCAGCATCATCCCGGTCATTATCATTTCCGGCATTTCATATTTCATTATCAGCGGCACATTCAATAAACACCAGAGAAATATTGCCCTTACTGACTATTACTGTTATTACGGACGGTGGAAAGATGTTATCGATATAGCACTGTCTGATCCGCAATACGATGTCTTCATCAATTACCATTACAACAGGGCTATAGATAATTACGGGAAATTTGCTGAGCTGTTTTACAGCTACCCGCAATACCGTGTTTTTGCCCTTTACCCCGACAGGGTCACCAAAGGAAACCCGGGTCTTGCCAACATCATCAGTGATCATTATTTCGACCTGGGCTATATCAGCGTATCACAACAATGGGCCCATGGGGCACTGGCCCTGATGCCTTATAATCCGAGGGTGATGAAACGGCTGGTGATGACCCACCTGATATACGGTAATTACAATGCGGCCCGGGCATTTCTCAATGTTCTCTCGGACAACTTTGTGTCGCACGATTTTGTAAACCGGTACATGCCCTATACAACGGATACCAGTCTGGTAAAAGCAGACAGGCTCCTGATGGAAAAAAGAAAATGCATGCCTCAAAATCCGGTGATCTCTGATGATCTTACAGAAAGACTACAGCAATTGCTTATACAAAATAAAAAGAACAAAAGGGCTTACGAGCATTTACAGATGTGTTACCTGATGCTTCAGAATCTTGATTATTTTGTCATTAACCTTGCAGATTCGGAACAATATTATGACCGTATGCCTGAATTGTTTGAACAGGCTTATTTAACACATCTTTTTGTGGAAAAAATACAGGATCAGCCGGTATTCCCTGTAAGTAACAAAAGCAGGGAGACCTTTACAGACTTTATTGAAACACTGAAACCATATAAAGATGACAAAGATATGGCCATGAAGAAACTCAGCCGCTTTTCCGGCACTTATATGTTTTATGCCTTTTTCTATGGCCCTCCTGATCATGTGGGAGAAAAAAGTACAACAAAAGATTACTGACAATAAAAACCTGCCATGGCAAGAGCTATTAAAAAGTATCCGGCGCTGTCCGGACTGGTTTTATTACTGGCCTTTACAGGGTGTACTGAAAAGATTGGCGATTATATTAACGAAAACAGGCAGGCATCTGTCTTTCCTGATTATACAGGCATTGTTATTCCCCCGAATATTGCACCGCTGAATTTCTTTATCAGGGAAGAAGGCACCAGGTACCATGTTGAGATAGCAGCTGAAGAAGAGAATAAAATTATCATAAATCAGACTTCACCCGCTATCAGAATACCAATTAAGAAATGGCATGAGTTGCTGAACACAAACAAGGGAAAAGAACTGAAATTAGATATTTTTGTTAAAAATGAAGGGTGGAAGAAGTATACATCCATTGTTGATACAATAGCAGAGGAAGAGATTGAAAGTCATCTGGTTTACCGTATTATCAACACGCAATATATGTATTCCAGAAAAATGGAACTCTGCCAGCGTAGCCTGGAGAATTTTGACGAATCGCTGATCTATGAAAATGCATCAACAAAATACGGATGTTTCAACTGCCATACCTTTCCGCAGAATGATCCGCAGAAGATGTCATTACACCTGCGTCAGGTTAATCCGGGCACACTAATCCTCAATGGAGACAAACTTGTTAAATTAAAAACCAACACGCCTTTTACCATGTCAGCTTTCGGTTATCCTTCATGGAATCCGAACGGAGAACTCATAGCCTATTCGGTAAATATATTCAATGAGTATTTTCTGAATGACAGGAACAACTACCATGAAGTCACAGACCAGGCTTCCGACCTGGTAATATACAATGTCAAAACCAACACTGTCACCACATCGCCAAAAGTATCAACCCGGAGCAGGGAAAACTTCCCCACCTGGTCGCCTGACGGAGAATGGCTTTATTTCATCAGTGCACCTGAGACGCAGGGTGATTTTCAGAGCAGATTTTATGCAAAGTACAGTCTGCTGAAAGTTTTATATGATGCCGTTTCAAACACATGGAGCGACGTCGATACGGTTTTAAGTGCTTATCATACAGGTAAAAGCATAACCTTCCCAAGAATTTCACCTGACGGGCGATATATGCTATTCTGCATGATCGACCACGGCTATTTTTCGATCAACCATGCAGGCAGTGATCTCTACCTTATGGACTTCGCGACAGGTGAATACCGTAAACTGGATATCAACTCCCCTGCCAACGACAGTTATCATGGCTGGTCGATGAACGGAAGATGGTTTGTATTCAGCAGCAAAAGACTTAATAATCTGTTCTCTCAGCCTTATTTTTCCTATTTCGACAAGGATGGCAGGGCACATAAGCCATTCATCCTGCCACAAAAAGATCCGCTGTTCTACACGTCATATTTATATAACTTTAATATCCCCGAGCTTGTTAACGGGAAGGTTGATCTCGATCCGGGGACGATCCGCAAACTATTCGCCAAAGCACCTGTCCAGGTACAGTTCGATCCTGATGTTGATGTAGACGCATTATCGGGGGCAACCTGGACGGAAAGACAACCGTAATTTATATGATAAATAACAATTCACCATCCATGATAATCAAATCCTATCCCCTTCTCATCCTTTTTTGTGTTACGGGCATTATTAAAGCTCAGGATTCAATACCGGACTCACTGGTAAAAGAAAGAATACAGGTAATTCAGGAAATGCTGGATCAGGGGAAGAAAAATGCCAACATCTGGTGGTATGGCTGGATAGCAGGATATGGCACTGCCACACTTGCCCAGGGTGCTGTATGCCTTTACAGCGAAAAACTGGCTACACGCCAGGATATGGCGCTGGGCGCCCTCACAACATTGCTGGGCGTGGGAAGCCAGTTAATTGCACCCATGGATCCGGGATTTGTCCCTGACAGGCTCAGAGAGATACCTGAAGGAAATCCTGAGCAGAATCTGATTAAACTGCAGGAGGCAGAAAGGATGCTCGAAGCATGCGCAGTAAGAGAGAAAGAAGGGCGTTCATGGAAAATTCATGCCCTGGATGGGGCAGTAAATGTAGCATGCGGGTTTGTTGTATGGTTCGGATTCAAAAGAACATTCACCGATGGTTTAATAAATGTTGCCATGAATACGGCAATCTGCGAGGCCCAGATATTCACCCAGCCCACACGGGCAATCCGCGATTATGATAATTACTGCCGGCAATATAAAACCGGTCAGCCACTATCCGTTCGTGAACCTAAAGCAAGCTGGTCCTTTACCATAGTGCCGGGAGGTGTGGGTGTGAGACTGGTTTTTTAACAGGCATTACGAATCACAGCATTATTCCTCAAAAAATCTTCTTTAACCTTTTAGCTATAATTGATCAAGTGGATTATTCTTTCTCACCAGTTTATATTCTTTAAGTCATCTTCATTTATTATTAACCTGTTCCCAAATGTACCCATAAATACCATTATGAGTTAACATACCTGTATAATTGAATTCCTTTTCTTGTCATAAATTCTTAAATTGCCGTTGAAAACAATTTCAATTATCATGTTTCTGCCTGTCATACGGGTATTGTATTTCGCTGCAATAATCATCGTTGTTTCGGGGTGCAATAAAAATGCAGAGGATGATGATCGTTCTGATGATAAAAAGAATGTCAAGTTAAAACAGTCTGTCGGTGCTGACACAGCAACCATCAATCAGCTGAATGCAACATCCTATGAACTCAGGAGGTCAAATCCTGACAGTGCATTTTATCTTGCCCGGATAGCATATTGTTTATCGGAACAAACCGGTTATCAGAAAGGCATTGCAAATGCATACCTTAACCTGGCGTATACGCATTTGATCAACTACAGTAAGAATGACAGCGCATCCATATTTTTCAGAAAGGCTGACAGTGTTTTTAAATCAACCGGAGATTATTACGGCATGGGTATGGTTGCTTTTGGTATGGCTTATGTATACAGCTTTACGGGAGATATGTATAAATCTGAAGAATACATAAATGAATGCCTGATGCTGTTTAAAAAGATTAACCATAAAAGAGGATTATACAATGCTTATAATTCACTGGCCTATATCTTCCAGAAGCGAAAGGAATTTGGCCCTGCCTACGATAACATAGAACAGGCCATTCATGTTGCCGGTGAATTAAAAGATACAACCCTGATTGCAGAAGGGAACAACAACCTGGGTAATATATACAAAGATCAATACCTCTTTAACCATGCCATTGATGTGTATTATAAAGCCCTGAACTTATGGGAGGCCAAAGGAGATGTCAATGGTATTTCAATAGCTTATGGCAATATCGGATTGATGTATTATTATCTGAAAGACTATCCAAAAGCACTTGAATACTACAAAAAAAAGCTGCCTGTATCCATAGAAACGAAAAACACCTGGGAAGAAAGCCGCACCTATAACGATATCGGATTCGTACACCTGTCACTCAATCAATATGACACAGCTCTTTTTTATTATCAGAAAGGATTGATGCTGAATCAATCGATGAATTATCCGCCAGGCATCACAGAATCATATCATAATATAGCCACCACATTTTTGTACATGAATGAATTTGATTCGGCATACCGTTACGTATCCAATAGCATAAGGATGGGTGAGCATATAAAAGCCTTTTCCGGTCTGGCAGGCAATTACGTCTTGCTGGGAAAAATTCAGCTGGCCCTGAAGGACATGCCTTCTGCCATGCATAACCTTTTGAAAGGTTACAAACTGGCCAGTGAGCTCGGTATTCCTTCCGCTGTTGCCGAAGCATCGGAGATCCTTAGTCGCGAATACAGTCATACAGGCCACCATGAACTTGCTTTCAAATACCTGAGCCGGTTTAAGCAAATTCAGGACAGCATTAAAGAAGATGAAAACATCAGGAATATCGCCCGGCTTGACATGCAGTACGAATTTGACAAAAAACAGCGTGAAATTGAAGCTATGCAGGAACAAGAAAAGCTTGTCCATACTGCAGCGTTGAAACAACAACGAATGTATTTGCTCATGGCCGTTCTGTTCATCCTTTTTCTCATCATAGCCGGGACATTAATCATCAGGCAAAAAAACCTGTCCCTTAATTTTAAAACCCTCGATCTGGAGCAAAAACTATTAAGGGTGCAAATGAATCCCCACTTTATTTTTAATTCTCTGTGCGCCATTCAGGATTATATCCTCAACAACAAGAAAGAAGAAGCCAATACATTCCTTACAAAATTTGCCGTGCTGATGCGGTCAATTCTCGAAACTTCAAAACAGGATTATGTGACTCTGGAAAAGGAAAAGGAGATATTGAAAAACTATATGGATATTCAGAAAGCACGTTTTGAAACCGATTTTGCCTACCGGTTTGACATTGATAAGAACATTGATACAGAAACGACGGCAATCCCTCCCATGCTTGCACAACCCTTTGTTGAAAATGCCATTGAACATGGAATCCTGCCCATGGAAGACAAAGGTTTAATAATCATTCGATACTGTCTCAAAAACGGCCTGATCCGGCTCGAGGTTGAAGACAATGGCATAGGACGTAAAAAATCAGCAACAATTAATCCGCAAATCGTTTATAAAAAACAGTCACTTGCCACCTCTCTCACTTTAGAGAGAATTAAATACCTGCAGCAATCAGAGAATAGAAAAACCCGTTTCGAAATTATTGATCTTGAAGATATCTGCAATACATCCGGCACAAGGGTCGTTTTTGACATACCTTACAGGACTAAGAACATTTAAGAAAATAAGATCTTCTGTATTCGCAAGCTATTTTGTAATTTTAAAGCTGAAAATCCAATGGCTATGAAAGTTGTTATCATAGATGATGACACCAGGATCATCAATGTCATCAGTAATTTATTATCCTCAGGTTTTCCTGACATTGAGATTAATGCAACAGCAGGAGATATTGAGTCAGGGTACCGGGCTATCATTGAACACTGCCCTGATTTGTTGTTCCTTGATATCAATCTGCCTGATGGCACCGGTTTTGATTTGCTGCAAAAACTTGAAACCGTTGATTTTAAAATCATATTTGTTACGGCATTTGAGGAGTATGCCCTGCAAGCCATTAAGGTAAGCGCTCTCGATTATATCCTGAAGCCTGTGGATGCTGAAGAATTATACAAGGCTGTCAGCAAAGGCAGGGAACTTATTAATCAACAGGAAGAACAACTTAAGATTAAAACACTGATTGACAATTTTAACGGGAAAAACTCACTCAAAAGGCTGGTGTTGCATACATCTGAATGCGTTCATTTTGTAAACGTTGATGAGATTATCCGTTGTGAAGCTGATAGCAATTACACATTCTTTTACCTTACCGGTAAAAGGAAAATACTGGTATCGAAAACCATCAAAGAATACACGGACTTATTACGTCATTCGGGTTTCCTGCGTGTTCATCAGTCGCATTTAATAAACACAGCCTTTCTTGATAAATACATAAAGTCCGACGGAGGGTATCTGAAAATGAAAGACATGTCGAATGTTCCCATTTCACTGAACAGAAAACAGGAAATATTGAAAATCCTTGAGACTCTGAATATCGGATAATCTGAACAGATCATATAATTTTATTATCCTTTCTTTCAATGTTATATTTATAGGTAACTCATTTTTACATTATAAAGACAGCATTTATCAAAGTTTCCGGAAATCATATTCTCATTGAGATCCTGCAAATACTCATTTGCTGGCGGCGAATGCTCATTATAAAAATGTGAAACAAAACCAATTCGTAAATTAACAGAATTAATGCGAAAGCTTTCATTATGTTAACAAATAAAAAGAGAGAAATGAAAAAAGCGTTCAGATTTATCGTGCTGTGCCTTACAGCAATAATGTTCAACGTCTGTTCAGATGATCCGGAAGATGTTACAGGTTCAGATGACTTGAGCACAGATGCAGATATAACAGCGGAAGGCGGAATACTAAAGGTCAAAGATAAATCGGGGAATGAAATAAGTTTGACCATTCCTCCAGGGGCTGTTCTTGAGACAACCCATATAACACTGACTCTCTCGCCGGAGGATAAAAATTTACCCATCGATGTACGAAATGTGGCTGTGTTTGAAATAAAGCCTGTTGATATTAATCTTTATGTGCCGGCTGAGATTACCATCAAATACAACACAACGGTAAGTGAAATTGAGAAGACAGCCTTGTTTCGCCTGCGCTCGGATGAATGGCTGACACCCTTAGGTGATCACACCTATTCATCAGATAATCAATCTATGACAGCAACAACGCTTTTCTTCGGAGATTTCGCCGAAGGTAAAATGACACTTGAGCAGATCAATACCCAACTTGGTCTTCTGAAAGCCTCTTCTGACATGAAATGGAAAAGCACTTCAGGATCAACGGAAAACGGTCAGGTGTATTGTGATACACAGTCTCATAAAGCCACATGGGACCGTTACAGGGATGGCATTGGCAGCTATCTGAAATATTTTAAGTTGCTTCTTCTGAACGGTTATTATGATGAATCTCTTTTTGAAGCAGATTTGGCATTTTTATGCGAAAAAATTGTCAGCAGGGGCATGCAGGAAGTACTTGATATGTGTGTGCCGGATAATTTGTGCGACAGGGATTATAAGCATACCATAGGAACAATGTACAGGGACATGACTCTGCTTGGGTGTTGCGATAATGAGGCCTGTGCTTCGCTTGAGGAAAGATTCAATCAGATCCTGATAAACTGTGGCTCTTACCTGATCATTGATTCACAACTGGTCATGGATGGTGCTGAACTGGTTATATCGACCATCGGTAATGTGCCGCTTATGATGTCAACATGGAGTGGAAACACAGCAATAGTGCAAGGATGGGGAACGTGTGAGGTCTCCGGAAGCGGAGAATATGGTGTATGTATGGCTACAGTCAGTGGAATCACGAATGTCGATGTTCACGGTAACAGGGATGCTTCCGGCATTTATAATCTTACCATCGGCACAGAGCAAAATGCCACCATGCTAACGCAATGTGGTGATCTGGGTGCTGAAACACCACTGGTTGGAGGTGATACCCGACAGGTGAGCCTGGGTCCGGATAACGAATACACTGTAGATATACAAGAAGCCGTTCAGGGAGGTTCATATACTGCCACTATAACATTGATGAATCCATGGACGGATTTGCCCGGCAACAGGTAAATAATATCATCAGACAGCAACCGATCAGAAAAAAACATACAACGTGACAATATAGAACGCTGATAATTTGTATTCATCCGGATTATGCCAGAGTAACAATCACATGCCACAGAAAATGAAAGCAACAGCAATTATTCTGGTGTTTACCTTTTGTTTGCTGGCTGTTCATACCAACACCACAGCAGATGAAAAAGGCTTTGTGAGATTAAGGGTTGTGAGCATTGACTGGTCTGACAGATCATGGGATTATGCAATCATCGACACAATTATCATTCAGATAGCGCAGGGAGAAGAATTCGGAGGCAAAAACGATCCAAAATATTTTAAGCTGATGCGTATTGTTGATTCTCAAACCATTGAAATACAATTCTCTGAAAATATTGTCGTTGCCGGAGAACCTGTGTCATCTCCCTCCAGGCAGAATCCGATCCTGATCTCAGAAAAGAACAATTGTTTCCGGACAAGACACATTGATGCAGGCACAGACTATTGTATTGATATTCTTGAAGTTGTACAATACTGATTTAACCATTTATCATGAATAAGTTTAACCCATAATATTTATTAAGATGAAAAGATTAATCACTTTGATACTATTATGTTTCACAGTAGTAGTATCCCAATACGGTCAGATTGATCTGGAAGGCAAGCTGAAGAGAAAAATAAATCAACGTGCCAACCAAAGAGTTGATCAGGCCATTGATAAAGGACTTGACAAAACAGAAGAAGGGATAAAAGATGCCGTTACCCAGGAGGATGCCGACAAAGAAAACACCAAAGAAGAGGACAGCAAAAAGGAACCTGATAAAACTCCGGTTGCAGAAAAAGAGACCGGTCAGCCGGCAGCTGACACAAAAGGGCCTGAATTGTCGTGGAGCAGGTATGATTTTATCCCGGGAAATGAAATAATCTTTGAAGACAACCTGGATGGAGAAGAAAACGGAGAATTCCCGTCGAGATGGGATTTGGTAAAAGGCAGAGTTGAAAATGCAACATTTGATAACAGCAATGTCATATACTTTATGACAGAATCTTCACAGATAATTCCATACCTGAAAAACCGTGATCAGGACTATATACCTGAAGAATTTACATTGGAGTTTGATGCCTGGTTTGAGGCACATGAATATACCGGTTATCATATCTGGTTACGTGATGTTAAGAACCAGGAACATTATTCCGATGGGTTATACTATGCCATAATCAATATTAACGGGAACCAGGCAACCAGTGGCAAAAACAAAGGCATGTACCCTGGTGTAACCTATGGCCATAACAACGAAAAAAGCTTCTGGCGACATGTGTCTGTTTCTTTTAACAGAAGAGCATTAAAAATCTATCTCGATGATGCCCGTGTTCTTAATATTCCCAATATGGAAGTTAATCCCTCCGGTATCACCATTGGCATTGACGGTTTTGGCACGGCCGGTGTTAAAGGCATTAACCGTTTCATTAAAGATATCAGACTTGCAAAAGGCGCTGTTAAGCTTTATGATAAATTGATGCAGGATGGTAAGATTGTATCAAACGGCATCCGCTTTGATGTGGGTAAATCAACGATAAAGCCCGAATCGATGGGCGTCATCAATCAGATCCATAAGCTTATGAATGAACATTCCGATCTGAAATTCAGTGTTGAAGGACATACTGACAGCGATGGCAGCGATGATCTCAACCAGCAACTATCAGAACAACGGGCTGAAGCTGTGATGAACAAGCTTGTTTCAATGGGCATTGCCAAAGACAGGCTGACGTCAAAAGGCTTTGGTGAGTCGGTTCCCGTAGCTTCGAATGACACCCCGGAAGGAAAGGCCAGCAACAGGAGGGTGGAATTTATTAAAATGTGAAGTAATAACAGTAACTCGTTTATGAAACAGCTGTTATAAAATGTTCACCTGATTTTGCTGAGGTGTCGGCCGATGGCAGCCTGGGTTATACATATGGACATTATACCTGGAAGATCCCTGATGACAGCGGCGGGTTTACAGAGCATAACGACATTTTCCAGACCATATGGAAAAGGCAGTCTGACGGAAGCTGGCGGTATGTTTGAGATTAAAAATACAAAGGCCTGAATTTAAAATTATCAACGCGATTGTATTCCAGGGCAGGAAAGGGAACTTTAATTAAATTAAGAATTCTGAAAGCAGTCTTCATCCATTTCCTCCTGCAGGGAATTCTTGAAAAATCAACATCCAGCGAAAAAAGGTACTGACGGTACCTTTCAAGGTAAGGAAAAGGCTCACCCCTGTACCAGGTAGGGTTTTCGAATTCCTTGATCATGCCGTTCCCGCTGTAACCAAATGCAATATTAAGCCAGGGGGGCAACTTTTCAAAACCGGTTAAGCTGCTCAGGTTACCTGAAAGCCATTGGGTATGGCCGTTATAATCGAGAAAGAAGCTTTCAAGTTGTGTCTCACCGAGGATATGATGGTATTTGGGATAGCCGCTTGGAGAATAGGAAAATTTCATGGTTACCACCTGCTCATTCAAAAGCGCCTGTTGCAGGGTAAACAATAAAGCCCCGGCGGTGTTGGCCGCCATATCGGGCCATGAAAAACCCCAGCCCTCAAACAAACCGTCAAAAATCTCAACAGGCGTCTGAAAAACAAGGCCTACCGGGCAGCCGTATATCAATGCCCGTTTTTTATCCATGCCGGCCCAGCGAAAGGCATAATATGCCGTGTAGCTTTCGTGGTATGCACTGTAGGCATGTCCAAACTTGTCCATCTGCAGATACCCTTTTGAGTCATCATAGAAATGAAAAGGAACCCGTTCCTTGTCGTGATACCAGATAAAGCTCAGAAAAGACAGTCCTGCAATGTATATACCTGTTTCAGTCGCAATGATGGTATTCAAACGTTTTTTAATCAGAGAATCAGGGTATGAACCCATGCATGGCGGCTGGGCAATGCAGGCAATGGTTATTGGTATCATAAGTATTATTGAAACCAGTCGTTTCATTACCTTTATGTTCATTGACAAGATCAATTTACAGATTTTAAAACGTTGAACGGAAAAGTTTTAAATGCTTTGAAATACCAGACTTCTAAGGTATATTATTTTTCTTTCAAAAAAAGTGTAAAAAAAATATCCCAATTCCACAGGAATAGTTATTTTAAAGACAATAAATCCATTCGCGTTCATGATACTATTATATCATATTTTCACCCTGCAATGAAATTAGTATCCGTCATATCTTTCATGCTAATTCTGGGAACAAAAACTTTGTATGGTGCATTTTATGAAGTGACTTCAGTGAAAACAGACACAATGCAAGAATTCCCGGGATCAGGTGCAACAGCCCGGGAAGCGCATACCCTTTGTCATACAGGCAGCATATACTATCGTAATTTCAACTTTGACGAAGGCCTCAAATGTGCCGGAGAGGCTCTGGCCATCGGAATATCATTAAAGGATACGGCTGTCATCATCAGGGCTCTTCGTTTGTTTGCCGACAACTACTATGCCATGGGCCAGTATGAAAAATCAACTGAATATTTTCTTGAAGAGCTTGCCTGCCATGAGAAATCCCATGACATAAAAAAAATAGCAGAGGTCTATTGTAACATCGGTGTGAATTACGAAGAACGTGGCTTGCTGGAAAGGGGCATGTATTATTACCTTGAAGCCCTTAAAATATATGAGCAGGTCGATGATAAAGAAGGTATTGTGGCCACACTCAGCAACCTGGCCTATGTATACCGAAGCCAGGGGAATAATACGGAGGCTATTGCCTACTTTAAAAGGGCCTCCGAAATAGAACAAGAATACCTGCCTGTTAAAAAGAAATATTATTTTATGGCCAATATTGCCGAAGCTTATAAGAACATGGGCCGGATTGATACGGCTATAGAACACCTTGCCAGGGCAGACAGCATACTGAAAAATATTGAAAATCCTGATGATGAAGATCTGCTGATATGGATTGATGTCGCAAAAACACAGGCTGACATATATAATGAACTGGGTAACACCGGGAAAGCATATACCAAATACCTCGAAGCCCTGACATTAAGCCGCAAAACAGGGTATCCTGAAAAGGAAGGCAGGGTTGTTGCAGCACTGGGAACCATGCTGATGAAAACGGGTGATCTTGTTCAGGCACGTTACTATCTGGATGAAGGCAGGAGAATTGCAGAAGAGACCGGATCATTTTACCTTAAAAAAGATGTTTACCAGGCCCTCTCTGACGTTGCAGGAAGACAAAAAGCCTACAGGGAAGCCTGGGAATACCATCAACTTTACAGTGCTGCATCGGATTCGGTGATCAATCTTGAAAGCGCGGCGCAACTGGCCAACATGCAGGTTAAGTATGAAACCGAAAAAAAGGAGGACCAGATACAATTGCTGACCCAGGAGAATGAAATCAGGGAGCTGCGTTTACAAAAAAGTGAAAGCCAGAAACTGTATATGGCTTTGACAGCGTTGCTCCTTCTGCTGTTGACAGGTCTGACATTAAACAGGTATCGCCTTAAAAAGAAAAGTGCAACCTTACTGGCTGCCAAAAATACCGAACTGTCCATACTGAATGCCACCAAAGATAAGTTCTTTGCCATAATCGCACACGACCTGAAAAATCCGGTTTCTGCCTTTCATAATATTGCAGGACAAATTGACCGGTATTTTGACAGCCTCTCTGCAGACGAGCTGAAATACTATATCAGGGAATTGTCATCCACTTCCTCAGGACTGCTGGCCATGCTGAAAAACCTGCTTGAATGGTCAAAGTCCCAGCGTGGCCAGATTAATCCGTTACTCACAGAAGTATCACCAGCCGCTGTCATTGAAAAAGCCATAGAAGAGACAGGCAATCTTTCCAGAGCATCAAATATTTCTGTGGTAACAAAAACATCAGGCAGCCATCTTATTCTCTCCGATGAGAATATCCTTGTGACTGTTTTACGCAACCTGCTGACCAATGCCATCAAATTTTCACCGGAAAAAAGCAAAATTACCATCGGATCTGAGTTGAGCAACGGTCAGCTGTTTTTCAGTGTGGCCGACCAGGGCATCGGCATCTCGGATGAAGATATGAAAAAGCTGTTCAGGATTGACGTGGACACAAAGACTATCGGACGTTCATCCAATAAAGGCGCCGGATTAGGCCTCATCATCTGTCAGGAGTTCCTGCAAAAAATCGGAGGAAAGATATGGGCTGAAAGCGATGCCGGTAAAGGCAGTACTTTTTATATATCAGTACCGGCTAAAAAAATTGATCAAACTGAAACCTGAAATATATACCCATGGCGGAAAAACAGATTAATATTTACCTGACAGACGACCACAAGATCGTGCGCGATGGTATCAAATCCATGTTAATTGGAAATAAAAATATCAATGTTACCGGTGAATCCGACACCGGATCGGGTTTACTCGAACTCATGAAAAAGAAGGTCCCCGATATTGTCGTGCTTGACCTCGCACTGCCCGACATGAATGGTGTTGATCTTACTAAAATACTGACAACACAATATCCGGCTGCCCGTATCTTGATCCTTTCCGCTGAAATGGATGAAAACGTCATTATCAACACCATAAAAAACGGGGCCTGCGGCTTTCTGAACAAAGACGTTTCAGGCCGGGAATTTGTCGATGCCCTCAGGCTGGTGGCAGACGGAGAATGTTATTTCGGCCAGCGCATTTCAGGCATCATTTATAAAAGCTATATCAACAAGATCCAGCATCCCGAAGCACCGACTGATGTTACAAAAAACATCAGCGACAGGGAAAAGGAAATTATATGCCTGCTTTCCGAAGGCCTGTCCTTCAAAGAGGTAGGGGAAAAACTGTGCATCAGCCCGCGCACTGTTGAGAACCACAAGACCAATATCCTTGAAAAACTGGGCTTGAAAAACACCATCGAACTGGTGAAATTTGCCATAAAGCACGGGATTATCAGAATATAGTCCACAGTCGACGGTCGACAGTCGATAGTATTACCGGTTACCGAATATCGATTACCTTTCCTTCATGACCACATGACCAGCAGACCAGCAGACCAGCAGACCAGCAGACCAGCAGACCAG
>JAFGTR010000017.1 GCA_016934055.1 Bacteroidales bacterium | reverse complement strand
CAGAGGCATCCAAAAGGTTAAATGCGGTTGCATCGCTGATGACGCCGTCGATTACATAAAGGACTTCTTCCGTTACCCTTCCGAATGAAGATTCGGTTCTTATGGATAACACAGATGCCTCACCCGGTTTCCCTGTGGAAGAACTGATTTTAACACCGGCAAGCTTGCCGTCCAGTGCTGCAGAAAGGTCCCCGACAGGGATATCTTCCAGCTCTTCAGCTCTGAGATCTACCACAGCGCCTGTAAGGTTAGCCCGTTTTACATCACCGTAACCCACGATAACCACTTCCTCGAGATTTTTGATGTCAGGACTCAGTGTTATATTTATTTGCGTCTGGGTGCCGATGATGACCTCCCGGGATTGCATGCCCACAAAAGAAAAGACCAGGATATCGCCTTTTGAAAGGTCATTGAAGATGTAAAAGCCTTCCATATCGGTTACCGTTCCCTCCTGAGTGCCTTTCAGAATAATAGAGACACCGGGGAGAGGTTCGCCGTCTGCATCGGTAACCCTGCCGGAAACCGTAATCTGTGCAACCACAGATTCAACGGATATGATGGTTATACCGAATAATAATAGTAATTTTTTCATATTTTACAGGTTTTCGTAATTATGCAGTTAGGTTTTTATGTTTGATTATTCTTTTTTTTCATCATCAACCATCCTTTATATGTCAAGTGGTCAATTTGTTTTTCCGATCTGAAAAAATAGCTGGCTGCCAGTCCGATTCCAAAAAGAACAAGATGACTGTATACGCCGAGCATGTATTTATGATGGGTAAAATTGTATGACCCGAGATTAATTATCAGATGTCGGTTGTCACCATCTCCGGTTGAGGTTGATGTCAGCACGGCCCAGGCGGTAAAAACGATGCAGGCCAGCATACCAATGTAAACCCCCTGTTTATTGGCTTTAGTACTAAAGATTCCCAACAGGAACATGCCGGCAATACCACCGGAAAAAATGGAATAAAGCATGAATATGATACCCAACACGCCTTCGCCGCCTATTCTGGTGTAATAGCTGGCAACTGCGATGGAAGTCAGACCTGCAATCACTATGGTAACTTTGCTGACAATGACCTGGTGTTTTTCCGAAACATCCGGTTTGAAACGCAGGTAATAGTCTTTCAGGAAAACGGCAGAAAGGCAGTTCAGGTCGGAATCAAGGCTTGAAATGGCGGCCGCAAGCAAGGCTGAGAGGATCAACCCGATAACGCCAACCGGTAATTTTGTCATAATAAAATGCGGGAACACTGCATCGGGGCGGATACCTTCCGGCAAGACATCTCCGCTAAGGATATAGTATGAGAAGAGCGCCGTTCCAAGGAACATGAACAAGGCCCATACCGGAACAGTCGAGAATACACCGATAAGAGAGGCTTTTACCGCCTGCCGGTTTGATTTAGCGGTCAGATAGCGTTGCACTACGGTCTGGTCGGTACCGTATTTCTGAATGGCATAAAAGATACCATTAAGAACCATTACCACGAAAGTCAGGTTAACGAAATTAAGGTCATAGGGGCCAAATCCAATATGATTGTTTTCTTCGGCCACATGCCAGATCGCAGAAAAACCACCGGGTGTGGAGAAAATAATTATTGACAGGGCTGCAACACCGCCGAAGATCAGAAGAAAACCCTGGATGACATCAAGCCATATCACCGCTTCCATTCCCCCGATAAGGGTGATGAATATAACGATCAGGCCCAGTATCCAGATCATTTCAACGGTGTTGAAACCGGTCATTTTTGAAAAGGCAAGCGCCACAAGGAAGAATACGGTACCCATTTTTGAAAAATGAGCCAAGAAGAAACCCAGTGATGTGTATAGCCTGGCAAGGAAACCGAAGCGCTTTTCAAAATATTCATACGCACTGAGTTGTATAACATCACGGTAAAGGGGGACGAGGAAAAATATAAACAGAACAAGGGTTACAGGCACCATCAATCCCTGAACGAGCAGGATCCAGTTCGAAGAGAATCCTTCACCCGGGTAGGCTAAAAAGGTAATGCTGCTGACCAGGGTGGCCATGAGTGAGATACCGACGGCCCAGGCCGGTAATTTCCCGCCTGCTTTGAAGAAATTGTTGACTGTGTTCTGTTTTTTGGCAAAGAATAAACTGACAAGCAAAGGTATAGCCAGTGAACAGGCAATAATGGTATAATCAATGATATGTAAGGAATTGCTGTTCATGATCAGCCTGTGAATTTTGTGTGGGTTAACTTTTCAATCTCACCGGGCAGCCATACATTCTCCGGCCACAGATAGCTCCCCGGTTTTGTTGTAATGTATAAATCAGGAATGTCCTCAGCCTTCATCCTGATAACGCCTGTGTCGAGCTCCTGGACGGGGATCAGCTTTTTAATGCTCAAATGTTTCAGTATGGCTGATGTTGTGCTTCCTCCTTCAATAAGGATCTCGTTAAGCTTAACCAGGTCCGCTACCTTTTTAACCAATTTGGCCATGACCTGTCTGATTCTGATGGATATACCGGCCTCTGTGCTGGTGCTTTGCACGGAGGAAACAATAACTTTATGATGCTTGTCAATGGCTGTTATGACTTCATTGATCCATTTTTCAAGAGAATTTTCAGAAAAATGCTGTTCGTTGTATATTTCATCGGGCATATTTGAAAGAACATGACCATACTGGACCATCTTAGAAAGCAACAATTCATCTTTGGGATACAGACTTCCCAGTACAAACAAAGCATTCTTCCCAAATGGTGCAGGTTGTGATTTAACAGTACCGTTTTTCAAATGAAGGGCCATTAACAGTGAATCAAAGAACCCAGAGGCCCCTGCAAACAAAGTTCTTTCATCAAATTTTACAGCCCATTTGTTCAGATCTTCCACGTTTTCAACATCGCCTATGATGAGCCCCTTACCGGGAAGTTTGTCATCGGGCTTAAGGTTGACAACCGGAGTGTTTCTGATTGTCGACAATACATTCAATACACCGGCATTTTTAACAGGGTATTGTGAATCATTTGAAAAACAGGTCTGATCAAGCGGAATATCATCGATATAGTAAATGCCATCTTTTATTATCCTGTTGAATACAGGATTTGCGGCAATAATGATGGACCTCTTTTTATGCATGGTTTCCATCTGTGCAACCAGTTCCTCGGCAATATTACCCCGTAATACTGAATCGATCTTTTTATAAATAAAGAGCGGTTGAAAACAAATGAGTTCTTTTGTTATACGGGCAATATATTGCATTGCATCAAGCTTGTTCATTGAACGGGTATCTGTGGCTATGATGAGCAAATCAGCATTTTTGTTGTCTATTACTTCTGTTTCAATAACCACATTCAATCCATGCCTGAGGCCGATCCCTCCGATCTCTGCTGCTCCGGTAAAATCATCAGCAATAACGATTATTTTCTTTTTTTGGCTCATCAGGAATTATATGTTAATTCGCCAGTTTACAGGCGTATTCAATAGCCTGGCCCAAAGCGTCAGCGCTTGCCAGTCCTTTGCCTGCAATTTCAAACGCTGTACCATGATCAACAGATGTCCTCACTATGGGCAAACCAAGTGTGATGTTAACCCCCCTTACACTCTGCATGGTGTTTTTCTTTTTATCCCAGGTGAATCCAAGCAGCTTAAAAGGTATATGGCCCTGATCGTGATACATGGCTACGCAACCATCATACCGGCCTCCCCTGGCGAGGGCAAATAATGTATCGGCCGGCACAGGACCATCAACGTTAATGCCCATGGCCCGGGCTTCTTCAATGGCAGGCTGAATTTCCTCGATCTCTTCCGTTCCAAATAATCCACCGTCACCCGAGTGTGGATTCAAACCGGCAACGCCGATGAGCGGATTTGCAAAACCCAGTTTTTGCAGACCTGCATCTAACAGCTGAATAACTTCCAGAATGCGTTCTTTTCTTATCAGGTTACATGCCTCGCGCAATGAAACGTGTGTGGTTGCGTGTATAATTCTCAGGTTATCATCAATAAGCAACATGGCATATTTCCTTGCATGTGTATAATGGGCAAATATTTCCGTATGGCCGGAAAAATTGTGCCCTGCTTTATTGATGGCCTCTTTGTTAACAGGGCCGGTAACAGTTCCGTGAGTCTTTCCCTGCATATTGAGTTCAATGGCCTTCTTTACAGCACGGAATGCTATTTCACCTGCTTCAGCCGAGATCTTACCGGGTGAAACAGGCTCTGTAATATTGGCACCGACTTCAATCAAATCCAGGGTTCCGGGTTGATAAACAGCTTCATCAATACTATCAATTGTACGGATTAGAAGTTTTAAACCGGACGTTTTAACCGCTTCACGCATCGTTGCTGCGTGTCCGATCAATACCGGACGGCAGATATCATAGATAAGATTTCCGGCAAATACCTTAGCCGCAATTTCCGGTCCGATGCCCGCAGGATCGCCCATGGTGACAGCAAGAACAGGAGTATGTCGGTTTTTATGGCTCATTTCCGTGTTACAGTGATTCTTTTAATATATTACGGATTAATGATCTGAGCTTAAGCTGGGCCTGAGCGTCAGCTTCATACATCGGGGGCAAAACAACAGTTTTGCACAAACCGTATTCAGCCATGAGGACCTTAAGGGCAGGAATGGCCTCACTGATGTTCCTGTCTTTAATATAAAGATTTGTTATGATGTCAGCCTGCTGCTGCAATGCGCCGGCTTTTTCTGCATCGCCGGCAACAGCTGACTGGTACAGATCATGATATAGCTGCGGCGTCAGGTTGGCGGTACTGGGCACAATGCCATCACATCTTTTGCCTAAAGCATAGGCTGATTGTGCTGTCCACCCCAGCAGGAAAGAAAAATCATCACGATTGCTCCATAAAGCCAGGGATCTGTCTAACCTTTCCAGTCCTCTTTCCGAGTCTTTAACGCCGGCAATATTGGGATGGTAACTCAGTTCTTCAATGATTTCAAGGGGTATTGACCATTTAACAGTGATGGGATTATTATAAAGGATCAAAGGACATTGGATGTTGTCAGCAATAGTTTTAAAATACCGGATCATGTTACTGTCATTCATCGGATAATAAAAGGGCAGGTGGGCAACGACCGCATCAGCGCCGAGTGAAGCGTAATGATTGGCATTGCTGATGGATTCCTGCAAGCAGTTGCCTGATATTCCGGCATATACTTTAATCTTGTGGCCGGCCTCTCTGACTGTTGACTCAACCAATATGGTCTTGTCTTTTTCAGCAACCGATACTGATTCCCCTGTTGTCCCCAGCACAAAAGCAGAACACTGGTTTTTTGTAAACGTTTTCATAATTAACGCAACAGCAGTCCTGTCGATTGAATAATCTGAACTGAGAGGTGTTATCATCGGTACTATTACACCTGAGTAATTCTTCTCATTTCGTTTCATCATAGATTATAATGCGTGTTGGTATATGTCAATAACATCTTTAAGGGTAACCTCCTTTAAGTTATTATTTAATAGCCGTTTTACTTCCATGGCTGAAATTGCCATTTTTTCTATCGATGATGTTTTAATACCGGCATCATGAAGTGTTACCGGAAGGCCGCAGTCTTCAATCAGCCTCCTTATATGGGCTATGCCCTTAATGGCCATGATTCGCCTGGTTGTATTATTTGCTATGCCAATGGCTTCGGCTATCGCGGCATATTTTTCTTCAGCAGCACCAAGATTGAATTCCATCACATATGGCAGTAATATAGCATTTGAAAGGCCATGGGGAATTTTATAATCATTGCCGAGCGGATAGGCCAGGGCATGTACGGCAGCTGTATTGACGGGTCCCAGGCATATCCCTCCGTACAGGCTGCCGAGAGAAAGGCTGATGCGTGGTTGAATATCCTGAATATTCTTTGTTGCTTTTAACAGGTTTTCAGTGATGAGGGTGATGCCTTTCAGGGCCAGTGTGTCTGTCAACGGATGTGCCTTTTTATTTGCAAAGGTTTCGATGCAGTGTGTGAGGGCATCAATCCCTGTATAAGCAGTAATATAAGCTGACAATCCCAGTGCCAGTGAGGGATCAATATAAGCGGCATCAGGTATAAGCCATGGGCTTATGAATGCTTTTTTTGTATTATCGGTTTCGTCAAATATCACAGCATTGGGCGATGCTTCACTTCCTGTACCGGCTGTTGTGGGTGCACAAACCAGATGAGTGCGTCGCTCTGTTATACAACCTGAACCGACATAGTTCTTAACCGGTTCTTTGAATGTGGTAAAAACAGCAATAAGCTTAGCCAGGTCCATAACACTTCCTCCTCCGATACCTGCGACAGTATCGGGCATAAAATCTCTGGCTTCAGCCAGTATTCTTTCAACGTCATTAAAAGACGGTTCATTCTGCAGTGAAGTGTCGGTATGAACAATTATGCCGCTGTTCTGCAAAGCATTGAGCTGTTTCTTAATTTTTACAAGAACCGCTTCAGCCGATATCAGAAAAACCCTTTTCCTGCCTGATGAGATATCATCCTTAACCAGCTGGTCGATGCTGCCACGACCAAATGTAATGTTCCCGGGATTATACAGGCTTATTGTGGTCATTTCGGTATTATTTAATTCTCAGCATGAGTTTCTGATCATTAGCTCTGTTTTCAGAATCATATTGGATGTTGGCCTGTCAGGATTCGTGATTCTTGATATGAGTTGTTCAGCTGCACATTTGCCGATTTCATAAGCTGGCTGCCTGACCGCGGTGAGGGGTGGATTCAGGGAGATAGACCAGTACATGTCATCAAAACCTATGATAGCCACGTCGTCAGGTATTTTAAGTCCTTTTTTATGTATAGTCTCAAGTGCGCCCAGTGTAATAAGGTTATTGCCTGTAAAGATGGCATCAGGAGGCTTTGACAGATTAAGCAGTTCATCGCACAGTTTAACGCCACTGTCGTGTCTTGAGTCACCATAACGGATCAGCTCATCATAGGCGGGGAGACTGTTGGCATCCAGAGCATCGCGATACCCCAGTTCACGCTCACGGCTTGAGGGGAGGTTTGGTATCCCTGAGATATAGGCGATGCGTTTGTACCCCTTTTTGGCCAGGTAATCAACCGCGGTGAAAGCCCCTTTGCGGTTATCCACCAGAACCACATCCACATCCGCATCAACAAGTCCCCTGTCCACGCAGACAATAGGCAGTCCCGTTTTAACAACATTGATCACTTTCTGGTCATGTTCATGGGTGGGCGCTGCAATTAAACCATCAACTGATTCAGACTGAAGGATGTCAAGATAAAGCTTTTCCTTGGTTTCATCCTGTGAAAAGTTGCAAACAATGAGGGCATACTTTTTTTTATAGGCAACATCTTCAATGCCTCTCAATACCTCTATGTAAAAAGGATTTTGTATATCTGGAATTAAAACACCAAGCAGATTGCCGGAAGCATTCCGGTTGCGCAAACGTTTTGCCACCCTGTTCGGTGTATATTTCAAGTCCTTTACTATTTTTTCGATCCGGATCCTGGTTTCAGGGTTTACATTGGGACTGTTGTTAATAACCCTGGAAACTGTAGCAATAGAGACACCGGCTTTTTCGGCCACTTTCTTCAGACTGTTTTTATTGTAAACGTTTTCAATCGCCATTTGCCATAATATTAAGCAGTTATATCAGTAATATATAATTTAAATATGTAAACGTTTTTATTGCAATATTAATTTTATTCACATAGATTTGCAAATATTTTCAATGGAAAATCGGAAATCTGTTAAAATTTATGAGAGGTTTTGTCAATGTTGCCGTGATGGTTGTATTCTTATATACTGCCGCTTTTCATGCTTTTTCACAACATACTGAGATTGTTTTTCTTTCAGGGGAAGGGAGTGATAATCCTGTTGACTGGGAGTTTTATTGCACCGAAGGCCGCAACTCCGGAAAATGGACCACAATTCCTGTTCCGTCAAACTGGGAACAACGCGGATTCGGAAAATACAACTACGGTCATGCGAAAGACAGTTCAAGAGGTAAGGAAAAAGGTTTTTACAGGCTTATATTTAATGCACCTGCACACTGGAAAGGCAAATCAGTTAACATTGTGTTTGAAGGATCAATGACTGACACTGAGGTCAGGATCAACGGGAAATCAGCAGGACCGGTTCATCAGGGGGCTTTCTACCGGTTTATATATGATATTTCTTCGCTTTTGAAATACGGTCAGTCAAACCTCCTGGAAGTTACTGTATCAAAGCATTCCACAAATGAGTCGGTGAACAGGGCTGAGCGCTATGGCGATTTCTGGATCTTTGGCGGTATTTTCAGGCCGGTATACCTTTTAATTAAACCTGTTCAACACATAAACCATGTTGCATTAAATGCATTGGCAGATGGCCGTTTCAGGGCTGAGGTGTTTTTGAGCAACATAAAAAATGCTGATGAGGTTACGGGATTGATTACCACGCAGGAGGGGAAAGTTATGAGTCATGTATTCAGTGCTGCTGTTAAGAAAGCTGAATCAAAAGCCATACTGGTAACGGTTGTTGATTCTGCCTTGCCATGGTCGTCTGAGTTTCCTAACCTGTATCGGGTTCAAATAACATTGCTGGCAAAGGGAAAGCCCGTGCATACCGTTACGGAGCGATTTGGTTTTCGCACAGTGGAACTGCGTGAAAGGGATGGCCTCTATGTGAACGGACAGAAGATTAAATTCAAAGGTGTAAACAGGCATTCCTTCAGACCTGAAACAGGAAGGGCTCTCAGCAGGGCTCAGTGTATCGATGATGTAATTACGATAAAAGAAATGAACATGAATGCTGTGAGGAATTCGCATTATCCGCCTGATGAATATTTTCTGGATGCCTGTGATTCACTCGGACTGTATGTTATGGATGAACTTGCAGGCTGGCATGACGCTTATGATACCAAAATTGGGAAAAAACTGGTGAGTGAGATGCTTGAAAGCAATCAGAATCATCCCTGTATTATCATCTGGGCTAATGGCAATGAAGGTGGCCATAACCAGGAGCTTGACAATGTTTTTGATGAAACTGACCTTCAGAAACGTCCGGTTTGTCATCCCTGGGAAAATCACCGGGATATGGATACACAGCATTATATCAACTATGATTACGGTAATGGCGTTCATTTTCATGGCCACGATGTCGTGTTTCCGACTGAATTTCTGCATGGCCTATATGACGGTGGCCATGGTGCCGGGTTATATGATTACTGGGAGTATATGTGGAAACATCCGCTTTCAGCCGGTGGATTCCTGTGGGATTTTGCCGACGGGGCTGTTTATCGTACGGATAAAAGTGGTATTTTAGACACAGACGGAAACCATGCAGCCGATGGTATTCTGGGGCCATACCACGAAAGGGAAGCAAGTTTTTATACAATTAAGGAGGTATGGTCGCCCATCTTTTTTGAACACCGGGAGATTACCCCTTCTTTTAATGGCCGGTTTACAATCGAAAACAGGTATGCCTTTACCAATACCCGTCAATGTGCATTTAAATACACATTTGTCAGAATACCGGATCCTGGTTCAGATGAGAATATTGTATACAGGGGTGGGCGAATGCGGGCCCCCGACATCAAACCAGGTCAGAAAGGACAAGTGTCGATGTATTTGCCGGATGGCTGGAAAACCTACGATATTTTGTATGTTCAGGTTGAAGACCCTCATGGCAGGGTTGTGTATACCTGGAGCTGGCCTGTAAAAAAACCATCGGAAGTTGCAGAACACCTTGTTAAAACAGAGGGCGATAAACTGCAAATTCTCGAATCGGCTGATTCTCTTGTCGTGGTGCAGGCAGGAAAAGTGGAATATGCCTTCAGCAGGAACACCGGCATGCTGGTCAATGTTGAAAATACTGAAGGCCATATTTCTTTTGGTAACGGACCGGTATTATGCGATGGTGTTTTCGATTTCCGGGGAATTGAAACAGAATTTGTTGATAGCAATTTTATTCTGAAATATCAGCTTGGAGAAAAAAGCCATTATCGTGAATTGAGATGGGTGATTTATCCGTCAGGATGGCTATCACTGCAACTGGCTTACCGGCCTTCAGATTATGATTTTGATATGCTGGGCGTTAGTTTTTCATACCCTGAAAAGCTTGTTACCGGCGTTGAATGGATGGGCAAAGGACCTTACAGGGTATGGAAAAATCGTATGCAGGGGGTAAGGCTGGGCCTGTGGGAAAAAGCTTATAACAATACAGTTACAGGGAAAAGCGACTACATATATCCCGAGTTCAAAGGTTATCATGCTAACCTGTACTGGGCGAAAATAAAGTCCAAAGAACAGGATTTTGTTGTCATTGCCGCTGATGAAGATGTATTTTTACGTCTTTTCACACCTGAATTTCCTGATGATCCGTATAATACCGCACCTGTATTTCCTTCAGGTGATATTTCCTTTATGCACGGTATACCTCCGATAGGTACAAAATCGCAGGTCGCAGCCAACATGGGGCCTTCAGGCAGGAAGAATATGTATTTCGATTACTGGAAGCAAAGGGCCAAAACGATGATATTGTATTTCAATTTTTCAGCGAAATAAAACCCTTCCAGGTCTGACGATTTTGGAAGGTCTTTAATCTACAGGCTTACCTCATCCCCCCGGGCAGGGATCTCAATGTTGCTGAATCCGTTATTCTCCAATGTGGCTTTATAGGAAAGCTGAGCCTTATGTTCACCATGGACAAGGTACATGTTTTTCAATGAACTATTATCCTGGCAGCCCAGGAAGTCGATCATTTCCCGGTAGTCACCATGACCACTGTATGATTCGATGCGCTCAACCGACGCATTTACGCTGTATTCCGTACCGAAAATGGAGACCCTTTTATCTCCTCTGAGAATTCTTGCCCCCAGGGTGGGAGGGGCACAATAGCCTACCACAAGTATGGTATTGTTTGGGTTTTCAATGCTGTTAACAAGGTGATGCTTGATTCTTCCGGCTTCCATCATGCCCGATGCGGAAATAATAATGCAGGGTTTCTTAATGTCATTCAGCCTTTTGGAATCCTTTACTTCCATTATATAAAATAGTCTGTTAAACCCAAAGGGATCAGGATCTGTCTCCATCACCTCAAGTACATCTTTATTAAAGCAATCCCTGTGCATCCGAAAGATATTGGTGGCATTAACAGCCAAAGGACTGTCAACATAAATATCAACCTTGGGTAATTTCTCGGCGTTATAGAAATTGTTCAGGGAATATATTATCTCCTGCGCACGGCCAATGCTGAATGACGGGATGATAAGCTTGCCTCCCTTTTTAACACAGGTGTCGTTCACGACATTTAACAGCTTCTCTTCCGAAAGCATGCTGTCTTCATGCAGCCTGTCGCCGTATGTTGATTCTGCGATAAGGATATCGGACTGGGGGAAAGGCTGTGGAGACTTCAGAATCCGGTTTTTAGGCCGCCCAATGTCGCCGGTATAGGCAATTCTTGTTGTTTTGCCGTTTTCTTTGATCTCCAGGTTGATAACGCCGCTGCCAAGCAAGTGTCCGGTGTTGGTTATTGACACCTTAATATTCTCGTCAAGCTGAAAGGGCTTCTTGTAAGGAAGGCTGATAAACGAGTCCATACAAGCCAGGGCATCTTCTCTTGTGTATATGGGTTCAACCGGTGGCAAGCCCTTGCGCGCGCGCTTTTTGTTGAAGGTAACGGTATCCTGTTCCTGAATATGACCTGAGTCGGCCAGCATGATGGAACAAAGATCTCGTGTGGCATGGGTGCAGAAAATGTGGCCGTCGAAACCCAACTTGTGGATATAGGGTATCAGTCCGGAATGATCAATGTGGGCATGACTGAGTATAAGATAATCAATTTCAGCGGGATTAAAACCAAGGTTGCGGTTCATGCTGTCTGTTTCCAACCCTTTGCCCTGAAACATCCCGCAGTCAAGCAGGATCTTTTTGCCTTTGTCTGTAATGATAAGATGTTTGCTCCCTGTGACTTCGCGGGCTGCTCCTAAAAATTTGATGATCATTTTTCTTCCTTCTGTTTAGTTATCACTCTACTTGTTATATCCGACTTCGAATATAACGAACATAATCAGAAAATCATAATAAATAAGGTGGAACAGTGGAATGGTGGAACAGTGGAATAGTGGAACAGTGGAACAGTGGAACAGTGGAACAGTGGAAT
>JAFGTR010000127.1 GCA_016934055.1 Bacteroidales bacterium | reverse complement strand
GCTCCTATGGAGCTTGGGTTGATGGGTTGCATATGTTTTGCTGTTATGATATCAGGCAAAGCCCGGGAACATATGTCCGACTGAGGTACAACCTCAGCCGAACTGGTGCGAACCGGGGGGATGTTGTCGCTTGCTGAAACAATAAAAATTGATCAGACCTTAGCATAAAGAAATCATAGTCCATCATACTAATCAGTATGATCTGTGGTTCAGACTGTTTTCTGCCTGAACAAAATCAATCCACCCCTGTTAATATTTGATGGTTTTAGGTGTCGGACCGAATGAAAATGCTCATTATCTGTAAAATAACATGATTTTTACCCCATTTCAGTGGCTTAGAGGGTCGTTTTTAGGGGTAAAATGGTACCTTTAAGGAAAAATACTGAATCCAAGCCACGAGCTAACAGATATCATGTTCCTGGTAATATAGAACATATTACCCCACACTGATTGACGGTTGCACCGTCAATCTCACGATGCAGCCACAAGCAGGTTGTACCTGCGATCATTGCGAGGACGCTGTTGCGGATGAATCAATCTTTAACAATGATTGTGGCGGACGTGGCAATCGAATAACACTCCCTCTTGTTTATTCTTTATGTTCTTTCAAGGTTTCGAACACTCATAGGTTGCACCGTCAATCTCCCCCGATTGTTCGGGCTTTTTTAATGCTTACTTGTTTTTTCTTTCCAGATTTTCGGGTTACGGTCGGTGCTTATCACGGCTAAAACTTCAACCGTATTGTTTTCATCGTTAATGTAGAAATGAGCCATGTACGGAAATTTCTTAATAATCATACCTCGGATTTCCTTGTAACGGATGGCATAAATCTGAGGGTCTTTGCTAAGTGAGTTTATATGCTTGATAACCGTTTTCTGAAACCTTTTGCCAAGTTCTGTCTGTGCTTCATTGTACTAATCAGTAATTTCCTGAATATCGGCAAGGGCTTCAGGTTCAATCTTTACTTTGTATTTTTTCATCAGGCTTTCAGTGTTTTTTTAGCTTTGTCCCAATCTAAAAGCCTGTCGGGGTCTTTCCGTACCTTATCAAAACGTTCCATAACCATTTTTTGGTGGGCTTCAGGAATTTCAAGGCTTTCCTGTTCTTTTTTCAAAGCGTAATCGAGCATGTTCTTAATGGCACGAATCAGGTTTACATCATTCACTTTTCTGAATTGCTCAATAATAATCGCTTTTTCGGCTTGTATGTTCATGATAATTGTTTTACCTGGTTAAACAGCTAAATTACTTTGAATATTGCGTTTTAAAAGAAATGCATCCATCAGGGCAAACAAATGCCCCTTATCTTCTTCGCTAAGCTTCTGAATGCTTTCTGGATACGGTTTTCAATACCTTTTCCCAGAATAAGGTCGGTACTGCCTGCAAGGTCATCCAACGAAACATTAAAAGCTTCTGTAATTTTAACAGCTACTTCAATAGACGGTTTTATTTCGCTTCTTTCATATCTTTCAATCACTGGAGCATGAAGCCCGATATTTTTTGCATAGTCATCCTGCGACTTTTTTTCTTTTTTCTAAGCTCTGAAAACCTGTCTCCGGACAGCATAAATGTCTTCTTTCGTACTGTATAATTAGTGTTTATACAAAAATACAAAACATATGTTGCCAATTCAAATAATAAATTATTTGGAGTTAAAAATATTATAGGTGTCTGACCAGGCTCTTGTATAGAATATTAGTGGTTTTCCACACTGATTGACGGTTACACCGTCAATCAATTGAGAGAAATATTTCTCGCAGATACCGCAGATATTGCAGAGAATTAAAATTTAGATATTGAGATATTGGTGTCGGACCAAGCTCTTATATAGAATAATATTGTTAAAAAATTTCATTAATAAGTCTTATCAGTTAAGGAAAGTATTAATTCATAATTCAACCTCTGCGAGGTTCCGTCAGTATAAACAATAATTCATCCTCGTAGAGGATTAACTATTTTAGCAGATCAAAGAAGAAAACAATTATATTCTTTACAAGAGCCTGGTCTGACCCCAATTAAACAATTAATTAACCCCAATAAAAAGAATTTTTTTATTTTCTAAAGAATTATCATATTATTGTGTCTTTATACAACCATGGCCAGTAAAATATACCTGTTGAGCTTATTATGCTTTACGTTAATAGGTTTTGTTTTAGCACAAGAAAATCATAGTTGCCTGATTCATGGTACTGTGAGGGACAGCAGTAGCGGAGAAATTCTGATCGGCGTTAACGTAATTCTTAAAAGTTCAGGGAAAGGGACAGTCACCGATGGTTACGGCAAATATAGTATACCGGTTTCCGTAAATGACAGCATATTGCAATTTAGTTACATTGGTTTTCAGTCCAGGGAAATCCCTATCGTACCTTGTGAGATTTCTATTCTGGATGTAAACCTCCGATTAACAGTGGCACCGATCGGGGAAGTTCAAATAACAGCTCAGCGAAAATTTTTTGGTAACATGGAATACGGAAGAGAGATCCCATCCATCGATGCTGATGTTATTGAGCGGCAAAACGTCAACAACGCTTCGGATATTTTACATGCCCGTCTGGCAGGTGTCTGGGCGACCAAAACTTCAGGCGCCCCGGGTGACCATCAAAAAATACGAATACGGGGACAAAATTCATTCTTTTCCTCGGCAGAACCTTTGTATATCGTTGATGGCGTTCCCGTACCCATTGTTAATCTGTCGAGTCTGGGCATTGCCGATTTAAATATCCATGACATTGAGAATGTCACCGTTCTTAAAGACGCTTCCTCTACCGCTCTTTATGGCTTCCAGGGAGGTAACGGCGTTGTTCTGATCGACACCAAACGGGGAGGAACAAATGAGATCAGTTTTTCGGTTAAAACCGGTGTACAATGGTTTAATCAGTATTACGACCTGCTGTCAGCTGCGGAACAAATCGAAGCACTTGATTCAGCCTATAGCAAAATGCTTTTCAGCGCACATATTTATTACCCGCAGATTACCGATACACTTTGTAACCGCGACTGGCAGGATTTTATTTTTTCACCCGGACAAATACAAGAATATCAATTGTCAGGGTCAGGGAGTTTTAAAAGATTTAAATATTACCTTTCGGGGAATTATACCGACCATAAAGGCATAACACCTCAATCAGCGTATGAACGCTATACCTTCACAGCCCGCCTGGGAAAGAATTTCGGCAGGCGATTGGCGGTTGACCTTGGCTATCGTGGAAGCTACCAGCTGAACCGGAACAACCAGGATGAGTATCATGGTAACCGGATGATCTTTGAGAGCATTATGAAATCACCCTGCATGGAATGTACCCCTGATTCATTGTTTTATGACAAATTTTATAATTTGTATTTTCGTTGTTTACAATATTACACCCCAGCCAGAAATTTGGAGCTTCCGCAGGAAATTATTGAAAACAACCGGCATGAGTTAAGCATTCATAACCATGCCTTTAATGGATTTGCCCGCTACCAGTTCAGTGAGCATTTCAGTATGGATATTATGGAATCTCTTATGATTCGTTCAAGCCTGTACAATGCGGCATTTGATTATTATTATTTCAATTACCAGAATATTTCAAAGCTGAAGCGGGTTGATATGCAAAGCAGTGAGGATGTGATTTTGTTCAATCACCAGGTGAATATGAATTACTACAACACCTTTGGAAAACATGATCTGAATTTTGTACTGGCAAATAGGTACTACAAGGATAACCTCTGGTGGAGAGTGGATACGATAGAAGGTACCCTCGATAAACACTACGCATTAAAAAATTCTATGGCGGCTTATGGACCGAAAGGATCAGTATTGAGGAACCTGACATCATACATTGGTCACGCAAGCTATAATTATGACAAGCGATATTTTATATCAGCCATATTAAACCTGAGCCGGATAAAAGAGGGTATCCATACCGATTACTACACGGTCTTTCCTTCCGTGGCTGTAAGCTGGGATATGGCGCGAGAACGTTTCTTTCCTCATGCTTTAAGAATGGATAACCTCAAATGGTTTATTAACTGGGGGAAAAGCGGGAACTATCCATTGAATGGATTGTCAAATGATTTGTATGTTGATCTGCCTCTTGAAAATGATGGTTTTCCGCAATACTACCCATCCATACACCAGTTATCCAATCACGCTTTAAAGCATGAGAACACAAGCGAGATCGATATGGGACTTAAAAGTGTCTGGTATAACAACAGACTTAAATTTTCAGCCGGCTACTTTCACAAAACGATTTCCGATCTTATCCTGCAGCGGAATATTCCACTATACTACGGCGGGGGAAAGATGTTTATCAATATAGCAGAAATTGTAGCAAAAGGTTACGAATTTTCGCTGGAAGGTTCTCCTCTTCAGACAAAAAATACTTTCTGGTTGCTATCCTTTAACTTTGCCACATCCTCACAAATCGTTACCAGGCTTGACAGGGAAAAAAGTATGTTATTCCGAAATGCTGATCTGCTGATCCCTGATTTTATGATCAAAGAAGGCCAGGGAGTCGGGGATATTTATGGGTATCGTTACCTTGGTAAATGGACAGAAGAGGATTGGGAACATCCGGACCGGTTTGTGAATGTCATGCAATCAAAATTCTTAAATACTGATAGTTCAGATCATATGCTGACGCAATCCGATAAAGTGGTATTGGGGAATTCCCTTCCTGATTTTACCTGGAACATTTCAAGCTATTTTAGCTATAAAAACCTGTCTGTAGAAATGATATGGTATTCCGCATGGGGCCAGGAAAAATATAATGCTACCCGTGCCGGAACTTATATCGGGGCAGTGAACAGAGAAACTGTGGGTTATATTAACGATTCTACATGGGCTTTGAGATCCGATGTCTTTTATGAATCGGATTTATTTGTTGAGGATGCAAGCTTTATAAAACTAAAGAACATTTCGTTCAACTATAGTATAGCTAAAAAAATTGCCGGCAGGTTAAAGGTTAGTTTTTCACTGAGTTTCGAGAATATGGTAACTCTTACCCGGTACAAAGGTTACGACCCGGAAGCAACCATCTTTACGGACAATAACTTTTCGGATAATGCCATCGACAAGGGAGCTTACCCCAATCCCAGGGCGATTTATGCGTCCATCAACCTAAAATTCTGAACCGATGAAGCAACCTATTATTGTTTTGATTCTTTTGACGCTTTTTTTAACCAGTTGTGAAAGAATATTTCACGAACCGGAAATTTCGATAGGTGTAATTGAGAATCAGGAAAAGCTAATTGAGGCGGCTGAAGGATGCTGGGCAAAATTTATCTGGGCAATAAACTATCCGGATCGTTCGAGTTACTATTATCAAAATTTAAAGGCAGATGATGTTACATTTCGTCCCTGTGGTTATCGCTCATTTTACCAAAATAAAACAGATTGTTGGTATAGTACTTCTGCAGACTTCACTAACTATAATCAATATTCAGACTATTTATATGAATCATTATACCTTGTCATAGCCTCTGTAAATAACATTATTTCAAAGTTTACCGATCCTGCAAAGGAAGATCAGTTAACACAGGAAATTATCGGGGAAATGCTATTCCTGAGAGCCTATTGCCATTTTCGTCTGGTCCGCACTTACGGGCAGGTACCCATTGTAAGGGATATTGAGGTCAAATACAATTTGAACAAGCCGGACTTTTTACAAATCTATGCGTTTATAGAAAGTGACCTGAAGCAAGCCTTAAGCTTGCTTCCTTTAACATCCGAAGCATCACGGATACCGGGTAAAAGGCCAACCCAGGCCGCAGCCAAAACCTTGCTGGCTGAGGTATATCTTCATTGGGCAGGATATCCGATAAAAGATGCTGAAAAATACTTATTTGCAGCCAGGGAAGCCGGTGAATTAATAGAAAATGCTGACTATTACGGTGTGGGGCTAATGGATGATTTTGCTTTTTTGTGGGATGCTGAACATAGTCAAAATAAGGAATTATTATTTACATTGTACTTCTCAGATCTTGATAAGGTAAATTCAGTGGATGAGATAAATTTAATGTACATGAAGAAAGAACCTTATTACCTTTATGTACATCCCTGGTATATGGATTATAACAATTCGATTTTTTATTCTGGTAATATGGAGCCAAGTTTTTTTGCATCCGAATTATACTTTTTTAATCATTTTCCCCGTGGTTACAGGAAGAACATTACATTTTTTATGAAGATCTATGTGCCTGCCCAATATTTTGAAAGATATGGAGTTGATACAGGATATATTACAATTGATACACTTTCACTTTGCAATCGTGCCGGTTATCGGAAATTTTATTATGAAGAATCTTTGCATGCAGGTGGGGTCGATTTAACTAAAATAGATTCAAGTCAAACCATCAATATTGGTGAAGAATATATTGGAGATAATAAGATATATATTTACCGGTATGCCCACACACTGTTGATATATGCTGAGGCGAAAGCCCGCTCAGGTCAACTGGATATATCAGCTTATGAGGCAGTAAATCAGATACGAAGAAGGGCAAATCACGTTGATCTGTTTTCCCCTTCTGTTTTTGACCTTGCCCCGGGATTGTCAAACGAGGCTTTTGCTGATTCGGTAGTTTGGGAAAGGGCCTGGGAGCTTGCCGGTGAACCCGAAGGACGCTATTTCGACTTATTGCGTCTCGAAAGACTTGAGGACCTGGAAAATTACAGGCATCCTTATGAGAATATCCCGCCCTTGAAACCGATCACGCATGATGAGTATTTTGTACCCATTCCGGAAGAAGATGTTTTGTTGAATCCAAATCTGGAATAAGACGAAATTATTATCGTTATGGCAAAAGCGCTTGAGCAGAAACAATAAAAATTGATCAGACCTCAGCATCAAGAAATCACAGTCTATCAAAAAAATCAGCTATAATCTGCCGTTCAGACCATTTGCCCTCATAAACAAAATCACTCCGCCGCTGTTAATATTCTATTGAAACAAATTGTTTGAAAATTTGGTGCGATTCAATCCTTAATTCGTATTTTTACTCAATCAGAAAACTATGACACAAGTAAAAGAAGGTGCTGTAGCGCCTGTTTTTAGAGGAAAAGACCAGGACGGAAAGACCGTGAGCCTGGAAGATTTTAAAGGCAAAAAGGTTATTCTGTATTTTTATCCCAAGGATGATACGCCGGGTTGCACCGCCGAAGCCTGCAACCTGCGTGATAATTACGAAGATCTTTTGGCCAGGGGATTTGCCATTATCGGGGTCAGCCCCGATAACGAAAAATCACACACTAAGTTCAAATCAAAGCATGGGTTGCCTTTTCCCCTGATTGCAGATCCGGAAGCTGAGATCATTAAGGCCTATGGGGCATGGGGTGAAAAAAAAATGTATGGCAAATCATATATGGGCGTTTTGCGAACCACTTATGTGATTGATGAACAGGGGAAGATACTAAAGGTCATTACCAAGGTCGACACCGGTGATCACGCCGGGCAGATTCTTACAGAGCTGGGATTAAATTAAACTCTACTATATCAATGGCAAAGGAACAAACCATCGACGACATCAAAAAAGAAAAGCTTAAATCGCTTGAAATAACACTGGGTAAAATTGAAAAGGACTTCGGCAAGGGTTCTATCATGAAACTGGGTGATCACGTCATTGTGAACGTGGCGGCCATTTCTTCCGGCTCCATAGGTCTCAATATAGCCCTTGGCATTGGTGGATATCCGCGCGGCCGCGTAGTAGAAATATACGGTCCTGAGTCATCGGGCAAGACCACCCTGGCCATTCATGCCATTGCTGAAGCGCAAAAGGCCGGTGGTATTGCAGCCTTTATCGACGCCGAGCATGCCTTTGACAGGTTTTATGCACAAAAGCTGGGTGTTGACGTGGAAAATCTGCTTATCTCCCAACCCGATGACGGCGAACAGGCGTTGGAGATCACCGATCACCTCATCCGGTCGGGGGCCATTGATATTATCGTGATCGACTCTGTGGCAGCTTTAACACCAAAAGCTGAAATCGAAGGCGAAATGGGCGATTCAAAGATGGGGTTACAAGCCCGCCTGATGTCACAGGCCCTCAGGAAACTCACCGCCACCATTAGCAAGACCAATACCTGCTGTATTTTTATCAACCAGCTGAGGGAAAAGATAGGCGTTATGTTTGGCAACCCTGAAACGACAACCGGCGGAAATGCTTTGAAGTTTTACGCTTCGGTTCGTGTTGACATTCGCCGGTTGAACCAGCTGAAAGAAGGCGAAGAGGTGTATGGTAACCGAACACGGGTGAAAATTGTCAAGAACAAGCTGGCCCCTCCCTTTCGTAAGGCCGAATTTGATATCCTCTATGGTGAAGGCATTTCAAAACTCGGAGAGATCATTGACCTCGCTACTGATAATGAGATCATCAAGAAAAGCGGTTCATGGTTCAGCTATGGTGACACCAAGCTGGGACAAGGCCGTGATGCGGTCAGGCAGCTGCTGGCCGATAATCCTGAGTTGACTGAAGAACTGGAGAAAAAGATATTTGAAAAGCTGCAGGCTAAATAATCATTGACTTTGGTCTGGAAATTTCGTAACTTTTGCGAAAATGAAACAGCCATGACTGAATGTCACTTATTGGAAAAATGTGGTTTTTTTAAGCATTATGCTTCTGCGAAAGAGATTGACTGCAGGCAGTTTATTGAGACTTATTGCAGGGGGCCACGTATGCATGAATGTAAGCGTTTACAATACCTTAACCAATACGGGGTTCCTCCGTCTGATTATATGCAGCCGGACGGAACAATGGTTAAAGAATCAATTCATCATTAAAACATCCGTTATACCGGAGACTTTCTGAATCAGTCTTTTGGCTTCTCAGGAATTGGTTCTTCGGGGTGGTCCTGGTGAAAACTGATCCAGTATTCTTTTATTGTTGATTTTACCTCCCTGTGTAAAAGCAATATGCCCAAAAGGTTGGGTGCGGCCATCAGCACAAGGGTAATCCCTGAAAGGTTCCAGAT
>JAFGTR010000126.1 GCA_016934055.1 Bacteroidales bacterium | reverse complement strand
TTTTTCAATCTTTTTTTCTATAAACATGCAAACCCTCCGGGTTTGAACATACAACATCAGCACATCGCAACCAACCCTGTCAGGGGTCGTATGTTTGTAGCACAACAACGGCGAAGAGGAAAGCGACCCCGTCAGGGGTCATATGTTTATAGCCAGCATTCGCATATCGCAACTGACTCCGTCAGGAGTCATATGTTTATAGCAAACCATCGGCATACCGTAACCGACCCCGTTAGGGGTCGTATGTTTGTAGCACAACAACGGTGAAGAGGAAACCGGCCCCGTCAGGGGTCGTATGTTTATGGCACCGTCATACCTTAGCTGGTCCGATAATAACACCACGGTCTATCTTTTTGATAAGCCCCTGTAACACATTCCCGGGTCCCACTTCATAAAATGCCGTGGCCCCGTCTTTTATCATCCGTTGTATCGATTGCGTCCACATTACAGGCGATGTCAACTGCTTTTTGAGGTTAACCATGATCTGTTTCGGATCCTTCGATGGCATGGCCGTAGCATTTTGATAAACAGGACATACCGGCTCAGAGAATGCCGCTGTATCAATGGCCTTTTCTAATTCGGCTCTGGCAGACTCCATAAACGGGGAGTGAAAAGCTCCGCCCACCTTCAGTATAACGGTAAGTTTGGCCCCAGCAGTCTTGAGCATTTCGACAGCGGCTTCTATGCCTTTTATTGAACCCGATATTACAATTTGTCCCGGACTGTTATAATTTGCCGGTATGACGATTTCCTGTATATCACTGCAGACTTTTTCAACCACAGCATCTTCAAGTCCGATGATGGCCGCCATGGTGGAGGGCTCCCTTTCACAGGCATGTTGCATGGCCTGAGCACGCTTTGCGACTAATTTAAGCCCGTCTTCAAAAGACAACGACCCGGCAGAGACAATGGCTGAGAATTCACCCAGGGAATGACCGGCAACCATTTCAGGAACAAATTTTTTGCCCATGACTTTGGCCATGATCACTGAATGGATAAAAATGGCAGGCTGTGTAACCCGTGTTTGTTTCAGGTCATCATCCGTTCCCGAGAACATAAGTTCAGTAATATTGAATCCGAGAATTTCATTGGATAACTCAAACATTTGCCTTGCAGCGGGAAATGCATCGTACAATTCTTTTCCCATACCGGTAAACTGGGCACCCTGACCGGGAAATACATAAGCTGTCATGCAGAATAATATTTGATTTGGCCGCAAAAATAAAAAGTTATGGCATTATACACAAATTAGGGTTCGTAAAATGTATAGCACTGCAGATTATATGACCACAAGACCACACGACTTCCCTACAGCACAACCCAAAACCGACAACCGACAACCACAATAACCACAACCCATAATCAAAAGCTCCCCGTTCAGCAAAAGGATTAACGATTTTTATATTACCTTAGTAGCTCAAATCCACCGCCGTTATTTGATCTCATGAAAAATCACCTGACCTGGTTTATTCTTACCGTATGTCTCATTGCCTTGTTATTAAATTGCAGGGAAGACTCCGGAGACAAAAATTTATTATCAAGGACACCTGTATTTGATACCGCTTCAATAAATGCTGTTAACAGGTATGCTCTGGAAATTGTTCGCAAAGAACCTGACAGCACTATCTTTTTTGCCAACAGAACACACCGGCAATCGGTTTCATTAGGATACAGAACAGGCATCGGAGAAGCATATTATCTGAAAGGAATAGCATATTTCTATAAATATCAGTATGACTCTGCTATAAACCTTTACAAAAAAGCCTATGCCATTTTCAGTGAGGAAAATAACAGATACGGGATGGCCAGGGTATTGTACAGTATGAGTTATAACTACAGCCTTACTCATGATATGCAGAAATCACTTGAATGTATGCAAAATGCCAGGAAGCTTTTTGAGGAAGACAATAATATCAGCAGGGTCTATGAATGCCTTGAAGGGTTGATTTATGTTCATAAACAGCTTCACGAGGAGAAAGCAGTGGATTCACTGATCAGTGAGTTGATCATCATCGCCGAAAAAACCGGTGACAGTAAGAAACTGGCGAACAGTTATTTCACCCTGGGCAATTATTATTTTAATCAGGCTTATCTCAAACTGGCTATCGAGGCTTTTTATAAGGCTCTGCAAATGGCCGAGGAATCGGGCGATCCGGTTGAAATAGCCAATGCAGTTGGAAGCGTAGGTCGTGCAAACCTTTACATGGGAGAATATCAGAGTGCCATTGATTACTACAAGAGGCAGGAAGTGATACTGAAAAAACTGAACAATGTATATGAATTGAGCATCACCTATACCGATCTTGGAGAAGCTTATAATGCATTGAAAGACTACGGGACAGGACTCTCTTATCATCTGATGGCTTATGATATCCGCCGGAAAATGAATTTCCAGCTGGCGATAAGCAATTCATTGCATAATATCGGGAACACATATTTTCTGATGGAGGACAGCAATGATCTGGCACTGGATTATACCAATCAATCCCTGGAAATCAACCGGGAAATCAACAATTATGAAGGGCTGGCGAAAAATTATATGCTCATGGGTAAGATCCACAGGCTGAAAAGGAACATATCGGCCTCCATCAGCTATCTTGAACAAAGCCTGGCCCTCGCCCGGCAATATAATATGCCGGATGTTATCATGGAATCTTCAGGAGTGCTTAGCCATTTGTATGCCAGGAAAAACAATTTCAGGCAGGCCATTACCTGCATGGAAATATACAATGAGATCAGTGACAGCATTGCCAGTGGTGAAAACTATAAACGCATCACACAGCTTGAAATGCAGAATGCATTTGATAAGAAGCAGAATGAAGTTGAAATGGCTCACCGGGAGGAAAAAATTGAATATGAGACTGAACTCAGGAGGAATAAACTGGTACGTAATTATTCACTTCTGCTGGGATTGCTTGTTATCTCATTTGGGATCTATATGTTTTATAATTACCGGAGATCCAGGAAAGCCAATAAAGAAAAGGAAGCCCTGCTGAAGGAGATTCATCACCGCGTAAAAAACAACCTGATGGTAGTCAGTAGTTTGCTGAACCTGCAGTCGGGCTCCATCACTGATGATAAAACAAAATCGGCTGTTAAGGAAAGCCAGAGCCGGGTGAAATCAATGGCTCTTATACACCAGTTGTTGTACCAGTCGGAGATGTTCACCAGCATCGATTTCGCTAAATATCTCAAGCAACTCATGTCATCCCTTCAGAATACATACAGTCATCCAGGTAAGAATATCACCTACAGCATCAGGGCCGATAACATCAGGCTCGATATTGATACAGCCATACCCCTGGGACTAATCACCAATGAACTGGCAACCAACGCCTATAAATATGCGTTTGTCGACAGTGCTAAAGGGAAAATAGAAATTGACTTCTGTAAAACAACTGATCACAAATATTTACTCCGGATTTTAGATAATGGGAAAGGGCTGCCTCAGGGATTTGAGCCGGATAATTCCACTACACTGGGATTGAAGCTGGTAAAAATTTTATCAAAACAGATTAAGGCAACATTTAAATATCGTGTTAACAACGGAACCGAATTTAATATTGTTTTCTCCGAAATAACTTAAAATAACATATAATCTATTATATTTATGCGAATGAAGGGTTGTAAAAAAAAGCAAAACAGACAAGTTGTGAGCGGGCATCGAAAAAACCTGCCTGCACTGCCGTTTCGGCAGGCAGGAATGCGTGCCACGT
>JAFGTR010000016.1 GCA_016934055.1 Bacteroidales bacterium | reverse complement strand
TGTTCAGTGTCTTTCAACCTGCTAAAATAAACAAGTACCGGTTACAAACGGATGAAATCAATGAAATGTTTTGCACAATATCGCAGATGATTTCTGATTGAGTTTAAATAATGTGCTGGGATGTCAAGAGATTGACCATGATACCGGAAATTTTCACAGATTTATCTTGAGATAAACCTGTTATTTTTTTATCTTTTCAAAAACATCAATATCTTTTAAGCCATGTTAAAAATAAGAAATCGGCTGTACGAAATTATTTTCGAAGCTGATACACGTGCAGGCAGGATATTTGACATAGTCCTGCTTATCATTATACTTTGCAGTATTTTTATTGTTATGCTCGAGAGTGTTGGCAGTATCAGGGTCAATCACTTTTATGTGTTGAAAACTCTCGAATGGATCATTACCTTAATTTTTACAATAGAATACATCACAAGGATATGGGTGGTCAACAAGCCGGTTAAATACATACTGAGTTTTTATGGTTTAATTGACCTGTTTGCCTTGCTGCCAACCTATATTGGTGTTTTCTTTGTTGGCGGTCACAGCCTCATTGTCATCCGTGCGATCAGGTTGCTGAGGGTTTTCCGTATACTGAAACTGAGCCGCTATTCCCGGGCCGGCCGTATAATTGCATCTGCAATGTGGGAAAGTCGTGCAAAAATAAGTGTCTTTCTTATCTTCATTCTGACGCTCGCTTTGATTATTGGTACATTTATGTATCTCGTTGAGGGAGAAAAAAATGGATTTACCAGTATCCCGACAAGCATTTATTGGGCTATCGTTACGCTCACAACCGTTGGTTATGGCGATCTGTCACCGGTAACCGGAGTGGGACAGTTTCTGGCCAGTATCGTTATGATACTTGGCTATGCTATTATTGCTGTGCCGACAGGCATTGTTACAGCAAGTCTTCTTAGTGCAAAGGGCAGTGTCAACATGCAGGTCTGCTCTAATTGTTTGTATGACAAACACGATGACGATGCTCTTTTTTGCAAGAAATGTGGCGCCAGACTTGATCGTGATAACCTGAAATAGATACGGTTCACTGCTCACAGTTCACAGACAATCTGTTAATCTGTTAATTGTCCACAGTCCTCTTAACTGGCTCTTAACTGGCGTCCGCTTGTGCCATATTATTTATTGATTTTGTGATTGGTTGATTTGATGATTTAGAATTATTTCAATGATCTTTAGTCTTTGGTCTTTAATCTTTGATCATTGAAATTAAGACAGGTCCAAGCGGACGAACCAGCAAAAGGGAGCAGACTCAATCTTGTATCTTGAATCTTGTTTCTTAGATCTTAGATCTTTGATCTTTGATCTTTCATCCTACTCAAGATACCTGCCCAGCAGTCTGCACATCTGATCACGGGTGAGTTCCTTATAGTCTTTTGGAATATTTAACCGGTTGTAGCTTTTTGATACAGGATAAAACTTGTCAGCAATGAAATGTAATTTGAAATAGTACATGTTCAGTTCAAATTCCATCAATACGCCTTCAATCTTCTTATAAGGATTGGTTGAGTTCGGGTTTCGTATGTCAATATCGTTGGTGTAATAAATAGAATAGGTATAATCGGAATCAGGAAAGGATATGTCAGCTTTTCTGCAGTTAAACCCCAGTATTTCCTTTGTTTCATCGGTACGGTTTATGATCATATTGTCAACGGGTTCAAAACAACACATGGGCTCACCCCGTTTCCCAATAAAGATGAATGAATATTTAGGAACCTTCAGTAAGGTTGTACATTTCTTTGTGCGAAAATGGGTAATGCTGTTCAGCTTATACATTCCCATGAAGCCTTCCATGACATTGATGGCTGAATCCTGGTTAAATACAAGTTTCATCCGGTGGGGCAGCAGGTCAACCAGCTTACGGTGTGCTGAATCGGTTTTATAAGTGATACGGTAATCAATTCTGCCGCTGTTTGTCTTAGACTCCCTGTCCTTTTTACTGCATCCTGATATTATCATAAGACAAATAAGGCCCCCCGTGAGTGTTCTTATCATATTTTTTTTTATAGCTGGTTTATAAAATTTATTGTATTTTTTGATTTACGTAATAATTCACTCAGGGTTCGTTTCTTTTGTCAAATGCATTTGTTTATGAATTTAATAAAAAAAAATCATTGATGAATGAATCAAATGTGTATAATAAAAAACAGAAAGCTTTCTGCGGGCGTTTAAATCATCATAGGATTTGTATATATATACAAAGTGATAAATGTCATTTTGTTCCATGGGAATCTTTATTTATTTTTGTCTGATAATATAATGCAGAAAAATTAGAAAATAATTATTTAATTAAACTTTATATTTATACAAATGGCGTTTAATATCAGAAACCGTAACTTTTTAAAGTTGCTTGATTTTTCACCTGAAGAAATAAAATGGCTGCTTGATCTTTCTTTTGATTTAAAAAAGGCTAAATACAGCGGTACTGAACAACACAGGTTGAAAGGCAAAAATATTGCCCTCATATTTGAAAAGACATCAACCCGTACACGTTGCGCTTTTGAGGTTGCTGCTCATGATCAGGGTGCTGATGTTACATACCTCGATCCCGTCAGTTCACAGATTGGGCATAAGGAATCGGTGAAAGACACAGCCCGTGTGTTGGGAAGGATGTTTGACGGCATTGAATACAGGGGATTTGGACAGGATATCGTTGAAACCCTGGCAAAATATGCCGGTGTACCTGTGTGGAACGGGCTTACGAATGAATTCCATCCTACCCAGGTGCTGGCTGATTTGATGACAATGATGGAACATTGTGATAAACCATTGCATCAGATGAAGTTCTGCTACCTGGGAGATGCGAGGAACAACATGGGGAATTCATTGATGGTGGGTTGTTCCAGGATGGGGATAGATTTCAGGGCAGGAGCACCTGCAGCCTGCCAGCCGGCTGCAGAGCTCGTTAAAACCTGCAGGGAGGTCGCCGGTGCTACAGGCGCAAAAATAACCATTACTGATGATATTGCTGAAGCTGTTAATGATGCTGATTTCCTTTATACCGATGTCTGGGTTTCCATGGGAGAATCATCATCAGTATGGGAGGAAAGGATTAAACTGTTAAAGCCTTATCAGATCAATGAAAAGACAATGGCTCTAACCGGCAACAAAAATGTGAAACTTCTTCATTGTCTTCCGGCTTTCCACAACAGGGAAACAAAAATGGGAGAGGAAATTTATCATAAATTCGGTATTGATGCCATGGAAGTTACCGAGGAAGTATTTGAATCTCCTGCATCACTTGTATTTGACCAGGCTGAAAACAGGGTTCACACCATCAAGGCTGTCATGGTGGCTACCCTGGGCTGTTAAATTATGAATTAAATTCAAGTTGCCGGTTAAAATTTTTAATATGATTTAAGAACATTCTATGACGCATCTGTAGCATACAATATTTTTCAGCCTTATTTATTTTTCGAAATAAAAAAACTTTTTACTATCTTGCGCATTCTTTACTGCGAAAATATTTACGATTTAAGCTACTGATTAACAGTATTATATGAGTGGCTGTTCTGATGTTATTAAATAAAATTTTTGCCATATATGCAGAATAAACTACAGGAGTTAACGGAAAAGATATACAATGAGGGTATATCTAAGGGTAATGCAGAGGCTGAAGCGATCATTGAAAAAGCAAAAAAAGAAGCTGAAAGCATCCTTGCTGAAGCAAAAAAGGAATCCAAATCCATGCTGGATGAAGCCAGGAAAAAGGCTGAAGAGATCAGGAGTAACGGAGAATCGGAACTGAAGCTGTCAGCACGTCAGTCGATGAATGCGCTGAAACAGAAAATTGTAGATATTATCAGTGGGGAGACCGTTAATGCAGCTGTAGGAGAAGCATTTAAGGATAAGGACTTTGTAAAGAAAATACTGGAAACAACACTGAAGAACTGGACCACCGCATCTGATAAAGTAGCTGACCTCTCAGTCCTGTTGCCTGAAAAAGACGCTGCTGCCGTTGAACAATATTTTGCACAGTCCGCAAAGGCTCTACTGGATAAAGGACTTGTAATTAAACCCGATGCTGAACTGAAGGCAGGTTTTCAGATTGTTCCCAAAGACGGAAGTTACAAAATGAGTTTTACAGACAGTGATTTTGAAAATTTCTTTAAGCAATACCTGCGTCCGCGTTTGATGAAATTGCTCTTTACCGGGGAATGATGATGATAAAAAGAGAATACCATTGCCTGGTTGCCGGGTTGCCGGCTTTGTTTTTTGATACAACCCGGCTGGCAGCAACACTTGTTGAATGGAAAGAACAGCTTAAGGATGAGCTGCATCCTTTGGATTATAAATTGGTTGAAAGTTACTTTCTCCGTTATGATAATCGTAGCATATACAATATTCTGACCAAAAAGGAAGACCTTCCTGACCCGCTTGGAAATTATTCAAGAGAGCTGATAGAAGAGATTATTGTTTTGCTTAAGGATGAAGATACAGATATGAACAGTCTTGATTTTCCTGTTTACCTGTCTCGGTTTATCCGGGCTTTTCAATCCGAGACTCCTGTCTTTCCTGAAAAAAGCTGGGAAAACCAATTGTCTCAACTCTATTATAAACATCTGTCAACCATAGACAATCCGTTTATCAGGGATTGGTATGGTTATGAAAGCGATCTCACCAATATCATTACGGCTGCCAATTGCCGTAAACACCAGCTTGATGTTCGTAACGAACTTGTTGGTGACAATGAGATAACTGAAAATCTTATCAGGAGCAGTGCCAGGGACTTTGGCATCAGCAATGAATTTCCCTTGCTCGAAAACATATTGAGAGCAGTTGAGGAAGAAGATTTGATGGAAAGGGAAAAAAAATTCGATTTGATAAAATGGAAATATCTTGATGATGAGGTGTTTTTCCATTATTTTACCATTGAATTTATTTTTGCTTTTATTGTTAAGCTTGAGATTATTAGCCGCTGGTTAAAGCTGGATAGAAGTACCGGGGAAGAAATGTTCAGGGAACTGGTCGGACAAATGAAGACCACCTATACATTCCCGGAAGAATTTACAATATAATTAAGCGATTTGAAAATGGCAACCAAAGGAAAAGTAAGAGGTATTATAGCCAATCTTGTGATTGTTGAAGCAGACGGACCTGTTTTACAGAATGAAATCTGTTTTATTAAACTGGATAAGATAGATCTCATGGCTGAGGTCATTAAGGTATACGGTAAAAATGCTTATGTACAGGTGTTTGAATCAACACGGGGATTGAAGGTGGGTGAAGAGGTGCGGTTCGAAGGTCATATGCTTGAGGTTTCTCTGGGTCCTGGCTTGCTGTCAAAGAATTTTGACGGTCTTGAAAATGACCTTGACACAATGGAGGGGATTTTCCTGAACCGTGGAGAATATACCCCTGCACTGGATGATAAGAAGCTGTGGGCTTTCAAGCCCGTGGCAAAAGCCGGGGATACAGTGACCGCCGGAAGCTGGATTGGTGAAGTAGAAGAAAATGAAATGCCGCACCGTATCATGGTGCCTTTCACATATGACGATACCTAGACAGTTAAAAGTGTAACCGGAGAAGGAGAATATAACATTACCACAACGGTGGCGACACTTGTTGACAGTAAAGGTAAAGAACTGCCTGTTACCATGGTTCAGAGATGGCCTGTTAAAGTACCAATAAAAGCATATAAAGAAAAGCCAAGACCTTACAAATTGCTTGAAACAGGTGTACGAACCATTGACACTTTAAATCCTATTGTTGAAGGAGGTACCGGATTCATACCGGGACCTTTCGGATGTGGAAAAACCGTTTTACAGCATGCCATATCAAAGCAGGCTGAAGCCGATATCGTTGTTGTTGCAGCGTGCGGAGAAAGAGCCAATGAGGTTGTTGAACTGTTTACCGAATATCCTGAACTGGAAGATACGCGTACCGGTCGTAAACTGATGGAACGCACCATCATTATTGCCAATACTTCCAATATGCCGGTTGCGGCTCGCGAAGCATCTGTTTATACGGCCATGACCATTGGCGAATACTACCGTTCTATGGCTTTACGTGTGCTGATGCTGGCCGATTCAACATCACGCTGGGCCCAGGCGCTGCGTGAAATGTCAAACCGCCTTGAAGAGTTGCCCGGACCCGATGCTTTTCCGATGGACCTGCCCGCCATTATTTCAAGTTTCTATGCCCGCGCAGGATACACACTGCTGAATAACGGAGAGACCGGATCTATCACCTTCCTTGGTACCGTTTCACCTGCAGGTGGTAACTTGAAAGAACCGGTTACCGAATCGACAAAGAAAGTGGCCCGGTGTTTTTATGGATTGTCGCAGCAACGGGCTGACGGAAAACGTTACCCCGCCGTCGATCCTATTGATTCCTATTCAAAATATCTTGAATATCCTGAATTTGCTGAATATGTGAGCGCAAAGATTGAGGAAGAGTGGCTTGAAAAAGTGAATGAAGCCAAAACCCTGTTGCTTCGCGGAAAAGAGGTGTATGAGCAGATCAATATTCTGGGTGATGACGGTGTCCCTGTTGATTACCATGTGAACTACTGGAAATCGGAAGTCATCGATTTCATTATTCTTCAACAGGATGCATTTGACAAGGTTGACCAGTCAACACCGGTGGAGAGGCAAAGGTATATGCTTAATCATTTGCTTGATCTTTGCAATTCAAATTTTGAATTCGATAATTTCAACGAAGTGGGCATATACTTCAAGCGGATCATTAATCAATATAAGCAGATGAATTACTCTGAATTTGAGTCAGAGAAGTTTAACAATTTTGAGAAAGAACTGAATAAAATAATTGCCGAAAGAAAAGTTGCATAATGGAAACACAAGCCTTTCAGAAAATATATACGAAGATTACCCAGATAACGAAAGCTACCTGCTCGCTTCACGCAACAGGTATCGGGTATAATGAACTCGCCGTGGTTCATGGCCGGTTGGCACAGGTGGTTAAGATTATCGGAGATGAAGTCACTCTCCAGGTGTTCGGGGGAACTGAAGGCATACCTACAAATGCTGAGGTTGTCTTCCTTGGCAAAGCGCCCTCATTAAAAGTGAGTGAAGACCTGGCCGGTCGGTTCTTTAACGCTTACGGTGAACGCATCGACGGCGGTCCTCCTGTGGAAGGTGAGGAACGTGAGATCGGCGGGCCATCGGTAAACCCGGTTCGCCGGAGACAACCATCTGAACTTATTGCAACCGGTATTGCAGGCATTGACCTGAACAATACGCTTGTATCAGGTCAGAAAATTCCTTTTTTTGCCGATCCCGATCAGCCTTTTAACCAGGTTATGGCTATGGTAGCCCTGAGGGCACAAACAGATAAAATTATTTTAGGCGGCATGGGCCTTACCAACGATGATTACCTGTTTTATAAGAATGTCTTTGATAATGCCGGAGCACTTGATCGTATTATCAGCTTTGTCAATACAACAGAGGATCCTCCTGTTGAAAGACTGCTGGTGCCTGAAATGGCTTTGACTGCTGCTGAATATTTTGCTGTTGATAAAAATCAAACCGTGCTTGTCCTCCTTACGGATATGACATTGTATGCCGATGCCCTGAGCATTGTATCAAACCGTATGGATCAGATCCCTTCAAAGGACAGTATGCCCGGGTCTCTATACAGCGACTTGGCCAAAATATATGAAAAAGCAGTCCAGTTTCCTGAAGGAGGCTCCATCACTATCATTGCCGTTACAACCCTTTCAGGCGGGGATATTACCCATGCCATTCCGGATAATACAGGTTATATTACTGAAGGCCAGCTTTTCCTGCGTAAAGATACGGATGTCGGTAAGGTCATTGTTGACCCTTTCCGCAGCCTGTCACGTTTAAAACAGCTTGTCATTGGGAAAAAGACCAGGGAGGATCATCCCCAGGTTATGAACACAGCGGTGCGCCTCTTTGCTGACGCAGCTAATGCCAAGACAAAACTTGAGAATGGTTTTGATCTTACTGATTACGATGAACGAAGTCTTAAATTTGCAAAAGATTATTCCAACAAACTTTTAGCTATCGATGTCAACATCGATATCGATGAAATGCTCAACACCGGATGGCAGCTCTTTAAAAAGCATTTCCGGATTGAAGAAGTGGGTATTAAGAAAGAGCTTGCAGATAAGTACTGGCCGAAAGAGTGAGGTTTGAAAGCCTGCCTGCCGTCAGGCAGGTTTGAAGGTTTGAAGGTTTGAAAATTTGAAGATCTTAAAATTCCCCTCCCTGGAGGGGTTAGGGGTGTGTTATTATGAATTTACAGATTGACAGAATAACAAGTTTGCAGGTTTTCCGTGAACCGTAAACAGTGAACAGTGGACAGTGAACTAAATTTAAATGGCCATAAAATTTCAATATAACAAAACCGCCCTGCAGCAGTTGGAAAAACAGCTGAATATAAGAGTGCGGGCATTGCCGACCATAAAAAACAAGGAGTCGGCTCTGCGGATCGAAGTTAAGAAAGCCAAAGATGAGACTTTGCGATTGGAGGAATTGCTGAAAAGGAAACTTGATCGTTATAACAACATGGTGGCCTTATGGGGTGAATTTGATTCTACACTGGTGGCTGTTGAAGATGTTGAACTGGGTGTTAAAAAGATAGCCGGCGTGAAAACACCAGTGCTGAATAATATTGTTTTTGCCACTAAACCGTTTAGTGTTTTTAATAATCCTAAGTGGTATCTCGACGGGATTGCCCTGGTGAAAGAAATTGCTTCAGTAGGCATTGAAAAGGAGGTCTTTATTCGAAAAATGCAACTTCTCGATCGTGCCCGTAAGAAGACAACACAGAAAGTTAACCTGTTTGAGAAAGTACAGATCCCCGGATATGAAGACGCCATCAGGAAGATTAAGCGTTTCATGGAAGACGAGGACAATCTGTCAAAGTCAGCCCAGAAAATCGTTAAAACACGCCAAATGACACAGGAGGAGAAGGTATGATTGTACCAATGATGAAATATGCATTTCTGATTTATCACAAGGAATACGATGATTTTCTGAAAAGGATCGGGGAACTGGGTGTTGTGCACATCATTGAAAAAGAATTTGAGGAAACTGATAGCCTGAAAAATAAGAAAGAGCTTATAAATGAGCTCAACACGACTATTTCACTTCTTAAAAAAAGAAATCCGTTACTATCTGAAGCTTCTGTTGCAGCTGATGGCATGGAAGTATTCAGGAAGGCTCAGGAACTTTATGCTGAACTTGAAAGTAACAGCCAGAAATTACAGTCACTGAAGAAAGATATTAACCAGTTGGAACCCTGGGGTAATTTTACAGCCGGTGATATCGACAGACTTCAGGAAGCCAATCTTATCCTCAGGTTCTTTACCTGCTCAAAAAGACGGTTTGATGAAAACTGGAAATCACAATATCCCATCGAAGTTATTGATGAAAATACAGGTAATGTTTTCTTTGTGGCTGTGCTGGAAGGACAGGAGGTTATAGAAATTGATGCTGAAGAAGTTAAACTGCCTTCAGAGTCTCTCGAATCTTTGCAGAAAACCTATGATGAACTCGAAAAAAGAAATGCCGTCATTGAAAAAGAACTTGATATGGCTGCTTCCAGCCTTGACCTGATAGAGGATATAAAAAAACAGGTGTTTGGCGAGATTGAATATGAGAAGGTTGTTTTAAGCACTGCAAAAGAGGCTGAAGAAAGGCTGATGTTACTGGAAGGCTGGATACCTGAAGAAAAGGCTGAAGCACTTTCATCTTTCTGCGATGAGCAAAACATACTGTATATTTCTGATAAACCGTCAGAAGGTGAGAATGTGCCAATTCTTCTTGAAAACAACAGGTTCGCGAAGCTGTTCGAGCCTATTGGCAGATTATATTCACTGCCCGCATATGCAGAACTTGATCTGACTGCTTTTTTTGCGCCATTTTATATGATATTTTTTGGTTTCTGTCTGGGCGACGCCGGTTACGGTCTCTTTATCCTGGCTGCCATTACAGCATACAAGATATTTAAGGCAAAACCTGAAATCAAGCCTTTGCTTACACTGGGACAATTTCTTGGTGCAGCCACCATCCTCATGGGGATGATCTCAGGAACAGTATTCGGTATTAACCTGCTGGATACTGGTTATACCTTAACAGGAGAGTCACTGCAGTTCCTTAAAGAAAGCGGTGTGCCCGACTCTTTGTTTTCAAACCTGTCTTCAATTATCGGGCAGCATTTTGAAACACGTGATGAATATTTTAAGGCCTTGACCGGGACCATTGGCGCTGATGCCCTTCAGGCATACAAATCAGAGTTTATGAGGAGTTCTTTTTCTGATTATGCCATACTGAATAAATTCAGACATCTGATCCTCGATCCTCAGGGTATGTTTTACCTTTCCCTTATATTCGGAGTGATACAGATTTTGTTTGGAATGGCCGTGAAAGCCGCCAATATGATTAAACAAAGAGGATTTGTTTTTTCAATTTCCACCTTGTCATGGATGTTTCTGATCATTGGATTGATTGCGATACAGGGTGGGGCAATGAAAGGACTCCTGGAGAAAGAATCAGTTAAGCTGCCAACCTATATAGTGCTTGGAATAGGATTAGCCGGCATTCTGTTCTTCAATGATCCGTCAACCAATATATTTGTAAGTTTCGGTAAAGGGTTGTATGATATCTACAGTATGATTACCGGCGTTTTTGGTGATCTTTTATCTTATATTAGGCTTTTTGCCCTGGGTACTTCCAGCGCCATACTCGGACTTGTTATCGATAAAATCGGATTGCAGTTTCTGGGTATTCCCTATGCAGGTCCGGTTTTATTTATTGTGTTCATGTTATTCGGGCACACACTTGTGTTGTTTTTATCAGCGCTTGGCGCTTTTGTGCATCCCCTGCGTCTCACTTTTGTTGAATTTTATAAAAATTCCGGTTTTTCAGGCGGAGGAAAAGAATATAAACCATTTACAAATAAATTATAAAAAAGGAGTATTTATATGGAAGCTAATGCTGCAGTAATTCTTGCATACACAGGACTGGCCCTGATGGTGACCTTATCCGGTGTTGGTAGTGCCATTGGCACGGCTATGGGTGGTAATGCCACCGTAGGGGCTATGAAAAAAAGAGATGATGCTTTTGGCAATTATATGTTGCTGAGTGCTCTTCCCGGAACTCAGGGTTTATACGGCTTTGGAGGGTTCTTTATCATAAATGCCAAAGGAATTATTGGCGCAACCATGACCATGACCCAGGCCCTTGCTATTTTAGCAGCGGGATTAATTCTGGGTGTTGTCGCCCTTCTTTCAGCCATACGCCAGGGATCAGTATGTGCCAATGGTATTGCTGCTATTGGTAATGGTCATAACGTATTCGGGAATACGATGATTCTTGCTGTATTTCCTGAACTCTATGCTATTATCGCTTTTGCTACAACATTTCTCATCAGCCAGGCGCTTTAAAGTACTGCTTGATGGATGTATTCCTGGCAATATTAGGGACAATTTGCATAATCGTTGGTGTACTGGGCAGTTTATTGCCTGTACTGCCCGGTACGCCAATCAGTTATGCGGGCTTACTGTTGCTGCACTTTACGGATTATGCACAATACAGCTCTCGTTTCTTAATATTGTTTGCTGTTCTGACAGCCGTTGTGGCAATTCTTGATTATGTTATCCCCATCTGGGGTACCAAACAATTTGGCGGCAGTAAATACGGAACATGGGGTGCCGGTATTGGTGTGATCATAGGGATTTTTATGGGACCGATAGGAATTATACTGGGGCCTTTTTTTGGTGCCGGAATAGGAGAATTTCTCTATGGGAAAAAATCCAATGAAGCATTCCGTGCCGGTTTTGGTTCTTTTATCGGTTTTGTAACCGGTACACTTATGAAAATTGTGTTGTCTGTAATTCTGGCATTTCATTTCTTTAAAGCACTTGCTGTAGCCATATTCTGACATTCCCCTCCTCGGAGGGGTAGGGGTGGGTTATCCCCTCCTCGGAGAGCCTTTCCCGATCCCGATATCTATCGGGACGGAGGTCAGGGATGGGTTATTGGTATTACAGAATACCACTCCGATGCTATTCAGAGGCATGATATTTGTGATAGCTTTTAACATGATAAAACCATCAGGTATATTGAAGATTTTGGTTGTTTTTTTGACGTTGTTAATACAATTGTCCTTGGCTTTTTCTCAGAATCCTGATTATTACCAGAATTTAGACCTTGAAAACTATCGGCTGGAAAAATCATTCAACGATACTTTGGATTTTAACAAACTTGATCTGAGCAGGTTGAATGCGATCCTTTGTATTGCCACCAATGAGATTCGTGTGAAACATAAACTGCCGGCTCTTGAATATTCCCCTGAGCTCGAAAAAGCTGCTGTCATGCATTCACGCGACATGGTGGTGCATAATTTCTTCAGTCATACCAATCCGGTGAATGATAAAAGAAAAACACCAAACGACAGGGCCGGACTAACAGGCATAACCAATCCTTTTTTGGCGGAGAATATAGCCGAAGATTTCGGACTGCAATATGAAAGTGGTAGGGATGTTTATGTGATAAGCGAAGGAAATTTCAGCTATCGTCCTGAAGGTAAGCTGATACAGCACAGAACTTATCTTTCACTGGCTGAATCATTGATGGAACGATGGATGAGTTCATCTGAACACAGAAAAAACATCCTTTCTCCTCATGCACTCCAAATAGGGTGTGGGACTTATTTTTTCATCGATTCTGAATTCAATGGCATGCCAACTTTTATGGCAACACAGAATTTTCAGTGGTATGAAAAAGTAAAACTGCTGCAGCAATAATATAACGATTACCAAAAAAAGAGAGGAAGAATGCTAATTCTGCGTCTCGCTCTTTACTTCTTCTTCCACCTTTTTTGTGGTGTGTGCTTTAAGAACCCGCAAGTTTCTGCCGGAAACTTCCTTTCCATCAAGGGTTTTGATTGCTTCCATGGCTTCTTTTTTGTCAGGCATCTCAATGAAACCATATCCTTTTGATTTGCCTGTCCTTTTATCCAGCACGATTTTTACAGATTCTACCTTGCCCATTACCTCGAAGATCTTACGTATATCATCTTCGCTGAGAGAATAATTAATGTTACCAACGTAAATTGTCATGACAATTATAATTTTGAAAGTGTATACAAGTTACAAATAAATTTTATAAAAAAGCAATACCCATATAATAAAATAACAATGAGATATTTGTAAACTGATCTTACCAAAAATACACATTCCTGTGATATTTTCTCATCCCGGTCTTTATTTGCAGTTTTGCTGAAATGAGCGTATTTTTAATATCTTAATAATCCGGACAGAAAACAAAGATTTTTTTTGGGGGTATTCTTATGATAAAAGCAGTAATCTTTGATCTTGATGGTGTTATCGTGTCAACCGATGAATTTCATTATCTGGGCTGGCAAAAGCTGGCAGATGAGGAAGGTATTTTCTTTAACCGGACAATCAACGAACGATTGCGAGGTGTCAGCCGACTTGAAAGTCTTGAAATCATTCTTGAAAAAGCAGCCAAATCATACAGCCCTGAAGAAAAAAAGGCTCTGGCTGAAAAGAAAAACGGATATTACCGTGAATTGTTAAAAACTCTTTCTCCTTCCGATATTCTTCCGGGGGCAATAGAACTGGTTAATGCCTTAAAGAATGCCGGAATAAAAGTTGCCATTGGCTCATCAAGTAAAAATACACCCTTTATTCTCAGACAAATCGGGTTGGCAGATACATTTGATGCAGTCTCTGACGGAAACCAGATAAAAAAAAGCAAACCTGACCCGGAGGTTTTTCTTCTTGCTGCATCAAAAATGCAAATATCTCCCGGGCATTGCCTTGTTGTTGAAGATGCTGATGCCGGAGTTGAAGCCGCACTCAATGCGGGCATGAAATGCCTGGCGGTTGGCTCTGCATACAATCATCCACAGGCTCACCTGAAAGCTAACAGCCTGAGTGAAGTTAGCGTGGAAATTCTTTGCAACCTTTGAGGAATGATATACTGGTTTTTTATCCTTAAGTATTAACAGATCATTGGTCTCTGAAGTCTTGTTTGTCATCCTGCATTTTATCCCGCGAATACAGCGTTTTGTAAAAAAAATTTCCCTGTTTGGCAGATTTGGTTATTTTTGCGGGCAATTATTCTCTTTTTATGGTTGAATTTTTTCAGACAATTACTGACTGGTATATGAGCCATATAAATTATGGCACCGTTACCCTGCTTATGGCTATTGAAAGCTCATTTATCCCTTTTCCTTCTGAAATTGTTATCCCCCCTGCTGCATGGAAGGCAGCCCAGGGAGAAATGAACGTTTTCCTGGTAGCATTTTTTGGAACACTGGGCACCATGATCGGAGCATTGTTTAATTATTATATATCTCTTTACCTGGGCCGGAAAATAATATACAAACTGGCCGATACGCGACTGGCTCATTTGTTGCTCATCAATCGGCAGGGCGTGGAAAAGGCAGAAAGGTATTTTGTCAGGAACGGCAATATTTCAACCTTTATGGGACGGCTGATCCCTGCCATAAGACAATTGATCTCAATTCCTGCAGGTCTGGCAAAGATGGATATAAAAAAATTTATTTTTTACACGTTACTGGGATCAGGTCTGTGGAACATAATTCTTACCATCTTAGGTTATACCCTTTATTCTCAAAAAGAATTGCTTGAAAAATACTATAAAGAGATCTCGTACGGTTTTGTAATATTGGGTGTTTTATTTGTTGTGTATCTTATATTCAAAGCATTCAGGAAAAATGAAACGGTAAAAGTTACATCAGAATCATAAAATGTTTTTATCATCTAAATAGCTGTTTTATGGCAAAAGTATCAGACATATCCAGGGGAACCTTCGTTCGTTATAATGGTGAATTAGCCCAGGTTCTGGAATATGAACACAGAACACCTGGAAATTTAAGGGCTTTTTATCAGGTCAAAATGCGTAACCTCGATACAGGTAAATTGATTGAACAACGGTTTCGCCCCGACGACGATGTGGAAGTCGTAAGGGTTCATTTTAAAGAGCATCAATTTCTTTATATGGATGGTAACATAGCTGTTTGTATGGACAATGAGACCTATGACCAGATTATGCTGCACAAGGAAGCTATTGGTGATGATTTTGCGTTCCTTAAGGAAGGTATGAACATAAATGTGTATTTCGAAGAGGATAACCCTATTTATGCCGAATTGCCTCTGACCATCGAGCTGGAGGTTACTTATACAGAACCTGGCCTGCGTGGCGACACAGCCACCCGTACGCTTAAAGATGCCACACTTGAAACCGGTGCCGGCATCAAAGTGCCTCTTTTCATCAATACCGGAGACAGGATAAAAATCGATACCCGTACAAATACTTATATTGAAAGAGCAAAATAATACGGGTAAACCAGTGAACAGTGAAAAACGCAAATTGAAATAACCGTATTCATACTGTCTGCTACCTATTGTCTGCTGACTACCAACTACTCCAGATAAGTATACCCATACAACCCCGACCGGTAGTTGGACAGGAATTCTTTTCCTTCAGTGGCTGTGATGATCCCTGATTTTACTGAAGAAGTAACCCAGGTCTCAACGGTACGTACCATTTTTTTTGCGTTGTACTGCACATAATCGAGAACTTCTGCAACAGTTTCACCATCGATGACCTGGTCAATCTTATAACCATCATCGGTGACCGATACATGAACAGCGTTTGTATCGCCAAACAGATTATGAAGGTCGCCGAGGATTTCCTGGTAAGCGCCAACCAGAAATACCCCTATATAATAAGGATCTTTTGATTTGACAGAATGTACAGGAAGATAATAGGAAAAATTACGCGTGGAAATGAAATTGTCAATTTTACCGTCGGAGTCACAGGTAATATCCTGCAAAGTAGCTGATCTCTCCGGTTTCTCATCCAGCCTTTGTATAGGCATTATGGGGAATATCTGATCGATTGCCCATGAGTCAGGCAGGGATTGAAACAGTGAAAAGTTGCAGAAATACTTATCAGATAAAAGCCGTGGTAATTGTCTGAAATCTTCAGGGATATGCTTGATCTTTATTGTCATCTGATGAATTTCGCTTGCAATTGACCAGAAAAGGCGCTCAATCTGAGCCCGTGTTTTCAGATCGAGTATTCCCAGGCTAAACCTGTCAAGGGCTTCTTCACGAATTTGCTGGGCATCATGCCATGTTTCCAGCATCTTTGGCTGATTCAGGTTATCCCATAAGGAATACATTTCATGAACAAGTTCATGATCGCTTTCTTTTATGATGTCATCATCCTGCCAGGTGGGCAGGGTAGTGGTCTCCAGTACGTTGAAGATCAGCACGGAATGATGTGCGGTGAGTGAACGTCCTGATTCGGTAATGATATTGGGATGCGGGATGTCATTTTTTTCACATACGTCAACGAGTGTGGCAATGGAGTCATTCACATATTCCTGTATGCTGTAATTAACACTGCTTTCACTGTTTGATGACCGGGTTCCGTCATAATCAACACCCAGACCACCGCCGATATCAACAAATTCTACTGAAAAACCCTGTTTGTGCAGCTGATTGTAAAATTGGGATGCTTCCCGCAGGGCATTTTTTATTCTGCGTATCATGGTCACCTGACTGCCGATATGAAAATGTACCAGTCTGAGGCATTCTTTCAGTTTATTCTTCCCGAGAAATTCAAGAGCTTCCAGCAACTCACTCGGCGTAAGCCCGAACTTGCTGGCATCGCCGCCTGAGTCTTCCCATTTACCGCTTCCTGAACTAGCCAGCTTAATTCTGATCCCGATATTGGGTTTGATTTTTAACCTTTTTGAGATGTTGGCGATAAGCTTAAGTTCATTCAGCTTTTCCACCACAAGAAAAATCCGTTTACCCATTTTCTGAGCCAGTAACGCCAGCTCAATGTAATCTTCATCTTTGTATCCGTTGCATATGATCAATGAATCGGAATCCGTATTGATGGCGATAACGGCATGTAATTCGGGTTTTGATCCGGCTTCCAGTCCGATATTGAATTTTTTGCCATGACTGACTATCTCTTCAACCACAGGACGCATCTGGTTGACCTTAATCGGGTAGATAATGAAATTTTGTGCTTTGTATCCGTATTCATTTGCGGCAATATTAAAACAGTTTGACATCTTTTCGATCCGGTTATCCAAAATGTCAGGGAACCTTATTAACATGGGAGAAGATACATCACGCAGTTGTAATTCGTCAACCAGTTCCCTCAGGTCAATGTCAACATCATCTTTGCGGGGCGACACGACAACATTTCCCTTTTTATTTATTGAGAAATAATTGATGCCCCACCCGGCAATGTTATAAAGCTCGGCGGAATCTTCGATACGCCATTTTCTCATTACTATAGGATTATTAGGTCGTTATATTAATATAAAATAAACCTGCGAAAATAATTAATGTCTGAGAATAAATTGAAGGATGGGATTCATTTTTCATAAAAAAAACGGAAGGTCGCAATTTATGTTGTTGAATACCGGAATATTGAAATATTAACCGTCCTGACAAACATAAATCTGACAGTGTCTAAAAGACCTGTCAGTGTTTAAATAAATATCAGCTATATAAATCCAATTCCCTGAATAATTCCACCCGTATTTTTTCGTCAAGATTGTTATAATCCTGATTATCAACGATTACAATTTCATCCGGGAAACCCCGTATTTTTTTTGCAAGACACTTTTTATAACCGAGTTCCGCAATTGTTTCATTTGGGATATTAAGTCTTCCGGATACAATGAATCCAATGCTCCTGCAATAGCTTTGCAACCGGCTTACCAGGTTAATGCTGTATCCTATGTATTCATCAGCGTCACCGTTTTGATATTTTAATTGGTACACTGTGCCGGCAGCTATACCAAATCTGATCCTTTTTGGGAAATCATCAACCGGCAGTATCTCACCTGCTTTATTGCAAAGTAGTGAAAAGGAATTCTTCAGGTTCCAAACTCTGTTAACAAGATGAATAATATGGGGAAATGTAAAATGATCGTAATTCCAGATATACAAAACGCCGTCGCCCAGGAACTTTGTGTGAATGGGTTTGGGAAGGGGTGTGACAATTATAGGCTCATCATTTTCACTTCTTTCCCAATAAAGGTCGCCTCCCTCAAAAGTCAGTTTAACAGCATCGATGATCAGATTCAGGTATTTTGAAATATAATCGCATACATCAGGCTTGCTGAAAAATCCTGAAAAGCCCTCGAGGTCAAACAGCATTGAAATGGATCGGATGGGCAGGGATACATCGTGGTTAAACACCTCAGGCCGACTATTCATAACAGATGCATGATGAAATTTATATATACAGATTCTGAAATCTTATTGCAAGTTAGTTTAAAATTTTCAGGCTGTCAGGTTTATCGGGCTCTATTTTTAGGGAATTGTTCGGCGTTCGTTGTAAAAACAGGTCATTTCTATTTTTTTCCCGTTTGGAAGAAATGGATTTGCCATAACGTCGTACGATCAATAAACACCCTGGGTGTGTTTTGTATTGACACACCCAGGTAAGGGAGGTTAATTTCCTTATTGTTATTAAGACAGGAAAGAAGCGATTTTGTCAGATTTGTATTTTCCGGCTTTCAGTTTTTCACTTAATTCGGCAAAGGCGTTGATGGTATATTGGGCATCTTCCACCGTGTGCGATGCGGTTGGTATAATCCTCAACATTATAGTATCCTTGGGAACCACCGGATAAATGACCATTGAGCAGAATATCCTGTAGTTTTCCCGCAGGTCGATAACAACATTAGTTGCTTCAGCTATGGTTCCTGAAAGAAAAACAGGGGTAACGGGAGAATTTGTGTGCCCCAGGTTAAAGCCTTTGGCTTTTAGGCCTGATTGCAGGGCATTGACAACACTCCATAGCTTCTCTCTCAGCTGAGGCATGGTTCTCAGCATTTCCAGGCGCTTCAGTGCACCGATCACCATAGGCATGGGGAGGGATTTTGCAAATGTCTGGGACCGCATATTATACCGAAGGAAATTGATGATGTCTTCTTTTCCGGCGACAAAAGCTCCTATGCCGGCCATAGCCTTCGCAAATGTGCTGAAATGAAGGTCGACACCGTCGCGCACGCTGAAATGCTCAGCAGTGCCCTGTCCGGTAGCTCCCATGGTACCGAAACCATGTGCATCATCCACCAACAGCCGGAAATTATATTTAGCTTTAAGAGCTACAATTTCATTCAGTTTACCCAGATCGCCGGCCATGCCAAAAACGCCTTCAGTAACGACCAGGATACCGCCCCCGCTTTCTTTGACCAGTTTGGTAGCACGTTCCAGCATAAGCTGGCATTTCTCAATATCGTTATGCTGGAACATAAAACTTTTACCTCCTGCTGCCTTGTGAAGAAAGATTCCGTCCATGATGCAGGCATGTGATTCTGAATCGAAAACTATCACATCGTGACGGTTAACCAGGGATTGTATAATGGAAATCATACCCTGGTATCCATAATTCAATAAGAATGCATCTTCTTTTCCCACAAATTCGGCGAGATTATTTTCCAGTTCTTCATGTTTACTGGTTTGTCCCGACATCATGCGGGCTCCCATCGGATAGCCCATTCCCCATTCCTTTGCAGCTTCGGCATCCACTCTTCTGACTTCGGGATGATTAGCGAGTCCAAGGTAGTTGTTAAGACTCCAGTTGAGCACTTCTTTACCCCTGAAAGTCATACGCGGACTGATCTCACCCTCGAGTTTGGGAAACATGAAATATCCATGTGCAATTTGCTGATATTGACCCAACGGGCCTCTGTTCTGAGTGATTTTGTCAAATATATCCACGATATTAAATTTTAGGTTTTATAATCAGTCAGCAAATGTAGTTTTTTTTACAAATCCAGCAAAAGAGGGTAATTAAAATTAGCCACTACCGTTATAAGTTGAGCACACTGGCAAAAATTTTGCTTATTAACAAATTTTATGAGTCAGCCTGTTTAAAATGAATGAATCAATCATTGATATTAATGAAAAAATTGTATTTTTGCGCGATGTTTAAAAAGCCTGGTTATATACACTTATTATTATTATTATCAGTAGCTTTCACCTTTTCATGCACACAATATGAAAAGATTTTAAAAAGCGATGATTATAATCTCAAATACACCAAAGCATTTGAGTATTACAATAAGGGTGATTATTTGCGGGCAGGAAATATATTCGATCAGATTGCACCCGTTTTCAGAGGCACAAAGAAAGCTGATTCAGTTTATTATTTTCAGGCTATGAGTTACTTTAAGCAACATGACTATATCATATCCGGGCATTATTTTCAGCTTTTTGCACAGACTTTCGGGAACAGCCCCTTTGTTAAGGATGCTGCCTTTAATGAAGCATACTGCTATTATCTTTCTTCACCCAATCCTGAACTTGACCAGTCCAATACCTATCAGGCTATAGATGCGTTTCAGCTGTTTATAAGCAGGTACCCAAACAGTTCGCATGTTGAGGAATGCCGGAATTATATCAATGAGCTCCGGGATAAAATAATGCAAAAATCATTTCTGGCTGCTAAAACCTATTTTGATCTTGAGGACTACAAAGCTTCATTAACAGCCCTGAGCACCAGTCTGGTTGATTATCCTGAAAGCAAATACCGGGAAGAAATAATGTTTATGATCGTTAAGTCGAGTTATCTTCTGGCCGTTAACAGTATCGAAAGTAAAAAGCCTGAACGTTTTCAGGAGTCGGTTGATGAATATTATTCTTTCATCGCTGAGTTTCCTGAAAGCAAATACCGCAAAGAGGCAACACGCATGTATGAAAATTCATCACAATATCTGGAAAACAGAGACATTGTAATAAAAGAGTAATTAATAAATACATTATGGATTATAAGAAATCGAAAGCCCCGTCAACAACAATGACAAGAGATCTGAAAAGTCTTGAAGCCAAGACAGGAAATATTTATGAGTCGGTAATGATTTGCTCAAAAAGGGCTAATCAGATTGGTATTGAAATTAAGGAAGAGTTAAACAGAAAGCTGGAAGAATTTGCCAACTATACTGACAATCTTGAAGAAGTTTTTGAAAACAGGGAACAGATTGAGATATCCAAGTTTTATGAACGTATGCCGAAACATACACTCATTGCTCTTGATGAGTTTGAACGTGACGAGATCTATGTTCGGAAGGCAGAATAACCAAATGAATGGATGCTTGAAAACAGAAAAATACTGATAGGTGTTACCGGAAGTATAGCAGCATACAAGGCTGCTATTCTTATTAGATTGCTGGTGAAAGAACAGGCTTCGGTTAAAGTGATCATGACACCCCTTGCAAAAGAGTTTATAACACCGCTGACGCTGGCTGCACTTTCCAAAAATCCGGTTCTTGTTGATTTCTATAATCCTGAAAACGGAGAATGGAATAATCACGTTGATCTGGGCATGTGGGCCGACGCCTATATTATCGCTCCGGCAACAGCAAACACCATTGCCAAAATGGCAAATGGCATCGCCGACAATCTTTTGCTTACCGCTTACCTTTCAGCCCGGTGCCCGGTTTTTGTTGTTCCGGCTATGGATATGGATATGCTCAGTCATCCGGCAACCCAGCGTAATATTGAGAGATTAAAACAATATGGCAGTATTATTCTTGAACCGGAAACCGGCGAGTTGGCCAGTGGATTAATCGGGAAGGGGAGAATGGAAGAACCCGATAGAATTGTTGATGCTTTGGGACAGCATTTCAACCTTAAAAAAAAAATCCTGAGCCGTCTTAAAGATAAGAAGATTCTGGTTACAGCAGGTCCCACCAGAGAACCTATTGATGCGGTCCGCTTTGTCAGTAATTATTCTTCCGGTAAGATGGGCTATGCCATTGCCGAAAAGCTGGCATATTATGGGGCAAAGATTACCCTTGTCTCCGGCCCGTCAGACGAAAAGCCTGCCTCTGCCGGTATCAAACTGAAAAAAGTTAAAACGGCTGCTGAGATGCATCGTGAATGTATAAAGGTCTTTGGGCTGATGGACGGAGCTATTCTGGTAGCTGCCGTGGCTGATTACCGTCCCCGGCATCCTTCAAATGAAAAGATAAAGCGGTCGAAGGAGAAACTTATCATTGAACTTGCTGAAAATCCCGATATCGCGGCTTCACTGGGAGCCATGAAAAAGAAACATCAGTTTCTTGCAGGATTTGCTCTTGAAACGCAACATGGAACCGAAAATGCCATGAAAAAACTGATAAAGAAAAATTTCGATTTTATCGTTCTCAATTCTTTACAGGACAGGGGTGCTGGCTTTGAGTCGGATACCAACAAAATAACAATACTGGATAAGCATAATAGAATCATAGAATTCCCGTTAAAATCAAAACAGGAAGTGGCAGAAGACATTGTTCAGTATCTGCAAACCATAATATAATGTGAGTCCTATGAAAAAAATAATTGTGTTCACATTTGGATTGTTTTTCTGTGTGTCGTCATTTAGTCAGGAATTGCGTTGTAACATTCAGCTTGTTACCACAAAAATTCCGGGAACAAACAAACAGGTCTTTCAGACATTGCAGGGCGCCATTACCGAATTCATGAACAATACGGCGTGGACAAACTATAAATTTGGCAACAACGAAAGGATCGAATGCAACATGCTGTTCAATCTCACTGACATGAAGGGAAATGACCAGTATCTGGGCACACTGCAAATTCAGGCACGACGCCCTGTTTATAATTCAAGCTATAACACGGTCATCTTTAATTATGTTGATAATGATCTGGATTTTCGCTATACAGAGTATCAGCCACTGGAGTTCAGTGAAACCAGTCATCTTTCCGGGCTGACTTCAATTCTCGCTTATTATGCCTATATTATCATGGGTATCAATTTTGATTCTTTTGGTTTGCAATCAGGAACAGAGTTGTTTCAAAGGGCTGAAAAGATTGTCAACAATGCACAGAATGCTGCTGAAAAAGGATGGAGAGGGGCTGAAAGTCAAAGCCGCCGCAACAGATACTGGCTTATCAATAATATTCTTAACACCGATTTTGAACCAATACGTGAGTTCATTTATATATATCACCGGTCAGGTCTTGATCAGATGTATGATAAAACATTCGAGGCACGGGAAAATATACTCGAGAGCCTGACATTACTTCAGGATGTATACCGGAACCGGCCTGATCCTTTTATGCACTTTCTCCAGGTCGTACTCGATGCGAAGTCTGATGAGTTTGTAAATGTATTCAGCGAAGCTACCGATGAGGAAAAACGCCGGGCACTTTTGATTCTTAATCAGATCGATCCGACTCATAAAGAAAAGTACTCTCAGATATCAAATCCCGGATAGCCTGCAAATCTGTCAATCTGTTAACCTGCCTGTGCTTCCGCTTAGGCAGACAGGTCTGTAAATCTGTAAATATATCAATCTGTATGAATCAGTGGCTGAAAGGCTATCATATTTCCGGTGAAATAATTTGATGACCCTGCCCTGTTGATATTAATCTGATATTTATTGAGCTTCGTTTTCGCTTCTAATTATCATTTTTGTTTAATTTTATCCGGGCAGCAAATGCACTCGTTTTATGTTGAAGAATCTGCTAATAAAGAACTACGCCCTTATCAATGAGCTGGACATTTCTTTTGGCGAAGGCCTTACCATTATCACGGGCGAGACCGGCGCCGGCAAGTCGATTATGCTGGGAGCATTGGCTTTAATCCTGGGTAAGCGGGCCGATACCACTGTTTTATATGATAAGGGAAAGAAATGTATCGTTGAAGGACTATTCGATATGCGTAAATACAACCTTAAAGTGTTGTTTCAGAACTATGATCTTGACTATGATAACCAGGTGATTATCCGGCGTGAGATTTCAGCTTCAGGAAAATCCAGGGCCTTTATCAATGACCTGCCGGTTACACTTGAGGTTTTAACCGAACTGGGTAATCAGCTTATCGATATTCATTCACAACATCAGCATCTCAGTTTAAGTGATTACAGGTTTCAGCTGCGGGTTGTTGATAGTTATGCCGGCACGCTTATTATGCGGGGTAAATATCAACAGGAATATGAAGCCTTTATTAATTTGCAGAATGAGTTGAAAAGGCTTGAAGAAGAAGCCGAAAAATCCAAAGCCGATATTGATTATTACAACTATCAGTATAATCAGCTGAAGGATGCAGGACTTTCGGTTGGAGAGCAGGAGGAACTGGAACAGGAAATAGAAAAGCTGACACATGCTGAAGAAATAAAAGCATTGTTATCGTCTGCACTGACATTGCTTACCGGGGAGGGAAATTCCCTGGTTGGAAATCTTAAGGAGGTTGTGACACAGTTGATGAGGGCAGGAAAGTATCTGCCTGTATCGGAAGAGATAGCAGGACGGTGTGAGTCATCATATATTGAGCTGAAAGATGCTGCTGCAGAAATTGAAAAGCATTATGAAAAAATCGATCATGATCCGGCACGCCTGGAGTGGGTAAAAAACAGACTTGATCTGCTATACAGCCTGCAACAGAAACACCGGAAATCTTCCGTGAAGGAATTACTTGATCTGCAGCAGGAACTTGAAAATAAAATCAGTATTATTTCTGATTATGATATTAATATTGCAGAAGCCTCTGAAAAGCTTTCAACAAAAAGAGGACAGCTTAAACATCTTGCTGAAAAGCTGTCTAAGCAAAGACAGGATACTTTTCCCTTAATAGAATCTCAGGTTGTGGCCATGTTGCATGAATTGGGGATGCCGAATGCTTCTTTTGAAATATGGCATACTGTGTTACCTGATTTCAGTCCTGCCGGCATTGATCAGATACAGTTTATGTTTTCAGCCAATAAAAACGTAACACCGCAGGATATCTCCAGGGTTGCTTCCGGGGGAGAGCTTTCAAGGCTGATGTTGACTGTGAAATCATTGCTCTCTGATGCTACCGGCCTTCCGACTATTGTTTTTGATGAGATAGATACCGGCGTTTCAGGAGAAACAGCTGAAAAGGTTGGTAACATAATTAAACGTATGGCCGGCAAAATGCAGCTGATCAATATTACCCACCTGCCCCAGATAGCAAGCAAAGGTGATTATCATTTGCTGGTGTATAAAATAGAAAGCGATAACAAAACCGTTACAAAAATTAAACACCTGACACCTGAAGAAAGACATATTGAAATCGCCAAGATGCTCAGCGGTGAAGAAATAACCTCAGCTGCACTCGATAATGCCCGGGAATTATTGAAAAACTGATACAGCTCTTCATTCTTTCCGGATTCACCTTCAACTTTTTTTTGCAGATCAGTTAAAAACAAAATAATTATGGCTAATAATCTATTAGACGGAAAAAAGGGCATAATCTTCGGAGCCCTGAATGATAAATCAATTGCATGGAGAACTGCTCTTCGTGCTCATGAAGAGGGGGCCAGGCTTGTGCTTACCAATACACCGGTGGCCATGCGTTTGGGTGATATCAACCAGCTTTCTGAAATTTGTGATGCACCCGTAATACCTGCTGATGCCACCAGTTTAGAAGAGCTGGAAAATCTGGTTGTTAAGTCCATGGAGCATTTCGGAGGCAGGTTTGATTTTCTGCTTCATTCTATTGGCATGTCTCCTAATGTTCGTAAAGGAATCCCTTATGATAACATCAATTATGATTATTACCTTAAAACTCTGGATATTTCAGCGCTTTCATTTCATAAGATCATCCAGGTTTGCAGGAAACACGATGCCATAAATGAATGGGGATCTGTTGTTGCTTTATCATATGTCGCGGCTCAACGCACTTTGTTTGGCTACAATGACATGGCTGATGCTAAAGCTGTCCTCGAATCTATTGCCCGAAGTTTTGGCTACATTTATGGAAGAGAAAAAAGAATCAGAATCAACACTGTCTCACAGTCTCCTACCATGACTACAGCAGGAAGTGGTGTAAAAGGCATGGATTCCCTTATTGACTTTACCGAACGTATGTCTCCATTGGGTAATGCAGATGCAGATGATTGTGCTGATTATTGTATTGCCATGTTTTCGGATCTTACCCGAAAAGTTACCATGCAGAACCTGTATCATGATGGAGGATTCAGCAGCATGGGTATGAGTGAGAAAGCTATGACGCAGTATGACAAAAGCTTCAGGGAAGCTCCCTGATGCGCTTAAACAGAATATTGTTGCTTTCTTTTCCTTAACTCTTGCAGGTCCTGTTTTTATCCGACCTGACAGCAAAACGGATAACCAGGCCTATTATGCTGTCTTCTTCATTCTTATGCCATCCCTGAAGAAATCAAATAACAATCGGTTTTTCAATCTTTTAGATTTTTCGGTATATTTGAATGGCTTACTTATCCGGTTGTATCGTGGTAAAATATACAAATGAAGAGTTGATCAGCGGCATTAAAAACAGAGATAATGCTATTCTTCATTATATATACAAGACATTCTATCCGATCATTCGCGAGTTCGTGATACGTAATTACGGTCACGCAGATGATGCTAAAGATGTATTTCAGGAAGCGCTCGTGGTGATTTTCAGAAAGACTCATGAGGACAATCTTAAATTACACACATCCTTTACAAATTATCTCTATACAGTATCGCGGTTCATATGGTTAAATATGTTGAAAAGAAAAAAGCTTATTCATGAAAAGCATTCGGAAATAATGCGCCCGATAGATCTGGAATCAAATGACATTATGGAGATCGAAGCCAGTATGGAACGTAAAGTTTATCAATACTATTTTTCAAAGTTGGGAAAAGACTGCCGGGATATACTCACCATGTTTTATAATGAGATGTCTTTCAGAGAGATTGCCATAAAGCTTGGCAAAAGCTCTGAAGAATATGTGAGAAAGAGAAAACACGCCTGTAAAGAACAATTGATAAAAATGATCAGGTCAGATCCCAATATTAGTGATATTATCGGCTGATAGTCTTTCTTTTTCTGTAATTCCTGTACAACATCACAACAAACACCGGTATAAGGAAAGCCATTAAAATCAAAAGAGTTATTGTGCGGCCAGGTATGAAAATAGCCGATGGTTCGCCAATCTGCATATAGCCTGCCCAGTAGTAAGGGTGTTTTTTATGAGGCTCAGCAGATTTCAGGTATTCCAACTTGGCCATTTGAAGTGCCTCGTTTTTTGTTTTTCCTTTTTTGATCTGACGGTAGTAATGATACATTATTTCAGGGCTGCTTCTGTCTTCAACATTCCATAAGGTCATCACCAGACTGGGACAACCTGCATAGAGAAATCCTCTGGCAAGGCTCATAATGCCCTCTCCTTTGTGTAATATGCCGTCACCGCTGCGACATGCGCTTAATACAACCATTCTGGCATTGAGCTTCATATTATACAGTTCATAAGCGTTAAGCAGTCCTTCTTCTTGTCCGGGGAACCAATGATTGAAAACAAGTTTTGAATACATGGGATTTTGGTTATCAATCAACGTATGCATAGCCAGATGCAAAATTCCGTAATTGGGGGCAAGTTTTTTAAAAGCCATTTCTGTGGCCATTGAATCAACAAGCTTACGACCATTCAACATGCCCGTTATGCGTGTAACCTCTTCAGCCGCACCGGGGAGAGGACTAAGATCTTCGATTGAATATTGACGGATGGCAGATAATACCTGATCTGGCGCCCTATACGGATAGGATGGCGCAACAGCGAGTACTTTCCTGTTGCGTTTTCCCCTGCTTCTGAGTGGATCGTCAAATAACAGTGATGCCGAATAAGAATAACTAAGGGTGTATTTTTTGACCAGGTATGACAAATTACTGTAATTGGCATACCTAAGGTCAGGATTTTGATCTATTAACATCTCAAAAGGAAGGTATGAAAGAATTTCGTCAGGTACAATTATTATTTTGTCATTTGAAAGGTGTTTCTCAACAGGTTTAATAAGGGCCTTATAAAGCTCATGTGAATATGAACAGAACTGGTTGAACTGATTGAAATCGTGACGCGTGGGATCAAAATGCTGCAGGTGGTTCAGGATACCTATAAGTGCAATATTGAATTGTTGGTTGACAGGTTTTTCGATACAATGTATGCCTTTTTGGTTAATGACAATAATAAAAACAGAAGTGTCCGCCATGTTATACTCAACAAGATTGTAATTGTTTTTAAGCCGTGAACGCAATTCTTCCGGTGTAACAATAATATTCCGGTGTTTTAGTTGATAATAGCGGGGATAGTTCTTTTCTAAGGCCTTTATCAGACTTTCATAATCACTTCTTAATTTTAAAAGGTTGTTCTTCCATTTTAACAGTTTTTGTGAATTGGGTTTGCTCTTTTGCTCTTCTTCATATATGGAAACTTCAGTCATTGATATCTCACGCAGCAGATTTTTTTCTTCATTGCCCAGCTGCTGGGGTATACCTCCGAAAGTGATGGCTGTATTGCTCTGTATTGATGATAGCAGTAAGGCTGCCTTGCTCCTTTCACTGAACTCAAAAGCCTTATGGAGATATTCATCATTTGTGGTCAGTGAGTATAGATTGCAGGCAACATGGATGGCTGAATTCAGAGTGGCTTTTTCATTCTCAGCCAGGAATAAGCGGCTGTCATTGCTGACATAACCGTGTCTGATAATATCCGCCAGTTTAATGGACTGTTCATAGATCTTCAGGCTTTTTTCTAGCCATTGTATAGAATCGTTGTCTGTGAATTTTAATCTGTAAGCATTGCCTAGAGCTTTCAGGCTGACAAGCAGATGTTGTTTCGATAAGATATCACAAGGCAGAGATTCTGATCCGGGAATAAATATTTTTTCGCCAGGGCATAAGGAAAATATTGATCTCTGGTACCAGTATATGGCCTTGTCATAATAGCCTGATAATTCGTAATACTTGCCCATGTGAATCTGAATTTCAGAAAGTTGAGGGTTTGGGCCTTCCCGGGTGCTGTAACATAGTGTTTGTGCCTGTTCAATAATTGATTTTGCCTCATCAGTTTTTTTTTCGTCAAGCAACAAGCCTGAATAATCGTTCAGGATAACGGCAAGTTCTATAGAATCCTGTTTGTGAATCAGTCTTTTTTCCGTAATGGCCTGGTTAAAATATTGTTCTGCGATTCTGTATTCATTCGTTTCACGGTATACATTGGCAATGTTACCATACAGAAAGGACAAATGCGTCGGATTCAGCCTTTTGCTGAATTCAACAGCTTTGCTATATTGTTCGATAGCCTGAGGATAGTTTTTCATCCGCTTACTGAGCACACCGAGGCCATTATATAAAGTGATGATCGCATTTCTGTTAATATCAGAAAAAGCTTTTATTTCCTGAAATAACAATAAAGCGTTGTTATAATACTCTTCTGCTTTACTGTAATCACCTATCGCCGAATAAGTTCTGCCGATACGGTCATATATAAGGCTCAGGTATTCCAGGTTTTTTGCAGGTGTAACTTCATGTATTTTTTCTGCTCTGTGATATAATTCCAACGCTTTATCATATTGCAGGGTTTGGGAATATGTTGCTCCCAGGTTGAGGAGGGCCGGAATCAATTCTGAAGAGTCAAAGGGATTGCACTTTATTGTATAATCTATCGATTTTAAAAGGGTCGATTTGGCCATGTCCCATTCACCTTCAGCCATGTAATCGGCTCCCAGATTATTGAGTGTGTCGGCTGCAATGCAATCTGAATTCCCTGTTTGTTGCCCGTATGTGCAGATTTCAAAACATACCAATATTGCAAGAAGGGGCATACTAAACCTGCTCTTCTTTATATGTTGATTTCTTTGTGCCTGTGTTTTATGAATCAGTTTCAAGATAAAAACGAATTTCTGATACAATATCAATTTGAATTTGAACAAAATATAAAATAATTCAAAAATAAAGCAAAAAAAAATGCTTTGCCCGGGTAACGTTTTGGTTTTTCAATTGACTACTATATGGAAGAGCAAAATAATAACATCAAGGTAATATAAGAAGTAGAAAGTGTATAATCTTAAAAGTTAAAATCATGAAGGCAAAAACAACATTAAGGATGCAGAGAATTACTTTGGCTGAAGTTATTGGCAGTGTTGAAGCTTTGAGCAGAAACCAGTTGAAACAAATAAAAGGTGGAGATAATGATCCTTTTACACCTATCAGAAAATAAAGTGTTCAAATTTTAATGTGAACATAGTGTTTTAAGTATCTTTTTAAGATATTAGACCTGCTGCAAACAGCAGGTACATGAATATGATAAATTGAGCTGTTATAAGTTCATTCAGAGTGTTTTTTGATGGTAATTTCGGGGTTTGTGCAGGATGAAGGGGCAGAAGGAAATTTGGTATCATACATTCTGATCAGGGCAGTTGTTGACGTGTATGCATAGCATCAGCATAACATTACAGGGTAAAACAGACGGTGAGTTTGTAATAAACTGATATGATAATATTTATATTATGTTGTGATATGTTTTTTTGTTTATGAAAATAGACTAATTGTATATGACTACTAAAATCCAAAAATATGAGAAATGAACTTGATTACTCCGTATATATCGAGCGGTATCTTGACGGAGAAATGTCACAGGATGAAAGACTGTGGTTTACCAGCGAGTTACAGGGAAATCCCGCATTGAAGAGAGAACTTGGCATGCGTGAAAGAGTGAATGAAGCCATTCGGGAAACAGAAATTATGGACTTCAGAAAACAACTTAATGCTGTTTTTGAAGAATCAGGCATTGAGATTCAGAGTAAACAACAATATCATAAAAGAACGAGGATTGCAGTTGTCTCTTCGGCTTTTCTGGTATCGGTAACCGTTGTCCTGCTCTTGTTTATGTCGTATGCTAATCCCGATAACCAGAAGATATACAAAAAATATTTCAGGCCTGCCGAAGCAGGGCTGACTTTCAGATCAGAAGGAAGTGATTATGATAATGAGTTGAAGGCAGCCTTGGAGTTTTATGAGGCCGGAAAATACGAACAGGCTCTGTATCATTTTGAGAATATTTTAAAGGCCGACAAAACACGAATCGGACTTAACCTTTATACAGGTATTTCTCAGATGGAAATTAAAAGATATAACGAAGCCAATAAATCATTCAATAAAATCATTGATAATAACTATATCTTATTTCTTGAACAAGCCGAATGGTATCTGGCATTTTGTTATCTGATGACCGATGATATCCAACAAGCCAGGGAACAGTTTATGCTGATTGAGAACCGTAAAGGATATTATCAGCATCAGGCAAGGAAAATTCTCAGAAGATTGAAATAAATATTTTCACAAACATCTCACAGTAGATAATATATGATTCCCGGGAAGTTCATAAGATGGATAATCAGCTGGATTAAAAGTCAAACTGGTTTCACTGAAAAACAGAGGAAGAGACATGCGTCATATAATGACTTGCAAAAAAGACTAATGGAGCTTGAAAAGTTGATTGATCATATGTCAGCTGAGAACGATGAAATTCAGGCTGCATTTTTCAGGAACCTGTACCATGAGATAAGAACACCGATGAATTCAATCCTTGGATTTTCATCATTGTTGCATAATGAGAATCTGACAACTGAGAAACGCAATATATATACTGACCAGATATGGAAAAGCAGTGTGGTTTTCCTGCAATTTATTGATGATCTTGTTGAAGCCTCACTGCTTGAAACCCATAAAACCAAGCTTCAACCTGCATGGTTCAGCGTCAGCGAAATGTTCCAGGAAGTCTATAAATCTTCTAACCGGTACAGGCATATACTGGGGAAAAATGATGTTGCCCTTTTGCTTAATATACCACAAAATTTACAGGAGGTCTGTGCAGAAACTGACAGGAAACGTCTACAGCAGTTGCTGGAATATCTCGTGACAAATTGTATGACAAGCGCAGAGAGATGTATTATTGAACTGGGATACATGCCAATATTGAATAATGCGCTGAGCTTTTTTATTAAGAATACGCCTGTGGGTTATAAAAACAATAATCACGATGAACATGTTCCTCTTCGCAGGGTTGGCGTGTATTCAGATAATTACGGACAAATACGAAAAAGAATGGCTGACAGGCTTCTCAATTTGTTTGGAGGCGTTATTACAACCAATTGCGATGATAATGGCACAACCACGGTAAAAATTGTATTCAGTCCGTTAAATGTCAGTACAAATGGTATAATATCAGATAATAAAACAAACGAAAAACGAATGGCAATTTAAAAAATTAACTCCGTCGTTAGGTGTAAAATTGTCGTTATCAGTAATGCTGTTATTGGAGAAGTCGTTATGCGCAGATCGTCGTTTACTGAGATCTTGTTAGGCGTAATCAGATGGTATGTGCAATTGGGCAAAACGGTACGTCATGTTTCGTACCACATATGTAACAGCGTGCGTTAATCTCTCATCCCGCACGCTGTTTTTTAATGAGGCCCGGTTTTCAGGAGTGATAGCGAAACTGCCTCCCTGCAGAGAATCCACGTTAACAGCAAGTAATACCAGCCATGATGTTTACACAGGTATATTTATAATTTTGTATCTTCGTTTTTGAGAACCATCCGGAATATAAAAATGAATGTATCACGCAGAAAGTTTATTAAGAACAGTGCTGTTGCCATGGCCGGGATAGGCGCAACATCATCATTTCCGCTGCCGATGAAGGCCGCTGCAAAAAAAATATCGGCTAATGAAAAGATAATTGTCGGACTCATCGGCTGCAAGGGAATGGGATTTTCAAACATAAAGGCTTTTCTTCAGCAGCCCGAGGTTGAATGTGCCGCCTTATGTGATATAGATCAGAACGTTCTGGATGAAAGGCTTTATAACCTGAAGGAAAGCTACGGCAAAAAGCCTGCTGTCTGCAACGATTACCGGAAATTATTGGAAAACAAAGATATTGATGCGGTCATTATAGCCACTCCTGACCACTGGCATTGCCTGCAAACCGTACACGCTCTTGAAGCCGGAAAAGATGTTTATGTTGAAAAACCACTTGCCAACACGGTAAAGGAATGCAATATAATAGAAAATGCTGCCCGCAGGTATAAAAGGGTAATACAGGTTGGTCAGTGGCAACGGAGTGATCCTCATTGGCAGGAGGCTGTTGGTTTTGTGCATTCAGGCAAGCTTGGCCGTGTCAGGATGGTTAAGGTCTGGTCATTTGTCGGATGGAAAGGAGCATTGCCTGTATTACCGGACGAACCGGTTCCGGCGGGTGTTGATTATAATATGTGGCTTGGTCCTGCCCCTGGGAGGCCATTTAACCGCAATCGTTTTCATTTTACATTTCGTTGGTTCTGGGATTATGCCGGTGGTCTGATGACCGACTGGGGTGTCCATCTGCTCGATTATGCTTTACTTGGCATGAATGTCTATTCCCCAAAATCAGTCATTTCTTCAGGTGGGAAATATGCCTTCCCCGACGATCCGATGGAAACACCCGATACTCAGCAGGCAATATATGAATTCGATGATTTCGGGCTGATATGGGAACATACTATTGGTATATACGGTGGAAATTATGGAAGAGGACATGGCGTAGCTTATATTGGCGAATTCGGGACACTTGTGGTTGACAGGAATGGCTGGGAAGTAATTCCCGAAGTTAAAAGCAAAACGGCCCTTATGGAAGCAGTTCCCCTTCGCAAAATCGAGGGCAATGGATTATTGCTGCACATTCGCAATTTTCTTGATTGCATGCAAACGCGTAATAATCCTAATGCGTCTGTTGAAATCGGTGCTCACATAGCCCGCATTGCGCATCTGGGCAATATTGCCTACCGGACCGGCAGAAAGATATATTGGGATGCTGATACCCTTGATATTGTCAATGATGAAGATGCCGGCAGATTGCTTGTGCCTGAATACAGGGAACCATGGCAACTGCCAGGGTATTAAGCTGTATTTTAAAACCCCAATACATCCATGTTTGGAATAGAAGAGTCCACTGGGATAGTATCTATATTAACGGCTTTGCGGACAGCCAGCTCATAACGTATCTTTGCCAGCGGCAATTGGGCATTGTTCTTGTCAACCTGAATGCCGAACTCTGTGAATAATTTTCCTGCATTCATGGTTGGCTCATCAGCAAACAGATTGTTATCTCTCAAATACTTTTCAATATCAGGTATAAAGTCGTTCCTGACATTGAATAATATCATAACCTTGTTTTCGGCATTAACACACCCGTAAAGATTCAACAGAAACATTCTGAGAAGTTCCGTCTTATTGTTGTTTTTCTTAAGATCCGGATTAATCCATATACCTGTTTCCGATTCCATAAGAGTGTCGAGAATCCTTAAACCATAATTGCGTATAGCACTACCGGATTGTGTAATCTCAATACCAATGTCAGCACCGCCATTTTTAACTTTTGCCTCTGTTTTACCCCAGGTTTCATAAACAACAATCCCTTTTTTGACCTTTGAAGGGGTTTTGTAATTCTGAACCGAAAAATCAGCAAACTTCTGAAGCATGCCCATGTTATCCATGTTATTCCTAAGCCAGTTCAGAGCAATATAAGGCATTTCAGAAACCATGGTTATGAGGTCCTTTTCATCTGCAAGCTTTGAAAGAAAATCAGAAAGATTTGTTTCTTCGGGTGAATGAACAATACTTACCACCCTTACCTTGCCTCTTTTGAGTGAAAGTACCTTTTCAAGCAGTACTTCCGATTTATATTCCAGTTGCATTTCAAGCTTTCGCTCCAATATCCAGTCATCACCGGCAATAGCAACATCAAGCTCATGTATGCCAAGTTGCGAGCCGAATTCCTGCGGTCTTCCATCCCATCCGTAGATATAGGGGACTGTTGAAAAACGCGTTGGCCCGCCTGATTCATATCCCGAAGTTGTGAAACCGGCATTTTCCAAAAGCTTTACAAGGTTGCCTCCCCTGTTGGGATCTGCCAGTGAGCCGGCTGGCATACCGATGAGCAGATTTTCCTTATTCATTACGATAGTATGATTTTTAAAACTCAATAAATTCAAGCTTCCTGCCTTGTATAATCCGTCGATAATAACATGTGGAATAAGGATCTCCCGATTTCTTTCTGGCGTGACAGGCGCCTTTGCCTTGTGGTGTGACGAGGTATATAAGAGAATTCTGTTCGCAGTTTATACGTATTTCCTCCACTTTTAGCAGGTTACCCGATGTAAGGCCTTTTTTCCAGAGCTCTTTACGACTTCTGCTGTAATAAGTGGCATAGCCGCTGCGGACAGTCTCTTCAAACGCCTCTTTGTTGGCAAATGCAAGTATTAACACGTCTTTTGTGTGAGCGTCCTGGGTTACGACTGGAATTAACCGACTGCCATCCAGACCAAAATCAAGCAGCAAATCATTGGTGTATTCTTTGTCCATAATTATTGATAATTATATTTCAGACTTTGCATAAAAACTGCCCAAAAGTAATCTTCCTTTAATAAAATGAAAAATTGAAGTTGCATTTCTTCTGAAAAATAAGCGAATTATTGAAATGTATTTTATATTTTTCCGACTGAATACTTATCAAAACGATTGCTATGTTTGAAAATATCCGTGATAAGGTTATTGCAGCAGATGGGTTAGCTGATTTAAGAATAACCTTCAAAAACAGGAAGATCGTTTTTTGTACGGGATGCTATGACATCATGCAATCAGGCCATGCTGTTTTCTTTAATCAGTGCAGGCAGTTTGGCGATGTTCTGGTTGTTGGCGTTGGCCGTGATGAGATAATCACACAGCTTAAAGGTCCGGGCAGACCGGTTAATCCTGAAAATAACAGGCTGTATCTTGTGGCTTCCATGCAGGATGTTGATTATGCTGTATTAAACGATCAGCGTTTATCAGCCGGCAAGATTGATTTTTATGACGTAATGCTGAATCTGCGTCCTGATATTTTTGTTCTGAATAATGATGACAGCGGTATAAAAGAGAAAAAGGAACTGTGTGCCAGGATAGGCACCAAAATGGAATTTGTTTCGCGCATCGTTCCGCCTGAACTTGAAGCGACATCAACAACCCGGATTATTGATAAGATCAATTTCGCCTACCGTGCCCCTTTGAGAATTGATTTTGCAGGGGGCTGGACAGATGTGCCTTACATCATGGGCAATAAACTGGGATATGTTTCCAATATCACCATAAGTCCGCTGATTGAACTGAAAAACGGTAAGTTCAATTTTTCAGGCTATCCGAGGGGAAGCGGGTTAAGTACTTCCACTGCAGTTAAACTTCTCGAGATGATCAGTTCAAAAACTTACAATTCCGATTCAAAATCACTCGCCAATATTGGTGAAGATCTTTTTAACCTCGAGAACACAGAGCTGAACTGGGCTATTGGCCGTCAGGATCAGTATTCAATTGTTTTTGGCGGCTTCAGCTGTTTTGAGTTTGGCCCCACCTATGCAAAAAGAGTAGACATTGATGTTCCCTTTGAATATCTTGAGGAATTCAAAAAAAACCTTCTGATATTGCATACAGGGATATCAAGAAATGCTCAGTCAGCTGTTGAGCAGGTATACCAGAATCACAAAACAGCGACGGGCCAAGATGCCCTTGATAAACTGGCGGCTTATGGTAAAGAGTTTGCCTTGTCCTTGCAGAAGAAAGACTTTATCCGTTGTGCCGGCATCATGGAGCTTAATTTTAAGGCCCAGGTTCAGTTGGCTTCAGCCTCAACGAATGAAACCCTTGAAAATATGTATGCTTTTGCATTGAAAAATGGTCTGATCGGCGGGAAAATTGCCGGGGCCGGCGGCGGAGGAGCTTTTATATTTTATTGCGAGAATCCTGAACATCTGAAAATTGCCATGAAGAAAGAATTCGTGGATTGTTTCGAAATTGATTTTGATTTTCATTATAAGGATATCAAGAGGTTGAATAAGGTTTGAGGGCCTGCCTGCCGTCAGGCAGGTTTGAAGGTTTTCAGAATATCAGATTGTCTGTGGACATTAAACTGTAAACTACTATCACTGGTTCAAGCGTCCGCTTGGACCTGCGTTAAGATTAAAGATAAAAGATAAATGATTAAAGAAGTACTCCTAAATCACCAAATCACCAAATCACCAAATCACCAGATAAACAGGGAGGTACAAGCGGACACTTGCGCCAGTAAAGAGATTATCAAGGATTTATATTTCCGTGGACCGTGAACTGTTGACAGATTTACTGATTGACAAGCTCTGCCGGAAAATTTACCAGGTAAAGTTTGTCGGTGGCTCTGGTAAATGCTGTATACAACCATCTGAGGAAATCTATATCAATGTTTTCTGTCCGGAAATATCCAAAATCAAGGTAAACATTTTTCCATTGACCTCCCTGGGCTTTATGACAGGTTACGGCATAAGCATACTTCACCTGAAGGGCATTGAAAAATGCATTGGCTTTGACTTTTTCGTATTGTTTTTTCCTGGGCTGAAGATCCTGGTAATCTTCTGTTATATTGTTAAACAATTTCTGATTATCATCCTGGCTCATGGCAGCACCATCAACTGTCAGCGAGTCAAGCATGATTTTTACCTCAATCCTTATATTATAATCGATCAATTCTATTATCGCATCAGCAAAACGGTATCCGTATATTTCCTGAATTTTCCGGATTTTGACCACCCTGACGATGTCCCCATTGGCGATAAAATCGATTTTGTCCGACCCTGAAAGCCAGTAGTAATTATTTCTGACAACCATCAGTAAATCGTTTGCCGTTACTTCTTCTTCACGGCTAAGGATCTGTTTTCTTATCGCTTCGTTGAATTTATTGGCTCTTTTATTTGACCGGCATATCACTATTGTATTTTCCAATCCGTCTGTATCATATGATTGACTGAGGAGTTCAGACAGTTCATCTGATCTGATAATCTGAATATCAGTGAAATCGCGTATGTGGATTTTGGGGATTTCAATTTTTTTCTGCATGATATTATTGCGGATGAGGGTCGCGTTAACCAGTATGCCCGATTGTTGCGATTGGCGTACCACATCAGTGAGTTCAATTTCCAGGGTTTCGTTAAAATAATGTCGCAGCACTGACTGATCAAGGGCAGGACTGATACTTGTTCCTACAGGGGGCAACTGAGCTGTGTCACCAATGATGATGAGATTACAGTTTTTTTCATTTAAGACATATTGAAGGAGGTCATCCAGTAAACGACCTGTTCCGAATATGTTATTTTCACCGGTATGATTTGAGATCATAGATGCTTCATCAACCAGAAATAGGGTGTTGGTGAAAAGATTCTTTTCAAGTACAAAGATGCCAAAAGTGTCGGCTGCAGATTTCTGGCGGTAAATCCTTTTATGAATGGTGTACGCATGTTTGCCTGAATAAGCTGACAGGATTTTTGCGGCACGGCCCGTTGGTGCAAGCAGTAACGTTTTTCTGCCCAGAGATTCAAGAACATTAACAAGTGAACTGACAATTGTCGTTTTGCCCGTTCCGGCATAACCTTTGATGATCAGCACCCTGTTCCTTTGGTTTTCAGTCACAAAACCGGCAAGTACCTCAATAAGCCTCTGCTGACCTTGGGTTGGAGGATATCCCAAATGATCTGACAGCAATCCGGTAATATGATTTTTAAGCATGCTAATCAGAATAATTCCTTAATTGTCACTTATTATTTGTATTTTTTTTTAAATTCGCATCCAAACTTAAACCAAATAATCAATATGAAAACCGCTTTACAAATAATTTTTGCCCTGGTAATCCTTGTGTTGGGGTATTTACTTTTTGAGAGCATTATGGAGCCTATACGTTTTAACCGTGACAGAGATGTCAGGGTAGAAGCCGCCATTGTAAAGCTGAAGGATATCCGTGAATTACAGGTTGCCTACAGAGGTGTTTACAACCAATATACAGGTAGTTTTGATACATTGATCACCTTCTTTAAGAATGACTCCTTTGTTATTGACAGACCCATATTGGTTACTGAGTATAATACTGATGAAATAACCGAAAGAGAAGCGATTAGAAGGGGGTTAATTAAAGTTGAAAAAACCAGGATTGCTGTTAAAGACTCAATTTTAACGCCTGACTATCCCATTGAAAACATCAGATTTGTCCCCTATATTGACAACAAGGAGTTTCAAATGGCTGCTGGTGAAGTATCAACCACCTCCGGGGTTAATGTAAAAGTTTTTGAGGCTTTTGTGTTGTTTGAGGACTTGTTAAGGGGTTTAGATGAGCAATTGATTATTAACTATACAGAAGAACGTGAAAAAGTGACCAAGTTTCCCGGTTTAAAGGTTGGTTCTCTTGAAGAAGCAACCAACAATGCCGGAAACTGGGAATAATAGAACCGGATCATGCATGAGCTGAGCCTGGTAGATACCACATTCCAAAAAGAGAAAACCGAACAATATTATTTATCCATTCAGGCTGACCTGAATGGATTTTCTTTTTGCCTGTATGATAATCAACAGAAAAAGCATGTGGTTTTCAGGAAATATGTCCTTCATACCAATCAACTGATTGAAAACTTCCTGAAGAAGTTAGAAGATATTTTCAAAACCGATGATTTGTTATCGTTGCCTTATGCTTCTTCGGACTTTATGTTTCTTTCACAAAAATCAACGCTTATTCCCGACGCCTATTTCGATAAAAACCTGCTGAAATCTTATTTTGAGTTTAATCAGACCCTGGATGCACTTGACGAAATTCATTACAATTATATTCCATATATTGATGCTTATAATGTATTTACTCTGCACAATTATGTGGCCACAGCAGTCAGTCATCATATCAAAGGCATAAAGTTTTATCATCAGGCCTTACCCTTTATTGAAAAGACTATGGAGTATGCCGACGCCAGACAAAAGCAAATTGTGGCCGTAGGTCTTAATCATGTCTTTTTTGATATCCTGGTATGCAACGGTAATAAATTGAAATTATACAATACTTTTCAATATGCCGGACCAACAGATTTATTGTATTTTATTCTGTTCATTTGTAAACAATGTGAAATTGATCCTGCCCAACAGGAACTGCTTCTCTCGGGTGAACTCAGTGAGATTCTGACTTACCGTGATGCTATAAGGGAATATATCCCCGGTATGAAGGATATGAAAGGTGAGGGAATAGACCTTTCAGATGGACTTGCAAGAATCAAAGAATCAAAATACTTCAATCTGTTAAATCTTATCAGTTGCGAATAATCGGTGGTAAATACAAAGGCCGTATTATCAGCACAAGCCGCAACTTCAGTGGCCGGCCAACGACTGATTTTGCAAAGGAAAGCCTGTTTAATATTTTGACTAACCTGGTTGATTTTGAAGAGATGAAGGTTTTGGATATGTTCGGCGGTACAGGCAGTATAAGCTTTGAATTCGCTTCCAGGGGCTGTATGTTCATCGACATTGTTGATACCGATTCTCATTCACTCAGGGCTGTTAATGAAATGGCGGATAAACTTGGAATTACCGCTATACACACCATCAGGGCTGATACTTTCAGGTATATCCGTTCATGTCAAAAAAAATATGATATTGTCTTTGCTGATCCGCCTTATGCATTGGAAGAGTTTCAGTCTATTCCCGACCGGGTTTTCAATTCTTCCCTGCTTGAAACGGAAGGTATCTTCATTCTTGAACACCCGAAAAAATTTGATTTTTCGGAACATGCCCATTTCTCAGATCACCGGAAATATGGTCATGTGAACTTCAGCTTTTTCAGGTTATAATTTTAAAAAATGTTTTGCGGTATAGAAATTTAGACTATTTTTGCAGCGTTTTTGGTGCGGTAGTTCAGATTGGTTAGAATACCGGCCTGTCACGCCGAGGGTCGCGGGTTCGAGCCCCGTCCGCACCGCAGGAATCCCACCAAATTATGGTGGGATTTTTTTAATGTGCCTGTTTTACCTTACCTCCAGTTTTTGCATTAACAAATCTTTTGCGTTGGATACTGATAACCTCACCTTGTAATCCCCGGCATTAATGCTTGTTTCTGTCATGGTTCTGACAGTCTGCCATTTTTCTCCATCATTTTTGAAATTCACCATATCTCTCTGAATTTCAATCCCGCCTGAAGATTCGATGATCATTTCGGCAAAAACAGGCTTTCCGGTGTTGTTCTGAAATTTGAAATGAAGTTCATACATGCTGGCCAGGCCGACAGAGATTTTCCATTCAACAACAGTTTTGGAATTGCCGGTGAATGCGATAAAATGTCTTCCGTTTTGGACCTGTTTTTCACTGGCTGTCCCCTTTATTACGGCCAGTTCAGATGAATATTCCCTTAAAGGGCGCTGGTCAACCGGCGCTGCAAGTGATGAAACAGGTACAACAAAAACCGAATAACTGCCTGATTCAAGTCCTCCGACATCTATACCGCCTGTTCTGATCATACTGCCCTCTGGCACGCGTGTGCTGTATATGATGTAATCAGCGCCATTATCAGATCTCATAGTGAGAGGTGTCATGGTATATGACTTCATCCATGCAGGTACTGAGTTTAATTGTGAAGGTATCGCTATATAAACATCTGAACACTTTGTGGTGATGAACGAGGCCGCATATTCTCCGGTATTCTTAATATTATATGATGTTCTGATCCATTCAGCCATGAATAACAGTGAAGGCAGTTCGTAAAAACGTATGCTTTTATCTGTGAACTGCAGATCGCCTATATCCAGCCAGGTTTCAACCTGCCATTTTTGCATCCCCTGTGCCTGGATAAAATCTCTTATGTTCAAAGGAGATGCCTGTGCGGGTAAAATGCTTTTATTAATAGAGGCAACGGCAATAGCCGAAATAATGGCCTGACCTGATAACACCCTGGGAAAATGAACCCTGAGCATGCCATCTGTTACTTTTACCATAAATTCTTTTTTAATAGCCTTGTCATGGCCGCATTCATCCCAGATATCAAAATTTTTTAATACCGTATTGCTGTTGACAGCCACATCAAAGAGCCTCCACCCTTTACAGTTCATGCCGCCTCCTGTGCCATACCATGGCTCGGTAAAGTAAAGTTCAACAAGGTACTCGCCTTCAGGAACCGGGAAGTTAAAGGATAATTGATCCATTCCGTACCGGAATGTCCTGAAAAGCATCTGATCATTCGTGCCATCTATAAAGTCAAAAGTTCTTCTCTGGCTTCCGTAAAATGAGGGAACGCCTTTAAATGAATCAGACCATGACCGGCTTCCCCATGTGTCTTCAGAGACCTGTGGCCTGTCAGCCTTCCATGTATTCCCGTTCGTATCGGTGTAATCAGACCCGCCGCAGTTAACACGGTATAAATAATGGTAGGCGCTCCTGGGCCTGGTTATAGATTGGGATTCTTTTATCAGTTTTTTCAATCCCGGTGATTCAGGAAGATGGTTCAGCACAATCATATCATGCGCCATGGCTTTACCGTTACTATAACCGGTAGCCTGTAATACATTGTATCTGATCTCTGCTTTTTTCCACAGGAATGGAGTCCCTCTTCCTCCATTTTTCCTTTTGCCGAGCGACAATGTGTTGATATCATTGAACAATTCAACCTCATCGCAGTTTGAATAGACTGTGATACTGTCCTTTAGTCCGGCTTTTATCCATCGGTTTGGCCAGGTGTGAGAAACGATGTATACCATAGGCTCTTTTTCTTTGTCTACATAATGAGCACGGTACATGTAAAAAGCATCGAGAGGTTCTCCCCAGGGTGTTAACAGACCTTTATGGTTAACCGGACCGATGCGGTCAGACTCCCTGAGTCCTTCACCACTCTGGATCCTGCCCGGATTGTCGTGGGAGCTTAACAACCAGAGAAACTGTCCGCAGCAATGATCTCTTATTGGTTCAGCCTGTTTGATCTTCATCTGCAACAGTTGTGTCATACGGTCTTCACTCAGGATTCCCTGCTGATCGAAAGACCCTTCAGAATGCAGGTCAATACTTCGCCATGCACCGTATTCTCCGTTCAGCAATTGCACTTTCAGTTCTTTGTCATAATTGTATGGATTGCCTCCGTATGTACCTGACCAGTTTTGCACTACATTCCAGTCTGTGCCTTTCCCGCCGTTGCATGTGGTGATGATCCGCTGGGATGAACTTGTCGGATCCAGTTCCCTGATGATCTCAACACATTCCCTGGCAAATTCTTCGGGCAATACGCTTTCATTCTGAAGGCCCCACATGATATTGCTTGGACTGTTCCGGCGCTCTTTTACCCAATCACGGAGCAACGCCTTGAAATTCTCCCTGAATGCCTGGTTGTCAAACCAGATATGGGCACTCATCTGAGGCCACCACAGCAACCCCTCGTGATCCCAGTATTGCTGGTACCTCAGGTTATGCGGCTGGTGTGCATCGCGAAAAGCATTGAATCCTGACGCCATAACCTGTTCAACCCGCGCTTTTATTTGCTCACCGGTAAAAGCATGACTGTTTCCAAACATATGCTCATATTCACCAATCCCGTTGATAAACACAGGCTTTCCGTTTAACAGGAATTGCCCGCTACTGTCAGATCGATTGACAGGCCAGCTTATCCAACGGATGCCATAAGGTGTTTCGGCTATGTCAACAACTTTTTTGTTTTCCAATACCTTTGATTGCAATGTATACAGACAGGGATTCTCAGGTGACCATAAAACAGGATTCATCACCTCAATATCATTGTCTTTTATGATCTTAGTAGCACCGGGATCGATGACAAATTCGATAACGTTTTCTGTTACTTTTTTGCCCGATCGGCTAATAAGGCTGTTTATGAGGGTCAGGCTTCGGGCTCTGTTGCTGTAGTTTTTTATTTCCGTGCAGATATTTATATGGGCTTTCTTTTCCGTAACATCTGTATCATTCCATATGTGCACTCCAAAGGGTTCAATACGTAAATCGTTTGTGATAATCAGTGTTACGGGTCTGAAGATACCCATGGGTTGAGATCCTTCTGAAAATCCCCATTCTTCAGAACATCCTCCGCATACCCAGGGAAGATCACGGATGTTTGCAGGATGATCAGCCCGGACAGCAAGTATATTCAATGTATCAAAAACTATGGCCTCCGTAATATCAATAGTGAATGTGGTCCGGCCCCCGGCATGGTAACCGACTTTTCTGCCATTGACCCAGACTGTGGCATAAGAACTGACACCTTCAAAAAAAAGAAAATAACGTTTCTGCTCTGAAGTTTTTTCGGGTGTAAAACATTTCCGATACCAGGCTGTTCCGTGCCTGTTTCCATGTAGCTTTCTGAGATAACCGTGGTATTTGTCCCAATTGTGAGGAATATCAACTGATTCCCATTGCGAATCATCAAAGCTTGTTTCTTCAAAACCGTCAAAGGCATGCTGATTAGTATCGCTGGCAATCGTTTTCCAGTCTGAGTTTAAGGAAATCGGTCGCCTGATTTTATGATCTGCTGGCCGGGAACAGGAGAACAGGAGGATAACTGCCGTTATTAGAATGAATAATTTTGAACGATTGGTAAACATAATCTGAATTAAGAATAAAGCCTGTCCCGTTTCATTGGGAAAACATAGAATGTTCTATGATGAAGTTAAGAAATAGAAAACATTGTCTTCGTAATTCGAAATTCGGTGTTCCTTGTTCGGTATTCGTATTCGTTATTTCATTATTTTTTTTTCAAAACCATACACTCCCCCTCTTTTCGTCTGAAAATCATATAAATAAGTATTCTTCAAATCAAGGTCTTTTACAACAACCTTTCCTGATATCAGAGGTTTTTTAATGATGTTAACCGAAAACAGGGGATTGATATTTTCCCCTTCAGCCTTTTTCAGTAGAGTTTCATCAGAAGACAGGATTTCAACATTCGTTCTTATACGGCAATTTCCACCCAAACCGGAACGGATTACCAGTGTTTTCACTTTGCCGTTTTCCCATATTATGTCAACCTCAAAGCCAGCCCTGGTTTTCAGTCCTTTTACCGATCCGGTCTGCCATTGGTCGGGCAGGGCAGGGAGGATAAAAATAAATCCGTCATGGCTCTGCAGCAGCATTTCGGCAATACCTGCCGTACAGCCGAAATTACCGTCTATCTGGAAGGGGGGATGGGCATCCAGCAGGTTGTTGTAGGTTCCGCCCATGGCTTTCTCCCGGCCGGGAAGGATGGCAGGCGTCAGCTGGTCGGTGATCAGCTTGTATGCATGATTACCGTCAAGCAACCGGGCCCAGAAATTGACTTTCCACCCCATTGACCAGCCGGTGGATTCATCGCCCCGGTATACCAGGGTCTGTTTGGCTGCCTGGAATAATTCCGGTGTCCGGTAAGGTGAAATCTGGCTGCCGGGGTGGAGGCCATATAAATGCGACACGTGACGGTGCTTGTCTTCCGGGTTGTCCCAGTCGAAAAGCCATTCCTGGAGCTGGTTGTGCTGACCAATCTGCATGGGTGGCAGTTGGTCACGGAGAATTTCGAGGCTGTCAGCAAAAGCTTCATCAATCCCTAAAATCCTGGCTGAACGGATAACACTGGAAAAAATATCGAAGATCAACTGGTTGTCCATTGTCGTACCCGCGCTTGCAGAGGCCAGGTTCAGATATTTATTTTCGGGAGAATTCGACGGGCAAAGGACCATATAACCCGTTTTTGGTTCTTTAACCAGGACATCTGCATAAAATTCGGCAGCGCCCTTCATAACAGTATAGTATTCTTTCAGGAAAGCCGTGTCTCCGCTGAACAAAAAGTGTTGCCACAAATGCTGACTGAGCCAGTTACCTCCTGATGGCCAAAGGCCGTAAAATGCCCTGTCACACACTCCGGTACAGCGCCATATGTCGGTATTGTGATGGACAACCCAGCCGCGTGCCCCATATATTCCTGAGGCACTTTCCCGGCCTGTGACTGACAAATCCTTGAGCATACTGAAAAGAGGCGCGTTTAACTCAGTTAGGTTGGTAATTTCGGCCGGCCAGTAATTCATTTCACAATTGATATTAATGGTGTATTTGCTGTCCCATGGCGGATTAAGATGGTCATTCCATATTCCCTGAAGGGTAGCAGGCTGACCGCCGGGCTGGGAGCTTGAAATAAGCAAATAACGTCCGTATTGAAAGTAAAGAGCGGCAAGATGAGGATCGTTACCATTCCTGAAATCCATAAGTCTTACTGGTGTTGGATTCTTAACAGAATCAGTCGATCCCAGGTTAAGCTTTACACGGTCAAAGTATGATTTGTAAAAAGCAATATGATTGTTTTTAGCAGTCTTGTAATCTTTTTTCAGAGCCAGTTTAAGCATTTGCCATGCTTTCTGGTTATTATCGGCACTCAAATTATGGTAATTGACAAAGTTCGTTCCGGCTGAGAGGTAAAGGATAATTTCGTCGGCATTGCTGATGACCAGAACACTGTCCTGTTGTTCGATGGTACCATGTTTAACAACAGGTTTTACCAGGGTGGTAAATTTAACCTGCCCCGGAATACCTTCATGCCCGGTGGTTATTCCGGTCATGCTGATATTGTTTTGTGATACCTTTATCTGGTGTTGTTGAAGGCTGTTTAGTGAAACAATAGCATTTAAAGAGGAAGCCTTATCAGCTGAAGCTCTTATTATAATGACCTCATCGGTAAAAGAAGAAAATACCTCACGCATGTACCGGATCCCATTTACCTTATAAGATACTGTTGATATGGCGTTTTCAATATCCAGGTCGCGGTAATAATCGGTATAATTCTCATGTCCGGGAAAATCAATGCAGAGATCTCCCATGGTTTGGAATGGCATTCCGTTTTGCGGCGAAGCTATTTTTTTATCAGCCAGACTTTGCGCTTCAGCATATTGGCCATTGAGGATCAGCCGGCGCACCTCTTTAATATATGGGGCAAATTCAGGGTAAACATTATTGTATGGTCCGCCTGCCCACACTGTTTCTTCGTTGAGTTGAAGATGTTCCCTTGCCGGCTCTCCGAATATCATGGCCCCCAGCCGGCCGTTACCTACAGGCAGGGCTTCGTTCCAGTCGGAAGCAGGTTGTTCATACCATAATTTCCAAACAATGTTTTTTTCACTGTTCTGGCAGGCAAATATTGTTGAAAAACACAGACATGCAACGAACATATTTCTTTTCATTCTGAATATTTGTAAGCCCTGGTTATGGTTTCTTACTAAAAACAGTTCGAAGAGTTTAAATAATAATTGTCTCATCATCAGGTACAAAAAGTTTAAGAGAGGCCCAGCATAACAAATAAGCAATGCTGGCAAAACCAAAGATAATATAATAATTGCTGGTGGCCTCCAGAATCAGTCCGACGGCAAACGAAAAAAGCGTACCTCCAACTGCCCCTGCAAAACCTGCAAGGCCAATCATTGAGCCGACAGCATTTTTGGGATATATATCCGATACGATTGTGAAGATATTGGCAGCGTATCCCTGGTGGGCAAAAGTGGCCATTGAAATCAGCAAAACAGAAACCCACATATTTGATGCCCTTGTGGCAAAAAAGATGGGTATTACCATTAAAGCCAGTATGAATATCGACGATTTCCTTGCGGCGACCGGATTTCTTCCTTTCCTGATAAAGAATGAAGACAGCCATCCGCCTGTCACAGAACCTCCGATGGATATTACATAGATGATAATAATGGGAGGGCCGATTGTAGTAAGGTCAATCTCATAGTTCTGATTAAGGAATTTTGGCAGCCAGTAAAGGAAGAACCACCAGATGGGATCGGTAAAGAATCGTGCCAGACAAATCCCTAATGTCTGCCTGTGAGGAATTATTTTGTACCAGGGGATTTTCTCCACAGATTCATCCCCGTCCTGAAGAATATACTTTTTCTCTGGTTGCGAAAGCTTAAGGCAATTTTCAGGTTGTTTATATACAGGCAACCAAAACAACAGCCAAACAAAGCCAAGAGCACCGGTAATGATAAAAGCCCACTGCCAGTTTAACTTTAAGGCAATCAGAGGAATAACAAGAGGTGTCAGTATGGCCCCCAGATTCGAACCGGCATTGAAAATACCTGTTGCCAGAGCCCTTTCCCTTTTCGGGAACCATTCTGCAACTGTCTTTACAGCTGCCGGAAAATTGGCCGATTGCCCAAACCCGAGTGTGAAACGGGCAATTCCAAAGGAAAGAGGGCTTCTGCCTGCAGCGTGGAACATGCCCGCAATGCTCCACAAAATCATGGCCAGCGTATAGCCGAGGCGTGTTCCAATACGGTCAAGTATTCCCCCGGTAGTGATCAGACCAATGGCATAAGCAGCCTGAAAGGCGGCAACGATATTACCATAATCCGATTCTGACCATCCCAGTCTGAGTTGCAAATCAGGGGCCAGGATACCCAGCACGCCACGGTCGATATAATTGATGGTGGTTGCAAAGAATAACAATATAACCACACTCCATCTGTAATTTCCTGTTTCCCCTTTGATCATGTTTGGCAGATTTCGTGTATGAGGTCATAGGCTCTGGTTTGCTCTTCGGGTGTCGGACAATAGGTTACCACTATCAGCTTCATCCCCGGCACCCAAAGGCGTCTAACCTGTTGTTCAATAGTATCTGCGTCGCCTACGATGCGTGCATTCAGTACAATTCCTTTGCCGGCCATACGATGAAAAGTCTCGAGGCTGGTAATGGCATCGGGGTCAGTTTCCGGAGAGAATGCACCGTCAGCTGTCAGCAATCCTTTTACCTTCATTACGGCATCAATCCAGGGAGTCCAGTTACCACACGAATGAAATGCCGGTCCGCCAAAGGGCTTGCATATCTTTTCAACGGATGGTGCTGCGATTTGAAGGTATTGTTCAGGAGAAATCATAAGGATATTGTCGTCACTCATACCAAGTCCTTTCCAGCATACCGATGATGCAAAACCGTGCCCCGGGCAGACCAGTGACTTTCTGATTATTTTAAGCTGTTCATTGTTGAAACCTGATGATAAAGATGCCAGGATATCAAAGAAATGAAGTACTTTTTCAGGTTCGGTAAGAAAGCTTATTAAAAATTTGTCCAAAGGAAGCAGATATCCTGCAATATTCAAAGGCGATTGAGTATCTGTTAATGATATAGGCAGCCTGCCTTTTGTTTTCTCAGTAAAATATTCTGTCATGCATAAGGTGTGGCGGCCTATTGCAGTGTTTGCAACTTCATGATGTTTATAGCAAAAGATCTCGTCCAGCGACCGGAATGAAGGTTTCATGGCCGGGGCATGGCCTTCAATCCATGTGTAGTCACTGCCAAAAGCACTGGCAATGGTGCCAATGCCATACCAGGGCTCTAAAAAGTTGGGCACATCGGCTTTAAATATCATACTCTTTTTCAATGCTCCCAGTTGATTCTCAAGAGAAGCCTTCATATCCCGGCAGCCATAGGAAAAGCAATCTGCAACACGCATACGCCTGTATACAAGGACACCTGATCGGGCTTTCCAGAAAGCATCACACTTTTCATTCAGATTTGCGGCATATTCCGCATATTCATCAAAATCAAATTTTTCTGGTGATACAGAAATAACCGTTGTTGCCTGGGCATCTTTGACAGATGTATCGAATTTCTTCATAAAACCCCGTTCAGGCATTTTTCTGAATTTCTTTTATGTAAGTTTTTTTTAACGTCTCAACGGTTTTAAAGATTGTTTCAATCTTATCCTCACCGACTTTATCGTCCATATTTATGCAGCAGACACCTGTCAGGAAGGGGTTGCCGGAGTCATTAACCAGTCTGGTTATGGTTTTACTGATTTCATCATTTGTCTGGTTTATGATCTCTACCGGACTGAGTCTTATGTTGAGGAATGTATCCGGCAAATAATGGCGCAAAATCTTAACATCGCCTCCCCATCCGACATCAAGAAAATCGAGATGTGGGATTTTTGCAAAACTTTCAGCCATACGATGCGGATCGGAACCGCAATAATGAATGCCAAAAGGCCTAAAATTACTCCATGCCAAATCAAAATCCATAAGGAATTGTTCATAATCTTCAACGGAAATCATTGTATGGCTGCATTCGGAATGCAGAAATACCGGTTTTGGCAGATGCCTGACCACACGGTTGACAGAAATGGATGTTGAGCGGGTTTCAGCGCTTATTTTTTGTGTGAATGCCGATATGACGGCAGCTATTTTGCCAAAATACTTCTTTGTTTCCGTCGGATTCAGCATCATGTCGGTGAATATTTCTTCCCCTCTCAGGTCAAGAGCCAGGTTCAGGATGCCTCCCCAGTTAATATCGCCCGTAAGATACCCGTATTTTGTTTTAAGCGCTTCCCATAGGTTGAGCAGTTTTTTAAAAGCCCCTGACTTAAAGACTTCTTCATTGTCAATGATTAGATCTTCCCGCCGGGCCGGTATTACCTGGGGTGGATGATTATCGGAATAATCAACCCGGCAACCCATCATCTCAGATAGCAGAAATCCTGCTGCCAGATGTACGGCTCCGATTTCAGGCTTGCCCTGGTCTTTTAGTTGCCCCATATCATATCTGCCCCACCTGTTAAAAAGGATCTTTTCCATCTGCTGCTCAACCTCTACTCTTTTCTTTGGATGATAAAAAAAGTCCTGATCAAAAGTGATCCCTTCATGTTTATGCCACCATTCAGGTGATAACACAATGTCAACAGGGAGGATCTGATCGCCGATATGTTTATTGATTCTGTATTTCATAATGTTTCAATTAATAAAACAACCAGTCAACCGCTAACCCGTCTTCAACGCCAATTCCGGCATCATAGGTGCTGATTTCCCGGCTTCCGTCGATAAAACCCAATACAAGGCAAATGCCTTTCCCCAGGTTAAGTGTGTGCTCTCCGGGTTCGTAATGGTAAGTATAGAGGTTTACAGGAAATAATCCTTCAACTGCCAGGGCATTGGCAATGCGTATGTCAGCCTGTCCACGGTCGTTGGCACTGGCATCGGTTTCGAGGGTTGGCGGTGGCAGTATCCTGTAACTGTGTCCGTTGAAGTAACCGGTTACCACTTTTACCGGTTTGTCATTCCTGAACCTGACAGATGTTCCTTCATTGAGCTGTTTTTCATAAGAAAATATTAGGCCTCTCAGATTTTTTATCTCATCGGTTGACTGCTGGATAACATAGTCCTGGTCTGAATAAATCTTCTGTCCTTCCACCGGGGTATAAAATCTGTAGTTTTCATCCGGCAATTCAACAGCAGCCGGCAATAACACAGGATGAACGTTATCAGAGTCTTCTGTTTGTGTTCCTTTTAACCTGCTGATATTGTTTTTGAAGTTATCTAACTCATTTTTATAATGAGGCATTAATTCTTCCCATGTTTTGTTTTTTCCATCCGAACCTTCAACGGGTATCCTGCGCTGGCCTGTTTGCATGCTGTTGGCATATAAATAAGAATTCCTTGTCATCTCAACAAGTTCGGCATAACACGAAAGGCTTTTTTCAAGCAATGGCAGGGCTTTCTCCAGGTCGGTTATATCCCGGGAATACCTGTACCTCAAAACATGCATGGCTGCCTTGACCTTGCTGGCAAAGAATCTTGCGAATGCATCATAACAACAGATGTCGTTTTTTAACCGGTAAAACTCCTCTTTATTACCATTAACAAATGGTTCTGCTGCTTTAATGGCTTCTTTTGCTGTTCTTCCATGATCCAAGACTTCCTGAATGATCTGAGGCGGTGTTTCACCTGTATGGGATTCCTGTTTCCACTCTTTTTCTGCCCAGTCGATAAGGATTTCACCTTCAGGTCCGTTGGAACTGTAAAAATTGCTGTACACCCTCCATTTGTGAGGGTTCACCAGTTGACTCATGAACATTCCAAGAATCAAGGTCTGGCGGTTTCCGTCTGATATCCCGAAACGGCGAAGAAGCTTGGGTGCAATTTGTCCCGATTCTTCACAGGCTTTCAGTATTTCTATGCCGTGTCCAGGGCATCCGTAATATTGCTCCAGTTGTTCAGTCCAGAATACTTTTTCATCTGTTTTTTTGTGCCGGCAATTCCAGGCGTAACGGGCCCAGGCCTTATACCATATCCAGTCGCGATCCATTTCAAGAAGTCGGGGACTTGTATTATCAGCTGTATAGGGCCAGTCCCAGTATGATGCCTGTGGGTACAAATGCAGGCCGTTGGCTCCCTGGATGTCATGCATGGCCTGAACGCTTTTTTGAATGAATTCAGGGGAACCGTAACGAAAAGGTTCAAGGTTGGCCAGGATATGTACATTGGCAATATGAACTGATCCGAGTTTGCTCAATTCACGGGGGATACTGGCCCATGTACCGCGGGGTTCATAGGTGGTCAGTGATTCACCGTTATATTTTTGCATTGTGTAAAGGTTCTTGTATAAGGGCAGAGCAGCCTTCATAACCCTGCCGGGTTCTGTATCGTGGCCACGCAGTATAACGGGAGGTTCTTTTGTTATACCCCGTATTTTCAGGCCGTCCTTTACACCGGGAATTATTGTTTCAGTGAACCATTTGATATCATCTTCAATGGTATTGATAGCCTCTCCCAGGCATACCATAAGCCCTACGTTCGGATATTTTGTTATGAAAGCGGCAACTGATTTGCGGGTATAATCCGATAACAAAGGTGTAATAGGCCGGCTCCTGTCCTGTGTTTTTATGCCATGATGTTCTGCAAATGGCTTAGATACGATGATATTGTAAAACATCTGGATTACCCATATGCCTCTTTTATCAGCTTCGGTGGTGATAAATGTAAAAAGTTCTTCATTCTTTTTAAAGGTTGAATCCTCCACTTCAACGGCATAGGGATAGTCTTTAAGTCTGACCAGTGAAGCAAATGGATGGCCGTTCCACAGATATAGCGAATTCATGCGGTTTTCAGCCAGCATGTCGAGATATCTTATCCAGAGGCTCTTGTCATAAAACCAGGGGAAATTTTCGGGGGTATAAGGATATTCGTATACATGACGTCCGGGCAGGTAACTGGTTTTTTGCATGCCGATACAGGTACCGCGTATTACCATTTCAGGCTGGTCGGTCCTGGTAAAATTTTCTGGTAGTCTTCCAAGCTCGTTTAAGGAGTCCGCAAGCTCAAGACAACCGTATAGTGCACCTGACGCATCAGATCCTATAACCATGATCGTTTTCTTATGTGATACAATGGAATATCCCTCTTTCCCGGATTTTGGAGGAAAGTCAATAGATGCTTTCCGTGCAAATTCATGCATTGCTTGTTCATCGTATATGCCAACAACGATCGAAATTCCTTTTTTTGATTGAGTGAATTTATGAGAATAAGTAACCTGGTATTGACTGGCTGACAGAATATATCCAACTTTTTCAAGGCCATATTTCACCCGCGAAGAAGATTCCATTGATGATATCAGTGTCACCCTCTCTGTGGCTTTGACTGTGAGTGCAGTGAAACTTATAATGCAACAGATGATTTGAAGCAATAAATTCCTGTTTTTAAAAGATTGATTCATCTTTAGAAAATTTCGAAATGTTCGTAGTTAATCATTTGATAATAAATAATCTGAAAATGATGACAGGGTAATGGTCACAAAAAGGCGATATCCCGACGGGCCTGATGGTAAGGCAGGGTTTTCAGCATCCCGTTGGGATATCGCTCGGGTCATTTTGAATAGATCAGTTGAGGTATCCTGGATTCTGCCCGAATTCCTCCCCGTTCAGCAGGGCGTCGATTTCATTCTGGGGAATAGGCCTGAGCAAAACGTTCTCAAAAATTCCATTGTCTTTTCTCATTAAGCGGTCAGGGATCTGTATGTTCTTATTATATCTTTGAATACGATCTACAAGTGTACGCGTTCGTTTCAGGTCAAACCAGCGCATGTGTTCACCTCCGAACTCCCTGGCTCTTTCGTCAAGGATAAAGTCAAGCGTTACATCCCCGGCTGAAATGAGCATATCACTTTCTCTACCGGGCCAGGCTGCCCTGGTTCTGATAACATTGATATCAGCAGCCGCTCCGGCATTGTCACCCAGCTGAAATTCTGCTTCGGCTGCAATCAGGTACATCTCCGCCAGACGTATCACAAGGATATCATTGAACCCCGGTTTAGCAGAGGGATCATCCCTGTTTGGATCAAAGAATTTCTTTAACGGCAGGTATAGATCAGCTATGGTGTATATTGTGTCTGCATTGAAGAGGCTGTCTCTGTCAATAACCACATAATTGCGCGTTCTTTTGTCGGGTACAACATTTTTTGTAATATACAACGCTGTATCATTAAGATTGATCTTGCTGCCGAGGAGTGAAGGATCTTTCCCGAATTTGGACAGATCACCCTCATCCCATTCATATCCTTCTTCCACATTGCACAGCCATACATCCTGAAATGACGCGGCATAACGTGAATCTTTGGTTTCATCAAACAGATCCAGGTAGTATTGTGTTGGCATGAAACGCCTTTCACTGTCATTGCCGTAAAGTAAATCTATCTGCAGGCCGGGCTTGTTGCTGTATCTGTTCATGAACCACAGATGTAAACGATTACCGTTTATGTCGTAATTCATATTTGGATTTGTGGAATTGCTGATGACGTATAAAGCCTCATAATTGTTTTTATTATTTCCTCCCGTTCTGTTATCCCACAGGTCTGCATAGTTCTGGTAAAGTGAAACACCCCATCTGGCAGCGCTGTCAAGTGTCGCGTGTGCAACATCCCGGGCTCGGGTGAAATAAGCATCAGCTTCAGCCTTGTTGTTATTGTCAAGCGAATAATATGCTCTGGTCAATAATACCCTGGCCAGAAAACCCATAGCTGATTTTCTTGTTGCCCGGCTGTATTCTTCCGGATTTTCAGGTGTTACAGGCAGCCATTCAATTGCATAATCCAGATCGTCAATCATCAGATCGTAAAAATCTTCAACAGGACTACGGGTAGGCGACAAATTAGGCGATTGAGCAGTTTCGTTGGTAAAAAGAGCGACTCCCCCCCAGGTTTCCACTATATGCCAGTAGTAGAATGCTCTTAAGTACCGGAGTTCACCCAGTTTGGCATTTCTTTCTGTTTCAGGAAGGCCTGCATCGTCTATCCTGTTAATTCCTGCATTGCACATGTTCACGGCCGGCCACAGATCCCTCCAGTAATTTTTAGTAGAACTGGCCTGATCGGGTGTGTAATCAATATACCGGAAGACCTGACGGTAACTGAAACTCTTGTCAGCCCTGAACCATATATCTGTTCCTGCTTCACCCATGATGACACCGTCTTCTTTTCCGTAAAATGTTCTCTGGTTAATATAAGCTGCGTTAACAAGGGTTTGAAACCCCTGAGGATTACTCCAGATAGATTCTGCCGTGACACCGGATGGATTATACTCATCCAGTTCACATGATATCATGATTGCTATAAGCAAACTTACCAAACAGCAACCGGCAATATATTTGAGTGTTTTCATGCTATTCATCTGTTAAGGTTTTTGAAAGTTTAAAAATCCACGTTGATACCGAATACAATTTGTTTGCTCATCGGGAATTTCTCTGAACCTTTATTTTCAGGATCGTAATATTTTACAAGGTGGCTTTTGGTTATAACCAAAAGATTCGAAGCTGTTACATATATCCTCGCCCTGTCAATAAATACCTTTGAAGATAATTTTTGAGGCAGGGTAAATCCAAGGGTTACGTTTTTTACTTTGAAGTATGATCCATCTACGAAATAAAGTGTCTGGTATCCTGTATATTCGTTCAGGTTCATCCCTGGCCTGGGTTGCGGAAAATCATTTGTGGGATTTTCAGGCGTCCAGTAGTCAATGTAAGCCGGTCCATTGCCGGTTCCGGATGGATTGTATCTGGCCAGCAATTCATTTTCAATCATTTGTCCCCACCTGGCCAGGAAATAAACACTCAAATCAAAGCATTTATAATTAAAGGTGTTTTGAAAGCCCAGGGTCCAGTCTGGTACTCTTGATCCGATATATGTTCTGTCGTTTGTTGCATCAATCACAGAATCATTGTTCAGATCGGCAAGTCTGATCTCTCCCGGTTCAAAATCTGTATATATCGCCAGTTCTGCCGAATCAGCGATCTGCCAGATACCTGTTTTTTTATAGGTGTAGAATGACTGTATCGGATACCCTATCAGAAGAGAATTGGTTTCAGGGCTGGTGGTGCTTATTATATCTTCATCGGTAATCAGTTGTGTGATTTCTTCCTTGTTGCGGGCAAAGGTCAGCGATGTTGTCCATTTGAAATTATTTGAATGAACGTTGACGGAATTGAGTTCAATTTCAACACCTCTGTTTTGTGTTCTGCCTATGTTCTGCCAGATACTGAAGGTTGTATTCCCGGAAACCATGCCTCCTGCAGATACCGGAAGTTGGCGTTTGAAGAGACTGCCTTTGTTTTTGGTATTATAAAAATCAACAACAACACTCAGCCGGTTTCGGAACAAGGCCAGATCAAGCCCTGTATTAATGGTGGTTGATCTCTCCCAGTCAAGTTCATAGCTTGAAAGCAACTCACCATAAGAATAGGCCGGTGCAGGTACTTCACCGAATGACATATTGTTGGATGGAACAATTGTGCTTTGCGTGCCATAGGGGGGGATGGTCGAAATTCCGGCAACACCATAACTGGCTCTTAATTTAAGGTTGGCCAGCCATTGCAGGTTTTTCATGAATTGTTCATCGCTAACTCTCCATGCGGCAGCTACTGAAGGGAAGGAAGCCCATTTATGACCCGGGGCAAGCCTGGATGAACCGTCACGGCGGTAAGTCGCCGTTAACAGATACCGGCCGGCATAACTGTAATTGATCCTTCCTGCATATGAAAATGTTTTACTGGCCGTATATCCTGAATTGACCTGCATAGATTGAACTTCAGAGGCATCCAGTTTATAAAACAACTGGTTTGTTAACTGCTGACCTGTTCCGCTGGCATTGACATAATCCCTTTCATCCCATGTATAACTGGTGAGAGCGGTAACAGTAAAGGCATGTTTTCCAAATTCTTTGTTATAGGTCAGGATATTATCCCAGTTTATATATCTGGAGTTCTCATTATAAATGGATGCGGCATTGTATTTTGTGTTTATTTGTGCCATAGAGGCAGAGTCATTGAATATTCCCCGCCTTCTGAAATCCAAATTAGCGCCCAGATTGGATGTGAAGGTAAGCCCTTCAGCAGGTGTTATTTCCACAAATGCTTTTGAAAAGACCTTTGTGGCAATATCATCATCAATAGCGGCATTTTCCCGAAAATCGGTCAGAGGACTTAAAAAGGCTGTATTTCCTGCTATCGGATAAATAACGATATCACCGCTCTCATCGTATGGTGTTCCTAATGGTGTGGCCTGGTTGGCTTTGCCAAAGGCATCTTTACGTCTGTTCTGATCAGTGTAGGTCACCTGTGAATGTAAACCGGCTTTGATCCACTTGTTTAACTTATGATTTATGTTGAGACGTGCATTGTATCGCGAAAATTCATCTTTAAGGGGGCCAATTTCATTAAAATATCCCAATGACAGGTATGTTGTTGTTTTTTCATTTCCGCCGCTTGCCGATAACTGATGGCTTTGAATTGAACCGTTATCCAGCATCAGATCAGTCCAGTTAATCCACTTATCTTCCTGTATGGCTTCCCATTCACTGCCAAATATGGCAGGATCATCATCGGGAGATTCCCACTGGCCGACTGAACGGTAAGCATCCCTGCGAAAATCAATATAATCCTGCCTGAGACGTCCCTCAGGATAAGGTGTTAATCCGTTAATACCATAATAGCCGTTGTATGAAACCTTGGTTTTTCCTGCCTCAACTTTCTTTGTGGTGATTATGATAACACCATTGGCTCCCTGATAGCCATATATGGCTGTTGTTGATGCATCTTTCAGAACTTCAATGGATTCAATATCATTGGGATTCAAATCTGAAATACTGCCTCCAAGAATGCCGTCGATCACGTATAACGGGGCATTAAGCCTTTCAAAATCATCAGGATTATCAGGATCACCAAGCGATCTGTTGCCCCGGATGACAATATCAACGCCTGAACCGGCAGCTCCGGAGCTTCGTGTGATATCTACCCCCGACACTTTGCCCTGTATGGCTTCCAGTGGATTAAAAGTAGGCGATTTAATAATCTCATCCGATTTAACTGAACTTACTGCTCCTGTTAAATCTCTTTTCATTACAGTGCCGTATCCGATGACCACAACCCCCTCGATATCCAGAATATCCTGTGCAAGTATTACATCAATTACTGTCCGATTACCAACAATAATTTCATCAGTAAGCATGCCTACAAAGGAAAATACCAATACATCATCCGGGGATACATTATCCAGTTTGTAATGACCTTCTGTATTGGTTACTGTACCGTTATTGGTTCCTTTTATCAGCACATTGGCCCCGGGAACAGGGACTCCCTCGCCGTCTGTTACAGTACCCTGTATGGTTGTCTGGGCTGTAATTCCTGCAGCGAGAAAAACAAAAAAGCATAATAATGTCAGTCGTTTGTTCATGAGTCAGGTTTTTTTGAGTTTTAATTGTAATCGTTTACATATTCTATCTATCAATAAATAAGATAATTAATAAATAAATAAATCAAAAAAATGTAAACGTTTATATTGCAATATTAAACTTCTTCATATAGATTTGCAAGTAAATATCCATAAAAGATTTAATATATTGAATCAGCTTTTTACTATATTTCTTGTTATTCTAAACGGCCTGCTTTTATTATTTACCAGCAATAAAACATAATCCGCCATGAGAATTCCTGATCTTATTGTTTTTATTTTCTACATGGCCGGAATTACTGTTTTTGGAAGCACATTTTACCGAAAGAGTAAAACCCCCGGGGCTTTTACTCTGGGCAACAAAGCTATCCCCCGCTGGGTGGTGACAATGTCAATTTTCGCCACCTTTGTCAGCAGCATCAGTTTCCTGGCGCTTCCCGGCAATGCTTATCAGACAAATTGGAATGCTTTTGTGTTCAGCCTGTCAATTCCTGTTGCATCTGTTATTGCCGCCCTGTTTTTTGTGCCCTTGTACAGGAAGGTTAACAGCCCGTCGGCTTATACTTTTCTGGAAAACCGTTTTGGCTCCTGGGCAAGGATCTATGTATCGGTTTGCTATTTGCTGACTCAGCTCATGAGAGTGGGAACAATACTTTATCTTCTGGCCATTTTGCTGAATGCTGTTTTTGGATGGAAAATTGCTCACGTTATCATTATTACAGGAGTCGTTGTCATGATCTATTCTATGCTGGGAGGATTACAGGCTGTTGTATGGACAGATGCCATACAAGGCATTATATTAATAGCAGGGGCATTGTTATGTGCAGTCTTTTTATTGTTGAACATGCCCGAAGGACCGGAACAACTGTTTTCAATAGCTGAAGCTGATCACAAATTCAGTTTGGGCAGTTTTGGTTCATCACTCAGTGAATCTACGTTCTGGGTCGTACTGGTCTATGGTGTTTTCATAAATCTGCAAAACTTTGGCATTGACCAGAATTATGTACAACGTTATATGGCTTCAAAAAGTGATGCCGATGCCAGACGCTCTGCACTTTCCGGCGGAATGCTTTATATTCCGGTTTCATTCCTTTTCTTTTTTATCGGGACAGCATTATATGCATTTTATAACTCGGGAGCAGTTTCACTGCCGGCTGAATTATTGGATATGGATAAAAGCGACCGGGTTTTTCCGTACTTTATCGTAAATGAACTGCCGGCCGGCTTGTCAGGTTTGCTTATCGCTTCCGTTTTTGCTGCAGGCATGAGTACGATTTCCACCAGTTTCAACAGCTCAGCCACCGTATTTCTTACCGATTATTATAAGCGCTATTTCAATACCGGAGCCACTGACAAGAGTTCAATGAAAGTTCTGTATATCTCTTCCTTTGTTATAAGCACCCTGGGTATTCTTATTGGCATTGCCATGATCAACGTGAAAAGCGCACTCGATACCTGGTGGAAGCTGGCATCGATATTCAGTGGCGGGATGTTGGGATTATTCCTGCTGGCCGCCTTTTCACGCATCAGGAAAGCGGCAGCGGCAATAGCCGGAATAATAGCCGGTATTTTTGTTATTCTATGGCTGAGTGCCGGGCCTTTGATATTCGGAAAAAATATACCCGGCGGACATTTGCACAGCTATCTGATAATCGTTTTTGGCACGACGACCATATTTGTTACCGGATTTCTGGTTGCATGTTTGATAACAATTATTAGAGACAAGGGACGAAGAAGTGACAAGTGACAAGTGACAAGTCTCTCAGCAGCGGGCATTATTGCCCCGGGAAGAATAACAGGTTCTTTTTAAACATTTGGAATTATGGATGCATTTTTATGGCCCCGGAGGGGCCAACTGTTTGTAGCAAAAGAAGCACATTGGATTACTCTTCCCCGCGTCCCGCCAAATGGCGGGACGTAAGGATTTATGATGAATTGCAATGGTATTGCTATAAACAGATCGCTCCCCTCCTATCGGTCGGGGCAGTCTCTACGAAGCTGGGTTGATGTATTACCATTGCTTTGCTATAAACAGTTCGCTCCTATGGAGCTGGAAAATACAAAAACCAATAAAATACAGATTTTTAACATCATAAAGTAGTTATATAAGAGTGAAAAACGAAAGTCAGTAACCTTTATTCTACAGCCTGTAGAATGATATTATATGTTTTTTATGCTTTAGTGTTTTTATGGTTAAAGATTCTTTCATATTTTGGTGGTGTAAATTTTTCATGTTTGAACTTGCATTAACATATTAACATAAGTCTTTTTTTTATGAAAACATATTTGAAAACTTTTGTTTTTCTTTTCTTTGGCGGGTTATCAATGGGAAACCTTCAGGCAGAAATCAGATTGCCTTCATTATTCTCCGACAACATGGTTTTACAGCAGCAAACTGACGCTGCTATCTGGGGTTGGGCTGAAGCAGGTGCAAAGGTGATGCTGAAAACCTCATGGGACGGCCTCCAATACGAAACAAGGTCAGATAATGACGGAAAATGGAAAATTAAGGTTAAAACACCAGTTGCCGGAGGCCCTTACCAGATAAAAATATCAGATGGTCATGAACGTACAATCAGCAATGTATTAATCGGTGAAGTATGGTTATGCTCCGGTCAGTCAAATATGGAGATGCCGATGAAGGGTTATCTGGGTCAACCTGTCCTCGGCTCAAACCAGGCCATCCTGAAGTCGAAAAATATCAACATACGTTTTATCACAGTTCCCCGTGGCTCTGCTGCTGAAATACAGGATGATTTTGAAGGCAGCTGGTTACAGGCTGAACCTGCAACAGTTGTTGATTTTAGTGCAACGGCCTATTACTACGCGAGACTTCTGAATGAAATCCTGGATGTTCCTGTTGGACTGATTGATGTCAGTTATGGTGGTTCGTGCATTGAAACCTGGATGAGCAGCGAAACATCCGAACCATACCTGGGTGTAGGCATACCAAAGCCCGGTGATTCCTTAAAGGTGCCTAACCGGACACCAACGGCGCTTTTTAACAGTATGCTGAGTCCGGTTATCGGCTTTACCATCAGGGGGGCCATATGGTATCAGGGGGAGACAAACTATATGAATCCTGATGAATATACACGCCTCTTTTCAACCATGGTTAAGGAATGGCGCGATAAATGGGGACAGGGAGACTTTCCGTTTTATTATGCCCAGATAGCGCCTTTCAATTATAAATTATATAAGCCACGCGAAGAATACTATGAAAAACTGAATTCTGCCTATTTGCGTGAAGCCCAGCTCAAAGCCATGGATGTTATTCCCAATAGCGGGATGGCCGTGCTGATGGATCTGGGAGAGGAATATTGTATACATCCTGCGGATAAAAAGACAGGATCTGAAAGACTGGCCTGTTGGGCACTGGCAAAAACATATGATATTGAAGGCATAGGATATGCCAGCCCTGTGTTGAAAGAAATGATTGTTAAGGACACCCTGGTGGAGTTGTCATTCGATAATATTCCTAATGGCCTTACAACATTCGGAAAAGAGTTAACAAACTTTGAAATGGCCGGGCAGGATAGCATCTTTTACCCGGCTACTGGCATTTTACGCAAAAAGTCTGTGATACTCACATGCAGGGAAGTGAAAAAACCGGTAGCTGTGCGCTATGCCTTTAAGGATTTTGTTGTTGGTGAACTATACAGTACGGAAGGTATTCCGGTTTCCTCGTTCAGAACGGATAACTGGTGAATGATTTTTAGAATACAAACACACCTGACAGTGTCTCAAAGACCTGCCAGTGATGCCCAAAAGACCTGTCTGTGTCCTCTAATGAGTAATATATCTTTCAGATAGATTTTTTATAATTCACATTATTGGAAAGCTATGATTCATTATCCGCTTTCTGTGAAGTTATTATTCAGAATATGAAATATTTATAAATATGAATCAAAAACTTGGAATCCTGGTACTATGCCTGGCTTCTTTATCATTGGTTTCTTTAAATGCCCACATACCCGGCTTTATCCTTTACGCCCCGGGCAATAATCCAGCCATATTGATTGACAACCATGAAGATGAAATAATCAGCCTTTCAGCCGGTATACTTTCAGATGATATTGAACGTGTCACAGGTTATAAACCTCCTGTGATTAACAAGATTGATAAGGGCTATAAACCGTTAATTGTTGTTGGAACTCTGAAAAGTGAAATAATATGTCAATTGAATGTCGAAGGGGTTATCGTCACTGAAAATATAAGAAATAAATGGGAGGTCTTTTCATACAACTTTATTCACTATCCCGGCACAGACAGGGAGACGCTGGTTATTACCGGCAGTGATAACAGGGGCACTGCCTACGGTGTATTCCATCTTTCCGGGATCATTGGTGTTTCGCCCTGGTACTGGTGGAATGACATATCGCCGGAAAAAAGAGACAGCCTTGTCATTTCCCGTGAGGATCTCATATCAGCAGAACCTTCTGTTAAATACAGGGGCATTTTTCTGAATGATGAGGATTGGGGTTTACATCCCTGGGCTTCACAGACCTTTGAACCAGAAACCGGTGATATAGGGCCAAAAACATATGAAAAGATCTTTGAATTGCTGCTGAGACTGAGAGCCAACACCATTTGGCCTGCTATGCATGATTGCACCAAAGCTTTTTTTCATTATCCGCGTAATGTGGAAATGGCCCGGAAATACAATATTGTTATAGGCAGCTCTCATGCCGAGCCCATGCTGAGAAATAATGTTGATGAATGGAACAGAGACTCACTGGGCGAATTCAATTACAGGACAAATAAAGAGAATGTATGCCGTTATTGGGAAGAAAGGGTTCGTCAGGCAAAAGACAATGAGGCAATTTATACACTGGGTATGCGTGGTATACACGATAGCGGCATGGAAGGATTTGAGAACCTTAATACGCAAAAGTTGGCTCTTGAACAGATCATTACAGATCAACGTCAAATTCTCCGGAAACATATTGATGATGATGTCACAGCTGTACCGCAGGTTTTCATACCTTACAAAGAAGTCCTGGATATCTACGATAACGGCATGTCATTACCGGAGGACATCTGCCTCATGTGGACTGACGATAACTATGGCTACATCAGGAGGCTGAACAAAGCTGAGGAATCATTCCGGACAGGGGGAAGCGGATTGTATTACCATATTTCATACTGGGGCCGGCCTCACGACTATTTATGGCTCAGTACCACTCATCCGTTGTTGATTTGGGAGGAGTTAACAAAAGCTTATCTGTCAGATAACAGGACAATATGGATTGTTAATGTGGGTGATATAAAGCCTTGTGAATACAATATGCAGCTCTTTCTGGATATGGCTTATGACATAAGCAGATTTTCAGAAGCTGAAAATGTTAATGCCCATTTTTCCGGGTATCATAAACGCATATTTGGCAGGCATTCCCCTTCCATTACTCAAATGTTATGGAAGTATTACATTCTGGCTTTTGAGCGCCGGCCTGAATTTATGGGATGGAGCAGGACTGAACCGTCAACACAAACAAATCGTACCGCCTATAACCACTTCTTTTATGGCGATGAAGCACAAAAACGGATTGATGCCTATGATTCCGTTGAAAAACAGGCAAAAAAAATTATGGACCAGATTGATTCCGGCATGAAGGATGCTTATTTTCAGCTTGTTTATTACCCCGTTGTTTGTGCTTCATACATGAACAAGAAGTTTTTATATGCTGACAAGGCTTCATATTATGCCCGATACCAGAACAGATTAAGTGCCTCTGATTATGCCGTATGGGCTGAAGAAGCCTATTTAAACATCCGGAAAGAAACAGAACGGTACAATAATGATTTGGCAAACGGAAAATGGTTGGGCATGATGAACAGTGCACCGCGTAACCTGAGTGTTTTTCAGAGGCCGCAGTTAAACCTGGATTTTTCTTACAGACCGGAATTGTGGGCTTGTATGCCTGAAGGATACGTTCATGAAGATTCATGCCTGTTTCAGCCTGCTGACAAGGTCACCACACTTCCGGTTTTCACACCTTACGGCCAACAGAAAAGATATATTGATGTTTATCTTCTGTCAAAGGCTGAAATACAATGGGATGCGAAAGCTTCGGACAATTGGATAATCCTTTCTGACAAAAAAGGCACACTGGATACTATCCCCGGGAATAAGGAAAAACGGATATGGATCAGTGTTGACTGGCCTAAGCTTGAAGGCCGGGCTGAAGCTGCAGGTAGCATAACCATCAAGGCTTCAGGTGAGAGTAAAAGTATCGGTATAAAAGCAGAAAATAAAACCTTTGAACAGACAAATTATTTTGCAGAGTCAAACGGGCTGATTTCAATATTCGCAGAAAACTTTTCCAGGATCAACGGTTCTGATCCCGGTTCTTGGAAAAGGATTAACGGATTGGGACATACCGGACATTCTATGGTATATGCTCCGGACAATTATAATTCAGAAAAACGGGAGACAAATATTGCTGCTGCAGCACTTGAATATGATTTCTGTTCTTTAAGCAGTGCTCCATGTTCCGTTATCATCAGTTGTCTGCCTGTACATCCTCTGAATACCGGTCATAAATTACGCCTTGCCATATGTATAGATGATTCCTCACCGGTAATAGTCGATTTAACGACATACGGCAGAAGTGAAGAATGGAAGCAGAATGTGTTGAGTAATAAAGCCGGGAGACTGATTCCTTTTCCTTCATTAAAGCCCGGATTTCATACCCTGAAGATTAAAGCTCTTGACCCGGCAGTCGTGGTCGACTATATAATAATAGACCTGGGCGGACTCGTTGATCATTACGAGACTATTGAAGAGACAGGAACACCTTCATTTTAACCTTCTTGGATCCGGAGACCCTGAAGGGTTTTAGACCTTCCAGGGTCCGAAGGACCTGGAAGAATATAAAAGCCTCACTGGATCTTCCGCTTGTGCTTCATACTAGCGCAAGCGTCCGCTTGTGCCCTTAAACTCTATTTTTTAATCAGCCTGATCCTTTTCATCGTATTATCTGTCTTGTTTTCTGACACACAGACATAAACCCCCGCTGGCAGATTGCCGGCATCCCATATTATCGTATGTTCTCCTGACATCATAAAGGCATCACTGACCGTTGCAATTTCAGATCCCAGCAGATTATAAATCTTAACAGTAATGTATGATGATTCCGAAATATTCAAGACTATTGATGTCTGATGTTTAAAAGGATTAGGATATGTGAACAGATAAGCAGACTGACCTGTTGATGAGCAGGATACAGAAGCATTAAGCTCTCCGACAATAAATTGCTTTGTCATCAGGGTTGACCAAAGTGTATCCTTTTTTACCCTCGCCATAATATTTATGGTGTCTACCGTCAACGGCAATGGTTGATTGTCATATACTTTAATGGAAGGTGCTTCGGATATTCTGAAATATCCAGGGTCGGTGCCATCAAGTGTATACAATATTTCCCCGCCGTCAGGTGATGTCATTGTCAGCTGGAAATCATCCGGTATGATCTTGCTATCCGTATTGAAAACAGGACCTTCAATTTCAGGATAAATACCGTTTGCAATAAGTTGTTTAAAAGCAAGCTCAGTTCTTGAACTGAAATAGGAAAATCTGAATTTATGAAAACCGGTATTCCATATGTCATTGCTGCCCACCCAACGGGCCTGATCACTGATGAGGGCGGTGTCGATCTCATCAAGCCAACGGTCATACCTGGCCAGTGAATTGACTGGCGTTAAAGCACCGCCTTCGAAAAAATGTCTGTTAACATGACCGATAAACTGATCTTTGAACTGTTCGTTTTTCATCAGATCATAAAAGATGCCGGTTGGCCTGTTGTATTCTCCTCCCGACATTATGGACGAAATATTATTACCCTGAAAAACCCCTTCAGCATCCCAGACAAGAAAGTGGAATCCTTCTGAATCTGTTTTTCTGCGGGCTGCTACCCAGTTGTGATGATCCCAGTCCTGTGTGCCGGCATACATGTTCATCAGAATATAGTCGATCAGATTTGTAGGGTTTACAAGCTTTTCATAGGATGGATTTGGTGTGCCATCCGGATTGTTGCCCAATAGTTTCTGGTAATTCTCCGTATCCTCAATATTATCCTCCGCCATAGCCACCAGTTTACTCCACGCAACAGTGTCACCTGCTTCTACCTCAAAATAGTCTTTCAGCATGTCATAATCATCGGCGTCTCCGCCCAGGTTATCACGCATGCAGTTGTTGTCCATCCGTTCAGATAAGTTATACATGCCCCAGAAGAGTCCATTGATATATACATGCACGAATTTGCTCCGTGATGCATATTGACCCATATCCCGCATTGAAGATTTGGCCCAGGGATCCCTTATCTGCTGTCCGAGCCGGGGAGCAAAACCGCCTCTCAGCACCAACCAGTCATATTGGTTGGGAGATCCTTTTCCGAAAACCTGTTCTTCAAGTTTTGTCAGACCATATTCCGATTTAAAAGTTATTCTGAACGAGTGCTTTTCAGTCTTTGCCCTGGTTCTTGTTGCGCCACCATGTATTTTAATCCCACAGTTAGCCTGGAAATCAATGGCACCGTCATTGGCATCCGAGTTGAAATATTCAACCGATGCCGGTCGTTCCCATCCACGCCCAAGGTGATATTGGAGAAGGCGGGTGGGTCCATTGGGCTCACCGTTGTACATATATATGCCACCAGAATCAGGATGTGTACTCTTTGAAAAGAAATTGTCAATGTTACTCACAATTGAAACAACTGGCAGGCTTTTTAATGATTCTATGATGACTTCACCAACTTCAGGATTACTGAGAAAATCTGATTTCATGCTGTAGTTGGATGGTATCTCAAAATAATCATCGGTATAATGGATGGGGGACAGCCATGCAGCAGGGTAGCCGGGTTGATCTTCTGACTGATTCACGACATCTTCGGGGAAAATATAGCTCTGGGTGACGGTAGGGCTTTCCCCGGTACCTTCTTTTATAGCAAAAGCCCGAATAATTGTTGTTGTGCTTACGGGGATCGGACCTGTATATTCTATGCCGTTTGATAGATCCGGTGAGCTGGCATCTCTTGTATAATAGATGTCAGCATCAGCAATATTGCTGTATAGTTCAAGCATAAAGGCATCGTCATAAAATCCATGGCTGACGCTGAATTGAGGCGGAGTGATGAAGACAATCTCCGAATTAACTGTCCCCGGTGTTGGTAACGCACAATATATATACCCTGATTCGGACATACCGTATGATATGTTTTTATATTGTACCGGATAGGCGGGTGAGAAAACTGTGCCCGGTTTAACAACGCCTGTCTTTACCAGTGCCAGAAATTCACCGGAACCGCTGAGTTTAAAATTGGTGTGCAGTTTGTCTTTTTCAGCCTTGCGGTCTTTTCCTGAGGCAAAGATGATAAGATATTCCTTTGATGCTAATGTCATATCAGGGAAACCCCATTTTACTGCATCATTATTGTCATCGGTAAGGTACCAGCCCAACAGACTGACATCATTTGAACCTGTATTATGGATCTCGATCCAGTCAGGATAATCACCGTCTTCATCCGGCAGGATCGTATCGTTTAAAGCCATGAATTCACTTATTATCAGGGAATCCTGGCTGAAAGCCGGGGCTGCAGATAAGAGTATGGATGTTAAGGTTACAAGAATGAAATTTTTATGAATTAGCATGTTGTGAGAATTTTGTTGTAAATGAAATGAAAAATCGTTAAGTGCCAAAATGAAAAGCAAAACATATTTTGTTCTTGTTTCCTGGCTTATCGATATAACCAAATTACTGGTGGTGTTTCAATCAAGGCTGATAATATATTATATTCCTTATGCTTTTTTAACCCTTCCGGTTATTTATTTCATTTTATTTGCAAATCTATAAGAAGAAAATTAATATTGCAATATAAACGTTTACAAAAAGTTCTAAAATCATATTTGTAAATATCTAATAAACAGATATAAACATATTGTAAACGTTTACATTAAACAAATATTTCTGACGGATTTTTAAAATCTTACAGAAACATACAGATAACGGTTATCCTGAAATTGCTTTTGATTTGTTGCTTAATAGACGTTATCCTTCGTGATTTTATCATGTGATAAAGGGAACACGACCATATAGACAGATTATCTTATGGACATTGATGATGAATGCACTATTTTTGAAACTGGTTTGGGCGTTTATGAATTCAAAACCGATGGATATTGATCAAAGAATAAAAAACAAAGCAATTCTAATCGTTGCGCTGTTTGTTGTGTGCATAAACATGGCAGCACAGGATAAAAGCCTTGTTAATACCTCTGAAAGTCCTTATGCAAGTCTTCGGAGCGTTGATATTTATGATGTCCGTTGGACTGAAGGTTTCTGGGCCGAAAGATTTTCTGTGTGCCGGCAATCCATGGTGCCGCATATGATGGGAAATTACCTGAATGACAGCCTTAGCCATGCTTTTGCAAACTTTGAGATTGCCGCAGGTTTGAAAGAAGGGAAACACAAGGGCCCGCCTTTCCATGATGGTGATTTTTACAAGATTCTTGAGGGCATGATTATGGCCAATTATGATCGTAAGGATGAAAGAACTGAAAAGCAGATAGATTCTATTATTGCGATCATAGCATTAACTCAGCGTGAAGATGGTTATATTCATACACCGGTTATGATTGAACAGAGGAAAGAAAAGGACAGAAAGAAGGAATTTGCCGAAAGGCTTGATTTTGAAACCTATAACATGGGACATTTGATGACGGCTGCCTGTCTCCATTTCCGTGTCACAGGCAAAACAAGCCTGTTAAACATTGCAAAGAAAGCAGCTGATTTTCTCTGTGATTTCTGTGAACGGAATCCTGCAGAGCTGGCAAAGAACGCCATTTGTCCTTCTCATTATATGGGTATTGTTGAATTGTACCGTACCACACATGACCGGCGATATCTTGATTTGGCAAAAACACTTATCAACATACGCAGTATGGTTAAAAACGGTAGTGATGATAACCAGGACCGGATTCCTTTCAGGGAACAAAATGAGGCTGTTGGTCATGCTGTGCGTGCCAACTATCTTTATGCCGGTGTCACTGATGTCTTCCTGGAAACGGGAGAAGACTCACTTTTTAATGCACTTGATGCTCTATGGCATAATGTGACTGAAAAAAAAATGTATATCACCGGCGGATGCGGAGCTTTGTATAACGGTGTTTCACCTGATGGAACAACCTATAAACAGGAGCCTGTTCAACAGGTACACCAGGCTTATGGACGTGACTATCAATTACCCAACCTGACTGCACACAATGAGTCATGTGCCAATATTGGTAATTTGCTTTGGAACTGGCGCTTGCTGCTGGCAACAGGCGATGCAAAATATGCCGATATCATGGAAATGGTCATGTACAACAGCCTTCTGGCAGGCGTAAGCCTCGACGGAAAAGGCTATTTTTATACCAACCCGCTTCGCGTTTCTGAAGATATTACCTATACACTGCGCTGGTCAAAGGTAAGAGAACCATACATCAGCTACTGCAACTGTTGTCCACCCAACACGATCCGTACAATTGCCGAAATTCAGAACTACTTCTATTGTATTTCTGATGCAGGTCTGTGGGTCAATTTTTATGGCGGGAATACTCTTTCAACTCATCTCAGGGATGGATCATTAATTCAGATGACACAAAAAACTGATTTTCCTTATGATGAAGGTATCAGACTGGTCATTGAAAAAGTGCAGAAATCGGAATTTTCATTATTCCTCCGTATTCCTTCCTGGGCTGAAGGTGCTACCATAAAAGTTAACGGATCACAGGTTGAACAACCTGTCGTTTCAGGTAAATATGCTGAAATTAACAGGTTATGGAAGTCCGGAGATGTGATTGATCTCATACTGCCGTTGCAGGTTAATCTCTTTGAGGCCAATCCACTTGTTGAGGAAACTCTTAATCAGGTGGCCGTAAAAAGAGGTCCGGTTGTATACTGTCTGGAATCAGCTGATCTTCCTGCAGATCATAAAATTTTTGATGTGACAATTCCATCTTCTGTTCTGTTTATGCCGGAAAAAGACCTGATCGGTGAAAGCAATGTTGTTACTTTATCAGGGGAAGTGATGATAGCAGTTAATCAAGACTGGAACGGGAGACTCTATAGAAGGATCAGCAAGGAAAAGTACAGAAAAGCCATTATAAAGCTAATCCCATATTATGCATGGGGAAACAGGGGGAAAGGAGATATGACAGTGTGGATACCGGTTTCACCCATGTAAGACCTGTCAGTGTTCGAAGAACCTGACAGTGTCTGGAAAAATACCAGGAACAAAGAACAAAGTACAAAGAACAAAGAATCAAGAACCAAGAACCAAGAACAAAGAAGACTACAAGCTTTACGACTTCCAGCCTGACAGCCTGACAGCCTTCTTGACCAGCAGACCAAAAGACCAGCAGACAGGCCCACAACCACAACAACCACCATGAACCACAAAGATCGATTCCTCGCTACCATCGAACACGCACCGGTTGACAGACCAGCATCCTGGCTTGGTCTGCCTGTACCCGATGCTGAGCCCGGTCTGAAAAGATACTTTGGCGTTAACTCAATGGATATGTTGAAAAGAGTTGTTGATGATGATATCTATCCCATTGAAGTACCTTATAATTTTCCGCCTTCAAATCATATCGCCTGTGCTTTTAACTTTGCCAAGATAAGCCATGATGATACGCCAGATAATCGAACACTTACAGCTCCGGGATTTTTCGAGGACTATGAACAACCTGAAGATGTCGATAAATTCGACTGGCCCGAACCGTCACTTTACCTGGACCGCGAAGAATCCAGGCAAAGGGCTGCTTCCGTTGATAAGAACTATGCCCGCATGGGTATCTTATGGAGCGCACATTTTCAGGATGCATGCTCAGCTTTTGGTATGGAGCATGCCCTTGTGGTTATGCTTATGAATCCTGATATGTTTAAGGCAGTCATTGACCGGATAACGGAATTTTACCTGAAAGCCAATGAGATATTTTATGAAGCCACCAAAGGATACCTCGATGCAGTGCTGATCGGAAATGATTTTGGCAGCCAGACAGGGCTTATGGTTGACCCTGATTTGCTGAGAAAATATGTTTTTCCGGGCACAAAAAAACTTGTAGACCAGGCAAAAAGCTATGGTCTGAAGGTAATGCATCACTCATGCGGATCAATATTCCCAATTATTGATGACATTATTGATTTGGGAGCTGATATTATCCACCCGATACAGGCTCTTGCCTTCGGTATGGATGTAAATAATCTGAAAGCGACTTTCGGTAATCGGGTTGCATTTTGTGGTGGCGTTGATGCACAATATCTTATGGTTAACGGAACACCTGGCGATGTCAGTAAAAGAGTATCAGAACTGGTGGAATTGTTCCCGACCGGACTGGTTATTTCACCAAGCCACGAAGCCATTCTTCCCGACATTCCTCCGGCTAATGTTGAAGCGCTTTTTAAAACACTGAACAAAATACGATGATATGAGAAGATTTGGACAGACTATCCGCCTGAAACCGGAAAAGGCGGATGAATACACCGAACACCACCAGGCTGTCTGGCCCGGTGTTTTACAGATGATAAAGGAATGCAACATTTCCAATTATTCTATCTTCATTAAGGATTTTGTCCTTTTCGCTTATTTCGAGTATACCGGTAACAATTTCGGGGCCGATATGGAGAAGATGGCCGCGCACAAAGAAACACAGCAATGGTGGGACGTTGTTAAGCCTTTGATGGAACCCCTGGAAACTAGAAGGTCCGGGGAATTCTGGGCCGATATGGAGGAGATATTTCATCTGGATTAGAACCAAGAGTCAAGAACCAAGAGCAAAGAACAAAGAAGACCACCAACATTAGGACTTCCAGCCTAACAGCCTAACAGCCTAACAGCCTAACAGCCTAACAGCCTAACAGCCTAACAGCCTAACAGCCTAACAGCCTAACAGCCTA
>JAFGTR010000125.1 GCA_016934055.1 Bacteroidales bacterium | reverse complement strand
AACAGGTTTTCCACTGTCCATCCGTATCGCTCGTACTGGCGGTATCGTGCTTTGTTAACATTAATAAGATCAGAGGATTCAGGTTCGATGAAATCACCTCTGCGGAAGTGTTTATAATCGATACCGGCATTGATCCTGTATTTAAGCCCTTTCCACAGCGTTACTTCAGCATAGTAACTGCCAAGGTAACGGTTTGTCCTCTCTTCAATTGTTTTGTATTTGTTATCCCGAAGAGGATTCTTTATAAGGTCATCACCTGTAGGCAGCATAATAAAATTGCCGGCGGTATCATATGGCAGTGACAGTGGAATCTGCGAAGCACAAGCCCCGTATAAACCCACACCCGGATCACGCAGCGCAAAACTGTAACTGGTGCTCATGCCAATTTTAAACCAGTCAACAGCCTGGTAATCGAGGTTAAGCCGTGGGCTGAATCTTTTGTAATTCTGGCCGACTTCTATGCCTTCCTGGTTTGTATATCCTACTGACAATAAGACTCCCAGGTTCTCCGTACCGCCACTTACACTCAATTGATGAATCTGGGAATGAGCAGTGCGCAATGCTTCATCTTCCCAGTCATATGATCTTACTTTTGACGGATCATAGAGAGGATGGCCTGTTTCGGGATCGAGGACATAGTCTCCGTTGTTATCAAGGGTATAACCCATTTTTACTGATTCCCAGATCTGAGGCACCATTTCTTCTCCAAACCATAATTCATCTTCTACAGGATTGGGATAGTCAGCGGTGTAAAGACCTTCACTGCGCATGACTGTACGTCGCATCTCTGCCCACTGTGCTCCGTCCATCAGGTCGATGGTCACCAGGGCCTGTTCAAAGGATAAAGAACCTTCATAATTGACCGAAGCTTTTCGGCCTGTTCCTCTTTTTGTGGTGATAAGGACTACGCCGTTGGCTGCCCGTGATCCATAAATGGCTGCGGCTGAAGCATCTTTTAATACCTCAACAGATTCAATATCAAGTGGATTGACTTCTTCAATGCCTGACTCCACGGGTATCCCGTCAAGTATATACAGCGGATCATTACCGGCTTTGATTGAGCGGCTTCCCCTGATACGGATCGTGGGTGCGCTTCCAGGTGTAAAGCCTGTGTTAAAAACGTCAACACCGGCCGCACGTCCCTGTAAAGCCTGGTTTACGTTTTGTACAGGCATTTCCATGATCTCTTCTGAGGTCACCGAAGAAAGGGATCCGGTGATGTCACTTTTCTTCACTGTTCCGTATCCGACCACCACCACTTCATCAAGGCGCTGGATGTCTTCCACCAGCAATACATTGACCTCAGTTTTTCCGGTGGTTTCAATTTCTTCAGTCAGATAACCGATAAAAGAGAACACCAGTGTTGCTTCCTGTCCGATTAATGTTATTGAATAGTTACCATCAATATCCGTTACGGTACCGTTTGTGGTTCCCTTCTCAATAACATTAACACCAGGAAGAGGGCTGCCGTCGCCTGCGGTGACCTTTCCGGTGATCATCTGCTGTTTCACGAGGTTTCCTTCCACCGGGGCAAGGACGATGACCTTGTCGATGAGGGTATAGCCGATGTCAGTCCCTTTCAGGGCATCGACAAGTATTTCTGAAACGGGTGCCTTTTTTGAGGTGAGTGATACCTGCCGGTTCAGGTTTATCTGTTCGTTTTTGTAGAAAACTTTAAACTCACTTTGTTCTTCAATGGCATTGATAATCTCCCCAAAACTTCCCGTATTCATGGCAAGTGTAATAACCGTATTTTGTGAATGTACGGTGGCAGAAATATTCACCACTGCCAAAAACATTAAAATAAATGTTAGTTTCATGATCAGTAAGAACTTTAGTAAATTTTTTTTTCTCATATTTGTAGAGGTTTTAGTTTATGACTGACTGATGCAGAACAGCAGAGCTTTTCGCATCAGCGTTGTGAATTTCAGGATCGGTCAATGTTGCAGCATTAACCGATCCTTTCTTACCTGAAATAAGAGGAATCAGAGGAAATCAGCAGGTATTATTTGCATAGGCTTACAGGTTTTTGTTGTTTTTTATGTCAGGGTTATTTTTTCATACAGGTTTATTATAGTTTCTTTTTTTCAGACCGGATCTGAACACTGTTTTGGTTGACAGAATATTGAATGGCCGTGGTCAGATTAATGGCTTCGAGCACCTGGTCAAGGGTTTCATTGTTGACGAATTTTCCGGTATACCGATGAGCTTTCAGATCATCATCAACGATTTTAACATCAACTTTATACCATCTTGACATTTTTATCGCTATTTCCTCAAGGGTTTCATTATCGAAAATCAACAGATGATCTTTCCAGCAGGTAACGTTTTCTGTGTTAACTTGACTGATAAGGATTTCCTTTACTTTCACGGGCACATCTTTCTCAGTTATCTTTTCCGGCACTTCATTTATTTTCTCTGAATCCTGATGTTCAGTGTATTCTTTCCGGAATATCATGCGTTCATCAGTTTTCAGCAGGACAGGAGAGAATCTTACCTTATCCTCATCATCTTCAATCCTTACCATGCCTTCAACAACGGTGGTCTCAATTGTGTGGTCTTTCGGATAGCTTTTAACATTGAATTTCGTACCCAGCACTTCTACCTTAACATCCTGGGTATAAACCGTAAATTTTGAATTCTTAACTTTTGAAACATCAAAGTAAGCTTCACCTTCCAGTATCACTTTTCTGTCCTGTCCATCGAAACCGGCCGGATAAACAAGCCTGGATTCAGAGTTAACCCAGACTTTTGTGCCGTCGGCCAGGATCAACTGTGATTTTTCACCTGAAGGGACAATAAGTTCCATGTTTGGTCCCTGCCTGCCGGCGATCATAAAGATTTCACGCCTGAACAAGGCAACAGACAGCGCAACCAATATTAAAACGCCGGCTGCAATTCTTAACAAAAGCGGGAGATTGTTGTTTTGCTTTGATTTCTTGTCAGCTTTAATACGGGCCAATAAACGGCCGGCATGCTGCTTCTTTATATCATCGGAGTATTTAATTTTTTTGTGAGAAGTGAGAATCTGACTGAGAAAAGCAGCTTTCTCCAGTTCATGTCTCCAGGAATCTGTATTTTCATCTTTGTTATTCCCACAGGCATCAATTCCTGATTGTTCATTCTGAATAAAATTCATGTAATCAGGAAGTAATAATATCTTGTCGTATGTCAGCGATGCCTTATCCCTTTTTTTCATAATTCCTGAAATCGTCATTATTTAAATAAGACGGCAAAAATTGAGTTTTATACTCACAATTTAAGAAAAAAATTGTAATATTCCGTGAGACGCCATGCATGGCGTCTCTACGGGGTCATTTCCCTCATCGCCAGCAAGCCCCTGTGTATCGCATTTCTGACGGACTGAACGCTGATTTCCATGATGTCAGAAATATCTTTGAAGTCATATCCCCTGAAGAAGCGCAGATAAATGGCTTCACGCTGACTGTTGGTCAGCTTGTTAAGGATATGGATGAGTTTTTCACGGGTTTCCTGGTTTAGCTGTTCTGTGATCAGAAAATCCTCATGTGAGAATTCAATGTCAAAAAGATTTTCCGGTGGTGTTTCACAGTTTACAAAACGGTTTCTCCAGTTAAGATTATCATAAATATGGTGTCTGAGAGCTTTTACCAGATAGCCCTTGATATTACTGATACCATTCAGGTTATTGCGGTTCTTCCATAACTTAAAGAACATATCCTGAAGGCTGTCTTCAACAGTCTCTGTGTTATGCGTCATTTTGAGGCCAAAACTGTATAATTCATCAAAGTAAGTCCTGAAGATCAGCTCTAACGCCTCTTTATCGCCTTTTAAAAACCTGTTCCATAGAATCTGTTGTTCCATCGCGTGCTATCACAGAAGAATACCTAAAAATACATAAAAATCACATAAAATGATATGTCTGAACAGAAATACTGTCAGCAAACATACGATTGACGGCATAAAATCCCTGATCATGAAAAGAATAATAAGGTTGTCCTGAAAATTGCTTTTCGAGACAATTCCTGCTTTTTATCGATCCCTTCAGCTACAAATATGAAGGCTGAGAAATAAAAAACTTCATTTAACTTTTATGATCTTACCTGTGGCAATGGCTTGTTCATTTCTTAAGTGTATGATATAGGTACCTGGAGTCAGCCATTTCAGGTCAGGAGTGAGGATATTATCATTCACTGAACTGTAATATTCTGAGAATACCAACTGCCCGTCCATACTTAAGATGTCAAGCCTGCAATGTTGCGATAATTCCCGGGGAATCTTAAGATTTATACCTGTTGTAAAAGGATTGGGATAACAGTCGATGATAAGTCCGGGTGAGCGGTCGTCATAATCCCTGACTGAGTTGCGGATGCCGGTGGCAAAATAAACGGGCCAGGCGCCTCCGGTAAACATGTTGTTGATAATACCATCACTGAATATTTCGCCATCGGTATTAATGTTAATGTTAACATAGTTAATGGCATAATTGTCTTCGCCATAGGCTGAGGTAAAGGCGATTCGGGAATCACTCCTGTTGAAGGAAGGCCAGCCGAGATTGTTATTCTCTGCCACAGTTATAACCTCATTGGATTCGATGTTGACACCGAGAATGGCATAGACTCCTTCTTCCTCATCGAAATAGTCAAAAGCCAGTATGTTAGGTGAATTCTTTGAAAAAGAAGGATTACCGATGCTGACACCTTCCGGTATGCTCGAAAATAATTTGTAAATGGTGCCGTCGCCAAAATCATTTGCAGCATTATCCCAAACACGGATGAAATTAACATCCCAGTATTCTATATTTTCGCCGTCATTGTTTTTCAAGGTGTTAAAGGCGTCATAGACCAGGTATTCACCACTGACATCAAATTCAAGCGCATCAGCATACAAGACACCTGTAGCATTGAGATTTTCGTGGTAAGTAGGATTATAAAGAGTAAAATAGGCCCACCTTTCAGATTCATAGTCATATACCCATATCGTGGTATCGGCATATGCAGTGACAGCCCCAACGCGGTTTCCGTCTTTTGAAATGACGACATTTCCCCATATTTCTTCGTCCTGTATGACAATCTCGTCGGTTTCATACTCGGGTGAGGCAATTATGGAATGAAGGGTGTTGTCACCCGCAACGAAAACGGCTTCAAAACCATCATCCTGAACACTTGGCCGGCTTGCGAGTGTGGTCGTTGACAAAGGTTCGAAATTCAAGGCCATATCCGACCGGTAAAGGGTATTTTCATCGCCCGGATCGGTATTCATGATCAGCAGATATTCTTCTCCGGGATTTTCCGGTAGCGTTGTATTGACATCGGTGGGTTGTCCGTCTGAAATGCCCACGGCATCGAATGCAAGTCCTGCCTGGGTAACGACATCCGATCCTGCACCATGGATGTCAGCAGCAGCCTGCATAATACACAATCTGAGGTCGATGAACTGCGATGATTTGGTCAGGTATTGCGTTAAAGCCTTATAATAAACCTCAGCTGCGTTGTCTCTTCCTACTGCTGTAGCAAAGAGGTAAAAGGTATAATTACCGATACCGTTATTTATATGCACGCCATGGTTGTCTTCCGATCCGGTGTATCTTTCATCCATATGGCGGGGCTGATAACCGCCATCACCCAGGGTGGTGCCGCCATTGTGCGGATCTGACATAGAGCGCAGGCAACCCGTCGGAAATGCCGAGGTAAAGACAATATCCTCGCCGATCAGCCAGTCTTCCGGGTCCATCATCGACCCGAATATATCTGCAAATGATTCGTTTATGGCACCTGATTCACCGTCATATTCAAGGTTTGCGGTGTTTTCTATTACACCATGGGTCATCTCATGACCGGCAACATCCATGGCTCCGGCCAGCGGTTTGAAGGCCACATCGCCATTGCCATAGCATACAAAACGTCCGTTCCAGAATGCATTGTCCATATCGTCTCCTGTCTCCTGATCGGGGACATTAATGATTGAGATAATGGTTCCTTTATTGCCGTCAATGGATTCTCTTCCGAAAGTCTGGTAGTAATATTCATAGACCGCTCCTGCATTATAATGGGCAGATACAGCTTTAGGGCTCCATGAAGTGTTATTGGTGGTGACAATGTGCTGAAATGACTGATTGTTTCCGTATGTGTTATTCATATCAATGGTAAGAATGCCGCCAGAAGGGCTGTCGGGCAGGTCAGACTCCGCGGCATTATACATGTGCCGGCCGGCATCCAGCAGATAGTAATAGGAACCAAGCTGATAAGTATTGATTGTGCGTGATACACTGTTAAGATCTGTTCCTGAAGCGGTTTTAGGTCCATCGGCATCACAGGTGCTGTTATAATAATGTATAATGTCCCCGGTGGAGGCATCAATAAAATACTCCCACCTGTGAAAATTCGGGGCAAAGAGTGTCACATGATAAGTCAGGACATAATCAGTTAATAAAGTTTTTTTACGGAATATGGTCAGTGACGCTTCGGGTTCTGTTTTTTCAGCAATAAGGGCAATCGGGGATACAGGCATCGGTTTTGGATTACCTTTGAAAAGGTGAAGGCTTGCTTTTTCAACAGCGCCGGCTGCAGTAATATCCGGGATGGTGTTGATGCCATCAGGAATCTTCACATAACGGCCGTTGAATAATTCTCCGGCACCCAGTTCATTTAAGTGAACCACAACATCAGCGCCATATACCGGTATGCCTTTATGAACCTGGTCAAGCCGGATATGCGTTTTTGAAAACCTGTCGGTGCTGATATTTCTGATGGTAAATTGTTCTTCGGGATAATCAAGCATCAATATGGGTTTTAATTCATTCAGATAAGCATAGCACGCATTCAGAGGTGTCAGAGATGTGGATTTTGTTTTTGTAATTTTTTCCGGAATGGTTTTGATAAAAACAGGTAAACCGTTTTCTGATGAATAAACTATTTTTTCACATTTAGTGGAGACTGGTTGCAAAGGTTTACCCGGATTTTGGCTCAGCGTTTTTTGCAGAGGTGTGCTTACAATGGACCCGTTGTAAGTCGATTTGGCGAGAGAACGCGAGGCCTCAATTTTGACGGCATTGAGTGATGGGGCTTTCACTTCTGTGCTGCTTTTTTTCTTGGTATCAAAGGCTCCCTGTGCCATACTCACTATGGAAATTCCGGTAAAGAACAGGATCAATACCGAACGGAAAATTGAGTTTGTTTTCATCTTTTTTCTCATGTATTATTTTACAGGTTTTTTAACCGGTTTATAAGGAAGATCAGAAAGCCTGTTTATGGTTTCTTTATAAAACACCCCGATCATTTCCGGAACTTTATATCCATTTTCCCCCCAAGTATACTCTGTTGTACATTCATTATCAATTATTCGGATGAAATAGTAAAGGTTTCCGGGATGATGAAAGGAACTGTCATGAATACTCTTTATCTCGCCAAATAGCTTTCGGGCCTCTCTTCTTTTAATCTTGCCGGCTTGTGTATACTCAATGTCTGTCATGCCGGTGCCTTTGTGAATTTTACCCCTTGATGAAATTCTGTATTGCGTAATTTTTCCGGTTATTCCCCCTCCTTTCCCCAGTAAAAGGTATTCAGGCTGTGCGCAGGCCTGGAATGAGAGCAGGAGAACGGAAGATAGAAAAAGCAGCGATCTCATGATTTTCATGCGGTTTTGTGTTATAAAATACCCTTATTTATTAAATATGGCAAAGGATTCCTTTTTTATTCATCATAAATTTAATGAATTGTTTCAAGTTTTATGGTATTTCATCATAAATTATATCTTTGTTCTTGATTCTTGGCTCTTGGCTCTGGTAATCTGATTGGTAATTCCAGATCAGAAAAAATGAATATCAAAAAAACAAACATATGAACCCTCAGGCAAATACTTTAAACGAACTCATCCGGAAGCAGCATCCGGGAATTCTGGATATGTTATCCGAAAAAGGTAAAAATATCTTTTTCCCGAAGCTTGGTATTCTGTCACAATCAGCACAGGCAAAAGGTAAAAAGATTAATGCCTCCATCGGCGAAGCCGTTGAAGACGATGGTACTTCCATGCATCTGCCTGCCTTTGATACCTTGATAAACCTGCCGGTTAACAGCGTTTTCCCATATGCGCCAAGTTCCGGCAAAAAAGATTTGCGTGATACCTGGAAAAGTTTTCTTATCAGGAAAAATCCTTCATTGCAGAACCTGACAATTGGCCTTCCTGTGGCGACCAACGGAGTAACGCATGGCATCAGCATGGCGGGTTATATGTTTGCTGACCAGGGTGATACTGTAGTTCTTTCTGACCTGTACTGGGAAAACTACAGTCTGATCCTTGAAAACGGTTATGGTACCCATATAAAAACCTTTGAATTGTTCAATAATAGCGGATTCAATCTTTCTTCTTTTTCAGAAGCCCTCTCTTCAGTGAAACAGGAGAAAATAATTCTTTTATTGAATTTTCCCAATAATCCTGCCGGTTATACTCCTCTTGCCGACGAGATTGATCCTATCGTTAACGAGATACACAGGCTGGCCATTGCCGGGAAGAAAATGGTTGTGCTTATCGATGATGCCTATTTCGGACTGGTATATGAAGATAACGTTTTCAAGGAGTCAATTTTTACACGTATTGCAGGCCTTCATGAAAATGTGCTGGCTGTTAAACTTGACGGTCCAACAAAGGAGGATTATGTATGGGGTTTCAGGGTGGGATTTATCACCTACGGTATAAAAGGCGGAACGCCTGAATTGTATGAAGCACTGGAAAATAAGACGGCCGGCGCCATCCGGGGCAATATTTCCAATATCAGTCATCTGGCACAATCACTTCTTAAGACTGTGTATTCACAAGAAGGTTATGAAGCTGCAAAAAAACAGAAATACGACATTTTAAAGAAGAGGTATACCCTGCTGAAAGAAACCATATCCAGGGAACAATATGCAGGATATCTTGATCCCCTGCCTTTTAATTCAGGGTATTTCATGTGCCTGAAGCTGCGCAAAGGCATCGATACCGAACAGGTAAGATTACACCTGCTGGAAAAATACAGTACCGGCGTGATTGTATTCGGACATGTTATCCGTCTTGCCTTTTCATCTGTTCCCCTGTCGAAAATTCCGGAGCTTGTCGATAATCTCTACAGGGCCTGTGTAGACCTGGTGTAGAGACGCCATCCATGGCGTCTCTACACAATCCCTTGTGCCAGCATGGCATTGGCAACTTTTATAAAACCTCCGATATTGGCACCTTTTACATAATTAATGAATCCTGAGGATGACTTGCCATATTTCACACAGGTTTCATGAATATTGACCATGATCTGTTTCAGTTTGCTGTCAACTTCCTCACGGCTCCATGGCAGTCGCATTGAATTCTGTGTCATTTCAAGACCTGATACAGCCACACCGCCTGCGTTGGCAGCTTTCCCGGGGCCATACAGGATTTCATTCTTAAGAAATACTTCCACAGCCTCGGGTGTTGAAGGCATGTTGGCGCCTTCTGAAACAGCCATACAATCATTTTTGCACAATGTTTTGGCGTCTTCTTCATTGATCTCATTCTGTGTGGCACAGGGGAAAGCAACATCACATTTTTCACCCCAGGGCCGCTGGCCTTCAACATATTTTACATCGTATTTTTCGGCATACTCCTTAATTCTTCCACGACGGATATTTTTCAGATCTAAGACATAGGCCAGTTTTTCTGTGGTAATACCACCCTCGTCATAGATATATCCTGAAGAATCAGACAGGGTAACCACCTTTGCGCCAAGGCTGATGAGTTTTTCAACCGCATACTGGGCAACATTGCCTGAACCGGAAACAGCGGCTATCTTACCTTTCAAACTTTCTTTGCGGGTCTTCAGCATTTCATCTGCAAAATACACGCAGCCATATCCTGTGGCTTCAGGCCTTATCAGACTTCCTCCCCATTCAATACCCTTTCCGGTGAGCACCCCGGTGAATTCGTTGCGAAGTCTCTTGTACTGTCCGAACATATAGCCTATTTCCCTGCCGCCAACACCGATATCACCGGCCGGCACGTCGGTGTCGGCACCTATATGACGCTGCAATTCAGTCATGAAACTCTGGCAGAAACGCATAACTTCCTGGTCTGACTTGCCTTTCGGATCGAAATCTGAACCACCTTTACCGCCTCCCATGGGCAGTGTGGTGAGACTGTTCTTGAAGACCTGTTCAAAAGCCAGAAACTTCAGGATGCCGAGGTTCACGGTGGGATGGAAACGAATGCCTCCTTTATACGGGCCAATAGCACTGTTCATCTCAATACGGTATCCCTTGTTGATATGAATTTCTCCGTTGTCATCCACCCAGGGTACACGGAACAGGATCACCCGTTCGGGTTCTGTCATCCTTTCCAGTATCTTGGCATACTTATATTTCGGATTTTCTTCCACAATGGGCATCAGTGATTCAACAACCTCTTTAACAGCCTGGTGAAACTCTGATTCGCCCGGATTTTTGGCAATAACTTTTGCCATAAAATCATTTACTTTTACATCCAGTAAATCACTCATATATTTAAAATTTTAAAGTTTAGTTTTTCAAAGACATTTCTATGACAATGACCCGTTTTTTTTAATAAAAGCAGATACATACGGAATCCATGGTTTTGTCTCGGGCTAAAAATAAAAACTTTTAAGGCAAGTGGTATTAACAGGAAAAGCAATTCAGTGAGGTACTTATAAAATTACGTGTTTCACGTAGTATTTGGTGATTTGGTGATTTGGTGATTGGGTGAAGTTGTTTGGCTCTTATATGGTATAATATTGTTAGTAGTTGTATCAGTTCATTACTAACTAATTAAAAAACAATATAATATGAAAAATGTGCAAAGCCTGTTGTTATCTCTTTAAGCGTTTTACTTGGCATATTCCGGCGCCGTAGAGCCTGCCCCGTCCGAAAGGCGGGGTGCCAACTGTTTGTAGAAATGACATAACCATTCATTTATAAAAAAACTGTCAATACGGTCAAATTTTCCCCGTTAAAAATCAATGAAAATCTATTTCACCAAACGCCGGTAATTCATGAAAAAAAATGAGTTCATCACTGGATGTTTTCTTGAAGTAAAGCATTTCAACCTCTCCCGGGAGGGAATTTTTCCGTTTTAAACCAACAAATGTTCAAACCTCCGGACTCCATACTCCATACTCAATACACACACTCCTTGTCCCTCGTCCCTCGTCGCTATATTTCAATAATATTATTCTTAATCCCATACTTCACAAGGTCAACTGACGTCTTCAAATTCAGCTTTTGCATGATGTGGTTTTTATGGGTTTCAACCGTACGGACGCTCAGATATAATTTCTCGGCAATCTCTTTGTTTGTCAGACTGTTACCCCAAAGTTTCATGATTTCAATTTCACGGATGCTCAGGTTTTTAACACCGGCCGATTCATTTTCGGTTTTCAGCTGATGGATGTATTTGTTCAGCAACAAATGGGTTATTGATTTGTTATAATAATCATAACCACTGCGCAGTGTGTAGATAGCCTCGATCAATTCATCCTTTTCCGAATCTTTGGAGAGGAAACCTTTGGCTCCGGCCTTTATGGTTTTAAGGATTATATCTTCTTCTTTCTTGACGGAGACGATGAGTATTCTAACCTGGGGATAGCCTGTACTGATCTGTGAGATTAAATTGATCAATGGTGAATTCAACTCATGTAAATTGATGATAAGAATATTGGGACAAATTGAGTTAAGACTGTCCAAAAGATGAGCTTTCTCATTCGACTGAAGGGTGATTTCAATGTCTTCAACGGATTTCAGCAAAGAGCCTATGCCCACCTGTGTAAGCTTGTGTTCATCATATATGCCTACTTTTATTTTACTCATGCTCTTTCATGATTTATTATAACTGCAGCCGTTTTCTTTTTTCCGTTCATCAGCACCGTAAGCGGTTCTGTAAACCTGACATGCTTTATAAATTTTGTTTCCTGAATGATTTCCTGTTTGTTCAATTTATCCCAGTTCACGTAATCGGTATTTGAAGAATCCTGTACTGAGAAATAACCAATGTTCATGGAGGTAACGTTGTGAAAAAAATGGGATCCCAGCGATGAGTCAAGCGGATAATTCGCAAGGCTTATTTCGACGATCACTTTGGCGTTCGATATCTGTGACCAGATTACCGGTATGCCCAGAAACGGATCGCGTGTACCCCATCGGCCCGGACCAATCAGGATATAAGGTGTGTTTTGTTTTTCCATCCTGGCGTTAATAAACTCCATTTCCGATGCCATCTCAAGTGTCTTTAACTTATTGAACCGTTGAACATCAATGAAGACAACATCACGAATATCGTTTATCTCACCATTTCCGAGACTTGATGTTGTATGCAGAATGAATTTTGATTTATCCAGTTTTTCAAAGTTAAAATTCGTGCTGAGTTGATTTCCCACAAGCGGTTTTATTTGCAAAAGGTAGAATGAGGGGAGATTGTTGAGTGTTCTGTTAAGATCAACCGCATACTCAATTTCAACAGGTGACCCCAAAGCTTCTTCAATCGTTCCCAGCATAATGTCTATGGTTTTTGCCAGGGGTATATGGTTGTATTTAAGAATATCTGCAAAATTGACAATCCGGGGGCCCGCTGAGGAGAGTCCCGGTTCAATCTGGTCATTGATGGGATTGTATACAGAAACGCAATGTTTAAGGGTACCATGTTTTTCGGCTTCGCTGATATCCAGCATAACAAGTGATGCCAGTTCACCTTCATTCACGTAATCACAATCATTTTTTGAACAGTCAAGAGCATAAAACTGAACCTGGGAACTGTTGATCAGATCTTTTGTGGTAAACATTTCGATTTTCGGATACCTGGGTGAAAAACGGAATGATTTCCATCCATCAACAACATATGATCCCAGTCCCACCGCCGCTACGGCAAATCCTTCTTCGGGTTTCATGTGGGCAACAGGGTAATAATTATAGGACTGGGCAACACCGCTGATGTGCGGGTAATAATACCGGTCATACTGATTTCCGACCAACTCCTGAAGAACAACGGCCATCCTCTCTTCTTCAACTTTATGGTGGATAACCTTAAAGTAACCTTTTGAACTGTCAGAATAGATCGAAGAATAAACAAGTTTTATGGCCTTAACCAGGTTATTGAGAACTGATTTTTTGTCCTGACGTGCATTGGGAATGATATAGGTGTCAAAAATGCCTGCAAAAGGTTGTGTGAGTGAATCTTCCGACAGACTGGATGATCTTACGGCAATAGGCTTCTCAATCTGATCAACGAAGAATTCCAGCTTTTTCATCAGGGAAGACGATAACTCAGCCCGGTTAAAATAATGTCGGATTTCTTTATAGCTATAACGGGGATTTAACAATACTTCGATAAGATTGTTCCTTTCAAGGAAATAGTCAAATTCATCGGTTCCGATGATGACTGTTTTGGGCGTACGGATATTGATGGCTTTTTCGACGCCTGAAAATTCGAGATTGTATACGAGTGCATTGATAAAGGCCAAACCTCTTCCTTTTCCGCCAAACGATCCGCCCGAAAAAGATACAATGTTCTTTTCATCGAGTGTTGCTGTTTCATCAAAATTCAACACCTTACCCCTTTTCTTTTCCTCTTTATATTTTTTCAGTGTTTCAATCAGTAGTTTTCGTGACTCCTTAACATATTTAAAGTTGTCTATTCGTAAAGGATTGAGTGTCCGTGCCAGCTCAATTTCGCCCCTGGCCATCAGCCAGAGTGAGAACTGGTTTTCAGATGCGTGAAGATAAAATGATTCATCCGGAATTTCTTCCAGAAGGGCTTCGAATTCCCTGAGGGTATGCGCTACAGCTATGGGTTTTCCCTCATTGTCACGGAATACGAAATCACCAAAACCAAGATAAAATGTTAAAAAGTTTTTAAGGTCGTTTAGTAATGTCTCGGAATTCTTATTCAGGAAACTGACACCCAGCTTTTTGGCTATTTGTTCATTCTGTTTATCTGACGACTGCAGTATGATGGGAAGATTATGAACATGCGACTGGATATGCCTGATGAACTTCATGCCGGCTTTTTTATCCATTTTGCCGTCCCGTTCGAATTCTGCATCTGATATTACACATAACAGCAAATCTTTGTACTTTTCAAAGATATACATCGCATCATCATAATTTCTTGCCAGTAAAATCTTTGGTCTCGATCTCATTCTGCAGATCTTATCCAGCTCATTTTTTTCCACTTCGGGCAATACCTGTTGTACCTGACCGAATACTATGGAATACAACATCTGGAGGTACTTTGAATAATAAACAGCAGAATCCTCAATCAAAAGTATCACTCTTACCAGGCCTACATGAGTGTCGTTTTCAACATTGGCCTGGTCTTCAATAGATTTTACAATAGAAAAGAAAATTTGTGATGCACCGCTCCAGACAAAAAGTCTGTCTATTGATTTCAGTGTCGGTACCAGTTCTTCATAGTACTGTATGTTGCTTTTATGATTCAATAAAAGATAAACCAACAGATTTGGCCGCTTTTGCTTGATCTGATCACTTAAAATAACCGGGGTCTCTTTATCCAGGCCGGCCATAATAATAACGAGGTCAAAACGTGTTGTTTCCAGCATTTCCAGGGCTTCTTCGGAGGAGGTAACGCCGGTTATCCTGGGCAGGGAAAAAAGACTGTACTGGTAAATAATGCCCATAAACTGTTCAAAAAAGCCGTCTTCCTTCTCCAGGATAAAGGCATCATACAGGGTGGCTACGAAAAGAATCTCCTTCACCTTGTATTTCATCATGTCGAGGTAAATATACTTATCAAGGGTCTGTTGATTGAAAAACAATTGCAGAGGTTGTTTGTTCTTTACCAGAGACCGCCGGTATTCTTCTGGTGTATAAGGTTGTATTTCCCTGTATTTGATCTTGCTGTATATTTCCCTGCCCTTGTAATTGTTGAGATATCCGCTCAGCAATCTCCCTATATTGATGATAAGCTGCCGCTCTTCTTTCAGGAATGGGCCTTCGTATGCAGCAGGAAACTCTTT
>JAFGTR010000124.1 GCA_016934055.1 Bacteroidales bacterium | reverse complement strand
CCTTCAGGGCAGTGAAATCAAGCAAATAGAATTATCAACGACAGGTGCCGGTAGTGTGATAATCAATGGTTCAGCATTAAAGCCGGGAATGTATTTTTATACACTCATAGCCAATAACAGTATTGTGGATACAAAAAGGATGATATTGACACAGTAATTATTTGAATTATAATTGAATTGTATCTGATCACCATTTTGTTTTCCTGTTGTCGCAGGATTAATGAAGCCAGGGGAAAAAGATCAAAATCAGCATAACATCCATTGCCCCTGACTTCAGTCAGGGGATTTTAATAAATCTTCGGTGTTTTCAGGTGTCTCAGCACCATTCCCGTACGGCTCGGCATGTAAAGTTTAAGGTAGTCAGGTGCCGAAATCTTTCCGGAGCGCTGTGTATAATGTATTATTGATTCATCAACATTTCCGAATCCGCCGTACTTTTCATTATCGGTATTAAGCACAGTTTTATACTTGCCGCCTTCAACCTTGATGCCATAGTCCTTGAACGACCTGAATGGATTAAAATTAAAAACGAAAAGAAATTCTTTACGACTGAATGCCAGAACCTGATCAGCTCGGTTATCGAGGTAAAGATAACAATAGTCCTGTTTGAGAATTTCCTCTTCTTTAAAAAGGGCAATCATATCACGGTCAAAGTCGCCCAGGAAGTGATATTTTAACAGGTGATCATCAACGAGCTGCCATTGACGTCGTGCATAATGGTATGACCAGTTATTCCCCTCCCTTGGGAAATCAATCCATTCGGGATGTCCGAATTCATTGCCCATGAAATTGAGATAAGCGCCACCTGCTGTGGCGATTGTGATCAGCCGGATCATTTTATGCAAAGCGATGCCACGGTTAACGACAAGATTTTGTGATGCCTTGTTCATGTTAAAGTACATTTCTTTATCCATCAGCCTGAACACGATAGTTTTGTCGCCTACCAGGGCCTGGTCGTGTGATTCGGCATAAGAAACTGTCTTTTCGTCTTTTCGTTTACTGGTCAGTTCATAATACAACTGTGAAACATCCCATCTTTCATCCGGCACTTCTTTTATGATTTTTATCCAGTAATCCGGCACGCCCATAGCCATGCGGTAGTCAAAGCCATAACCACAGTCGTCCAGTGAGGATGCCAGGCCGGGCATGCCGCTCATTTCTTCAGCAATTGTCACAGTGTGAGGATTCACCTGGTGGATAAGCTTGTTGGCAAGTGCAAGATAGGTGATGGCATCTTCATCCTGTCCTCCGTCATAATACATCTGGTAATTGGTAAAGTCACGTGACAGGCCGTGGTCGTAGTACAACATGCTGGTGACACCATCGAAGCGGAAACCGTCGAAACGGTATTCATCGAGCCAGAACTTACAGTTGGATAAGAGGAAATGCAGAACCTCATTTTTGTTATAATTGAAGCATAACGAATCCCAGGCCACATGTTCCCGTCGCGGTCCGCTGTGAAAATACTGATAGGGTGTTCCGTCGAAAAGGGCCAGACCTTCCAGTTCATTCTTAACAGAATGTGAATGCACCAGGTCCATGATTACCGCTATTCCTGCATTATGAGCTTCGTCGATGAGCATTTTCAGCTCTTCGGGTGTGCCAAACCGTGAGGAAACAGCAAAAAAATTGGAGACATGGTATCCGAAGGAACCGTAATACGGGTGTTCCTGTATTGCCATCAGCTGAATGGCATTGTATCCTGCCTTTACAATACGGGGCAAAACCAGTTCCCTGAATTCATTGAATGTGCCGGTTTTTTCCTCCTCAGTGCCCATGCCGACATGAGCTTCATAGATGAATAAGGGCTTTTCACTGGCTTTTACCGGACTGTTCTTCCAGATATACGGTTGCGGGGGACTCCATGCCTGGGCATCAAAATTTTTCGATCTTTCATCCTGTATCACCCTTAAGGCATAGGAAGGTAAACGGTATCCATGTCCTCCGGGCCAGTAAACTGACAGTTTATAAAGATCGCCGTGATGCAGCAGGTCGAGTGGAATCTCAATTTCCCAGATGCCATGAGGCAATTTTTTTAGCTGGAATTCAGATTTCTCCTTCCATTCAGAGAAATCACCCACCATGAATACAGTTGATGCATTGGGTGCCCACTCCCTGAAAATCCAATACGATGATGATTTGTGCAAACCAAAGAATAAGTAGCCTGTGGCAAAATCATATAATGTTTGTTGTTCTGCAATAAGCTCTTTCTCTTTTTGCAACACTCTTTTTGCCCGGGACTGAATAATTTCACTGAATGGTGAAAGCCACGGGTCTTTTGAGACAATGCCAGGTACCTGCATACTCATGGTGAATATTGACCAGTTGAATTGAATGAATTTCCAATTTACTGATTTTTCATCACATTAAAATAGACGTTAAATATTATTTTTGCATTTTCTAACAATAAAAGATAATATTTGAATATCTGTAACGACATATCTTTGTTTCACAGCCAAAATACAGTGGCTACCATTGGTATTTTCGATGGCGTGCATATCGGTCACCAGTTAATTATAAAACGGCTGAAAGAATTGGCACAGTCATACGGAAGTGAAACTGTGGTCATTACCCTGTGGCCTCATCCGAGGTTGGTATTGCAGCCCGAAAATGATGAATTACGGTTGCTGACCACACTGGATGAAAAGATCAGCATTATCCGTAACCATGGCATTGACCATTTGCTGATTATCCCTTTTACCCGGGAATTTGCACAGACCACATACGAGGAATTCATAAGACTTTACCTGGTTGAAAAGGTAGGTGCCCGTCATGTGGTGGTCGGATACAACCATCATTTTGGAAAGGACAGGCAGGGTAGTTTCGAGAGCCTGCTCCGGAGTTCATCGAAATACGGATTTTCGGCAGAACGTATGAATCCTGTAGTCATCAATAATGCCAATGTCAGTTCATCTGCAATCCGCCGCAATCTTTCAGTCGGCAATATGATTTTTTCTAATGAAGCACTGGGTTACAGGTATTTTATTCAGGGCGAGGTTGTTGCCGGTTCAAAGATGGGCAGAAAGCTGGGATATCCCACTGCCAACATTGCCGTTAATGAAGAGAAGAAACTTATTCCCCGGGATGGTGTTTATGCCGTGGATGTTGAATTATCCGGTTCAGTATATAAGGGCATGGCGAATATTGGTGTGCGGCCTACGATTGAGAAACAGGTGCATAAGCAGACACTTGAAGTCAACATTTTTAATTTTGCCGCGGATATATATGGCCATACAATAACTGTTTTTTTCAAGGATAGAATCAGAAATGAGATTAAATTTGCATCTGTTAACAGTTTGATAAAACAGCTTGATGAAGACAGGAAAGAAATCGTGTCGCGTTTTTAGAACTGCAAGGGGGAGTATTTATAGAAATTGTTATTAAAAAGGAATAAAGAACAAAGAATAAAGATCAAAGATCAAAGATTGATGAAATCAGAGGCAAAAAACAATTTAAGCAATAATATACAGACTACGTACCCTTCTTAAATCAAAAATTGTCATTCTGAATTCTTAAGTCGTATAAGGAATTTTATAAACGGTAACATGAATTTATTAATATTATGCTTCGTATAAATAGGAAAATTTTCAAGACAAATGGACACAAAAACAATGGTTGAAACCTTGCCTTATAAGGTTAAAGATCTTTCACTGGCAGAATTTGGCCGGAAAGAAATGGAGATTGCTGAAAAGGAAATGCCCGGTTTAATGGCAATCCGCAATAAATATAGCGCTGACAAACCTCTGAAGGGAGCCCGGATTACGGGTTCATTGCACATGACCATTCAAACAGCCGTACTCATTGAAACTCTCGTTGCCCTGGGCGCTGATGTGAGATGGGCCAGCTGCAATATTTTCTCCACTCAGGATCATGCTGCAGCTGCCATTGCCAGAGCCGGTATTCCTGTGTTTGCCTGGAAGGGTGAGACGCTGGATGAATATTGGTGGTGCACCGATCAGGCACTTTCATTTCCTGATGGTAAAGGCCCGAACCTTGTTGTTGATGACGGTGGTGATGCTACCCTGTTATTGCATCTTGGTTATAAAGCTGAAAATGATGCTTCGATACTTGATAAAAATGCTTCCAGTATTGAGGAAGCTGCTATTCTTGCCTTATTGAAAAAGAAACTGAAAGAAGAACCGGGTAAGTGGCACCGCTTTGTGAGCGAATGGAAGGGAATTTCAGAAGAAACGACCACCGGCGTTCACAGGTTATACCAGATGATGGAGAAAGGAGAACTATTGGCTCCTGCCATCAATGTGAACGACTCTGTCACAAAATCGAAATTCGACAATTTGTACGGATGCCGCGAATCATTGGCTGATGGCATTAAGCGTGCCACCGATGTGATGATTGCCGGTAAGGTGGTGGTCGTATTGGGTTATGGTGACGTTGGCAAAGGATCTGCCCGGTCAATGAGAGCATACGGCGCCAGGGTGCTGGTTACGGAAATAGATCCCATCTGTGCACTGCAGGCATCAATGGAGGGATTTGAGGTAACCACTCTGGAAGATGCTTTGCAGGAGGGAAACATATTTGTGACTGCAACCGGTAACCGCGATGTGATTACCGTGGAACATATGAAATTGATGAAAGACCAGTCGATTGTGTGCAATATAGGGCATTTTGATAATGAAATCCAGGTGGAAAAATTAAATGCCCTGGCCGGTATCAGGAAAATAAACATTAAGCCGCAGGTGGATAAATATATTTTTCCCAATGGTCATGCAATATTCCTGCTTGCTGAAGGTCGCCTGGTGAATCTGGGTTGTGCAACCGGTCATTCTTCATTTGTAATGAGTAATTCTTTTTCCAACCAGGTACTGGCACAAATTGATCTGTGGAAAAACGATTACAGGATTGATGTATATCGGTTGTCTAAGCAACTCGACGAGGAGGTGGCCCGGCTTCACCTCGATCAGCTTGGTGTGAAACTCACAAAACTTACACAGGAACAGGCTGACTATATCGGGGTTCCCAAAGAAGGGCCCTTTAAGCCTGACCATTACAGGTATTAAAAAAACTGTCAGACACCTCCAGTGATATCTGGTTGTTGATAAACACCCCCGATGGTTTGCTGAAAGCACTGCCGGGGGTTTTTTTGTTTAACTCTGAGTCTTTAGCATTATTGCCCCGGGGATAATAACAGATTGTATTGTTTTTGCCTTTAACTTCATATCTTTCAACTTTGATCTAATACAAATAATAATTTCAATAAACAGCAACTTAAGTTAATTAATGTATCATATTCTGCGATGTCCTGGTGCCCTCAGTGCCATGGTGGCGGGAATATGCTTTTTAAAGCAGTTTCAATTATAGATATGCAGGGAATTGCTGTTGGGGTAATAGGTAGTCTTGTATTGTTTCAGCGGATATTTTGAAGGACTATCATCGGTAGGAAAACCATTGAACCACAGCTGAAAACGGCTATGACAGACAGGACATTCGGCATAAAGCTGATTATCTGAGATTTCAACCGGAATACTTTCTTCAACATGATATGGGCATGTTCTGTCATAGGCATAATAATCGCTGACATCACAATAAATGATAAGCCCGTTGTTGTCATAACCCAGTGACAGTGCTGAAACCATCTGGTTTGTAACAATCATTGAGCTGGCAGGAGAAAGATTATAATGGATAAGCGGCAGAGTAACATTAATCGGAACGTCAGGGACAACGTCATCGATTTCTTCAACGCATCCCGGCTGCAGCATTGAAAACAATGCCGTTAAAAATAGGCTTTTAAGAAAAAATTTTCTATTTTTCAAATCTTCTGCGAATAGAAAAACAAAATTAATGGTTTTCAATTATAAACGGTTATCCGGATTAATAATTGCATTGTTATTCCTCTGGCTCCCATTATCCGGTCAGGATAAAACGGCAAAAAAGGCTGAACGCAAGAAGGAGCTGATTCAAAAACTCGAAAAAAAGTATTATCAACAGGAGCGAAAAAAGACAATAAAGCATCGTCGGGAAATGCAAACCAAAGCTACACAGAAACGCATGAAAGAAGTTGATAAAAAAGCCCGCATGAATAACCGGGCAAAAAAAAACCGCCGTCTGAAGCAATGGTTATGCCGCAGAAAATCAAAGTGATAATCGATAAAATATGGTTGTATGTTTTTTGAAGTAGAACCAAATGTGTATATTTGCAGGACATTTGAATAAATAACTTAAGTTGTTATTTATTTAACTCAAGTTGCTGTCTATAGAAATTATTATTATTAATAGATTTAAGATTAAAAACTAAAAACTAAAGATTAAAGATTTATGAAGTCAAAGCAGAAAAAATATAATCAATACTATACAAACATTAACTCATACTTCTTAAATCAAAAATCGTCAGTTTTAGCTCTTAAATCGTATTAAGAATTCTAGAGCAGCTTGAATTAAAATCAATCTGGTTCACATGGAAGATATTTTTGAACTTCTCATTTACATTATCATTGGCGTTGTGGGTTTGCTGGCAACAGCATACCGGAACAGGCAAAAACGACAATCACAATCCCATGGTATACCCGGGAAAATGACAGACAGAACCGGACATAAGGTTGAGCCTGATCTCGGACCCCTGGCTGAAATATTGGGTATTCCTGAGCTGGCCCGACCCAAACCTGTTGAAGTTTCAGAAATAAAGGAAGAAAATGTTGAGGAAGATATTGATACAATCGAGAAAGATGGACATTTGGTTGAACAGTTGAGCAGTGAAACAGATCATCAGCCCGAAACGATTGAATCGGATGGATTTGATGCTGAAAAAATCGTTTATGAAGGCATGCCTGCTTTTGAATCAACAGATCAAGCCGTCTTTTCTGATACAATGACCGATTCTACCATCATGGATATGTCAGAGATCTATACCCCTATCAGTGACTCAGAAATATCAGCTGAGGAAATGACAAGCGAAGCAATTGATTATAAAAATATTGATTGGAGGAAAGCGGTAATTTATTCCGAAATTTTGAAAAGAAGGGAAAATTGATTAATTTAGGGGTTTACTAAATCATAGTTACGTTTTTATAAAGGCATAAGATAAGTTTATTATTTTATTAATAATTGAGAGAGTTCCGGAAGGTGTTTCGGAATTCTTTTTTTTTCAATGCTTAATCAGGGAGGTTTTTTATGAATAAGGTTTCTTATATTACTGAAGAAGGACTTCAAAAGCTCAAAGATGAACTTGATCAGCTTGTTAATATTGAGCGGCCTGCTATTTCAAAGCTAATTGCAGAAGCAAGGGATAAAGGCGACCTGACAGAAAATGCTGAGTATGAAGCGGCCAAGGAAGCACAAGGCATGCTTGAACTGAAGATTAATAAACTTCAAGAGATTATAATTAATTCACGCATTATTGACGATTCCAGAATCGATACTAACACCATTCAGATTATGAACCGCGTGAAGATCGGAAATACAAAAAACAATACCCTGATGGAGTATACGATTGTGTCTGACAGTGAGGCTGATCTGAAACAAGGGAAAATTGCTGTCAGCACGCCTATTGCGAAAGGTCTTATCGGGAAAAAGGTGGGGGATGTCGTGGAAATTCAGGTACCCGTGGGTATAATACCTTTTGAGGTTATTGAAATATCAATCTGAATTCAATATATTATGGCCAGTATTTTTACACGCATCATTAACGGCGAGATTCCCTGCTATAAGATTGCAGAGGATGATCATTATTTTGCTTTTCTGGATATAAATCCTCTGGCGAAAGGTCATACGCTGGTTATTCCCAAAGAAGAAACGGATTATTATTTTAATCTTTCTGATGAGCAGATGGCAGGAATTTCAGTTTTTGCCAAAAAGGTCGCCAAAGCCATCGGAAAAACAATGCCATGCAAAAGGGTTGGGGTTGCTGTATTAGGTCTGGAAGTGCCGCATGCCCATATTCATCTGATACCCATTAATGACCTTGGTGACATCAACTTTTTAAAACCTAAGTTGAAACTGACCCAGCCGGAGTTTACCGAGATTGCAGAGAAAATCAGCAGCGCGTTATAAGCCGGCATTGTTTTATCTCTAAGCCAACCGTTCAGGATTTTTTTTCAGAAATTCGTGCCATCCTTTGTATTTTCCTGATGTGGGTAATTTGCCCTGTTGATAAAAATGACACAGGGCTACGGCTAAACCGTCTGTGGCATCGAGTTTTTCCGGTACGGTATTAAATTTCATTATCTTTTGTAAGAAGCCGGCAATTTGTTCTTTTGATGCATTTCCATAACCGGTGATGGCTTGTTTGATTTTTCTGGGAGCGTACTCAAACACAGGCACTGAACGGTAAAGTGCAGCAGAGATGGCTGAGCCCTGGGCCCTTCCAAGCTTCAGCATCGATTGCACGTTGTTGCCATAAAACTGTGATTCAATGGCTAATGCAACAGGATTGTATTCATCAATCAATTGTAAAGTGCGGTCGAATATGCATCTGAGTTTCTCGTAATGGTCATTGAAACGTTGCATTTCAACACAGCCAAAATCAACAAGCAAAGGACCTTTTCCTCCTGTTTTGATCAGCCCGTAACCCATGATATTGGTTCCGGGGTCGATGCCAAGTATGGTTGTGTTGTTCTCCATTATGCGATTGTGTTTATAAGGCATAATCCATACAAATATCGTTAAGATTTTTCTCTTTTTTCCCCATTGAACCCATATTGTTGAAGAATGATGCCTGTGATAATCAGGATGAGTCCGATCAGTGAAGTCAGGTATATTTTTTCATGCAGGAATAAATGAATAAATATCAGTGACAGAAATGGCGTTAAATAAATAAGATTCGTAACTTTTGCTGTTGTTGTGGCATATTGGAGTGCTTTTAACCACAGGACAAAGGTAATGCCCATTTCAAACAGTCCTGAATATACCGAAGGCAGGATGCCGGCACCGTCAATGCCGGTGAATTCTCCTGTAAGCAGGCACCACAAAGTAATATAAACAGAAGAAACGGAAAAATTTGTCATGAGTTTTACCTGGTCGTCACGTTTATCTTTAACATTAAAAATCCAGTATAATGCCCATATCAGCGAAGATGACAGGGCCAGCAATACACCGGCAGGTTCCTCAATATGCAGCACATCAGTACGTCCCTGTAAGGATAATACAAAAACGCCGGTAAAACTTACAAGCAAAGCTATCAGGCTGATGAAATGTAATTTTTGCCTGAGAAGAGGTACAGACAGCAGCATTAATATGACAGGCCAGATGAAATTGATAGGTTGGGCAACCTGTGCCGGTAGTAAGGCATAGGCTTTAAACAATATGAGATAATATAAAAACGGATTTAAAAATCCCAGCAGCAGGGAAGATGTAACTTGCCTGCCTGTTTGCCTGATACAGTCTTTGATCTTGCCCTGTACAACAACCTGTACAATAAGTGAGAGCATTGCTACATAATTGGAAATTAACAGCAGCTGTGCAGGAGTCATATTTTCAAGTGCCCGCTTAAAGGCTACTGCAACAGTTGACCAGCAGAACATGGCCAGAACAGCATAAAAAAACGCAATTTTATCGTTTTTTGGCACAGTGGTTCAAAATATGACCTGTTAATAAAAAGCCGCGCTTAAAAGCTTTCAAATTACTAATTATTCTTTAAATTGAACCTGTAATGGCAAGCTTATGAAAAAGTCCACTGCAATTTTCTGGATGGTTATTGCTTCTGTTACTGTTGGCAAAGGACAGAGCCCTGATCAGGAGAAACCCTGTGTCTTTGTGAATGATAATGGAAGAATATTCATCAATAAAAATCTTCCGGTGTATCTCTGGCTATCCACCTCACCCGAAGAAAATGCCCCGGCCTACCGGCTTACCAGTGACAATTCAGAAATCTATACCAATCCCATGTATTTTGATACTGAGGGCAGGAATACTGTTCGTTCTCCCTGGTGTGTTGATACGGTAACCAGGCAAATGGTTTATCCTGCTGCTGATATTATTTTTGATGTGTATGCTGATGGAAGACCTCCGGTAACCCGGGTAAGAATATCAGGTAAGATACAGCCTTCAAGAGACGGCATGACCTGTTACAGTGGCAGGGTAGAGATCATATTAACGGCAACAGATTTTGTTTCCGGTGTGTCGTCAACCTATTTTTCGCTGAACAATCACTCGTTCGAAAGATATACCAAGCCGTTTTTTGTTGATCATGAGGGGAATCATACCCTCTCATGGTTTTCGGTCGACAAGGTCGGAAACAGAGAGCTTCAGCAGGAGAAAAAATTCATGGTTATACAAAATGGCGATTAACATCAGCCACGCTTACAGGCTAAAAAACAGCGAACATCCTTCAGCTGATAAGATCAAATCCGGCATATGAATGCAACACAACGGGCAACTTAATGCCTTCAGCTGTCTGGTTGTTTTCCAGTAAGGCCGCGACAATCCTGGGTAAGGCGAGTGAACTTCCATTGAGTGTATGGGCCAAAGCCGGTTTCTTGTTACCTTCTTCTTTGTAACGAAGTTTCAGGCGGTTTGCCTGAAATGATTCAAAATTGGAAACTGAGCTTACTTCCAGCCAGCGTTTCTGAGCTGCAGCATATACTTCAAAGTCGTATGTGAGGGCAGAGGTAAAACTCATATCACCTCCACAGAGTTTGATAATCCTGTAGGGGAGTTCAAGTTTACGCACCAGACTTTCAACGTGATTCACCATTTCTTCGAGGGCATCATAAGACTTACCGGGATGCTGAATCTGTACAATTTCCACCTTGTCAAACTGATGAAGGCGGTTTAATCCCCTGACATCTTTACCGTAAGATCCGGCTTCCCGCCTGAAACATGGTGTATAAGCCGTGTTTTTAATTGGAAAATCTGCTGCATTAAGGATGACATCCCTGTATATATTGGTAACCGGCACTTCAGCTGTTGGAATAAGGTAATAGTTGTCGGTTCCGACATAATACATCTGACCATCTTTATCCGGCAACTGGCCTGTTCCGTATCCTGAATCCTGATTGACCATAAGCGGAGGCATATATTCAGTGTAACCGGCCTTCTGGTTCTCATCAAGGAAAAAATTAATCAGGGCACGCTGGAGCTTTGCTCCTTTGCCTTTGTATAGCGGAAATCCTGCTCCGGTAATTTTATTTCCCAGCTCAAAATCGATGACATCATATTTTCTGGCCAGGTCCCAGTGAGGCATGGCATTTTCTGCCAGTGTTGGTTTCGTGCCGCCTTCGCGAACCGTTATATTATCCCCGGCACCGCGGCCGGCAGGTACAGAATGATGGGGTAAATTGGGCAATTGAATCAACAGGGCGTTCAGATCAGATTCAAATGTATCCAACTGATCACTGATCTTTTTTATCTCTTCTTTTATTTCAGTTGTTTTCCGGCGTGATGCCTCTGCTTCATCCTTTTGACCTTTCCGGAGTAATAATCCAATAGACTTTGAAATGGTATTCAGCTCGTTTTGTCTTGAATCCTGCTTTTGTTGCATCAAACGACGTGTCTTGTCCAGTTCAAGGATCCGGGTAACAATTTCTTCGGCATTGAAATTTTTTACTTTTAGCCGTTGAATTACTTCTTCTTTTTTTTCGCGGATAATAGCCAGTGTCAGCATAAACAAACCGGATTATTTAAAATAAAAATCTCCTGCAGGTCTGATGATTCATCAGCCTCATACAGGAGAATGACGATTTCAGCAGATTGGATTATTTGACTTCGGCAGATTCAACCGAAACATATGAACGGTTATTTTTCTTTTTTTGGAATTTTATTGTTCCATCGGTCAGGGCATACAGGGTGTGATCTTTACCCATACCCACATTCATTCCCGGATGATGAGCTGTGCCGCGTTGCCGTAAAATAATATTGCCGGCTTTGGCTTGTTGCCCTCCGAATAATTTAACACCCAAACGCTTGCTTTCGGAATCCCTGCCATTCCTTGAACTTCCAGCTCCTTTTTTATGTGCCATATCTCTATATTATTACGTTCTGACTATGCTTTTTTTGTTTTATCTTCCTTTTTGACAGCCGGTTTAGGCTTTGCCCCGGTTTTAGCGGCAGCATCTTTCGCTTTCGGCTTCGTTTCTTTTTTTACAGCTTTTTTAACGGCCGGTTTGGTTTTTTCATCATCGGCTTTTTTAACAACCGGTTTGGCTTTTTTGACGGTGGTCTTTTTAGCAGCCGGTTTTTCCGGTTTTTCATCAGCAGCAACGGCAGGTTGTGTTTTAGCCTTCTCTTCAGCAACAGGCTTTTCTTCCTTTTCTATTTTTGCTGCCTTTTTAACAAAACCTTTCTCAATAATCTCCTCGATTAAGATCTCCGTAAAACACTGACGGTGTCCGTTCAATACCTGGTATCCTTTTCTTCTTTTCTTCTTGAATACCTTTATTTTATCGCCTCTCAAATGTGAAATCACCTGCGCGGTGACAGCTGCATCTTTAAGGTAAGGAGTTCCAATGCTGATCTTTCCGTTGTTGTCAATTAACAAAACTTTTTCAAAAGTCACTTCATTTCCAACATCAGACTGCAGCTGATGAACAATCACTTTTTTTCCTTTTTCAACTTTAAATTGTTGACCTGCTATCGTAACAATGGCGTACATTGAATTTGAATTACAACTGTTAATTTCGGGATTGCAAAGATATAAAAGTTTGATTTAACAACAAATTAATGTATAATTTATTCAAATTACCTGGTCAATGTTGTTAAGTTAAGGATTTTTTTGTCCTCTCCCTGCCCCCTCTCTGCGAGAGGGACATAATTCGGTCTTAATTTAACGACATTGATTGCCAGGTATAAAATTATTTTGATGCACCGGGTTGTTTTTCAACACTATGTTAGTGCAAGGTGATCTGTGGTTTATGAGTGAAAGTCTGTAATGATATAATGAAATCATTATATTTGTATTATCATTGGGTGGGCGTTTAATAGTTTTTTATTGATAATGAACAAAATAAAGCTTAACGTTTTAGGAATTTCATACAGTCAGACACAAACCGGGGCTTACGCACTTGTATTGGCAGAAGAGGACGGAAACAGAAGAATCCCAATAATTGTTGGCGGCTTTGAAGCACAAGCCATAGCCATTCAGCTTGAAGGACTGAAACCTCCAAGACCACTTACTCACGATCTTTTTCTTAATTTCGCCAGGACTTTTAATATCGATCTTCTGGAAGTGACAGTTTACAAGTTGGAAGAAGGTGTGTTTTCTTCAAAGCTCACATGTGATGACGGTAAAAGAATAATAGAAATTGATGCACGTACATCAGATGCCATAGCCCTTGCGCTTCGTTTCAAATGCCCGATTTTTACAACTGAAGAAATTATGCGAAAAGCCGGCATTATTCTCGATTTTGAAAAGGAATCGGCTGTAAGCGGTTCTTCTGAAAGGTCCACAACCTCAAAAAATATCCCGGTTGAGAACAAGACTTTTACCGATGAAATCAGGAAAGTTAATCTTGCCGAATTGCAGGAAATGCTCAATGATGCCGTTAAGGACGAGGATTACGAGAAAGCATCCATGATTCGTGACGAAATAAAACGGCGAAAAAAGGAGTAATTTTGTAAGTGTTAATTTACTTTACCGGGTTTTACTTTATCATCCTCAGGTTTGGATATGAAGGGACAAGATGATTATATTGACCAGATTTCAAAGATTAAGGATCTTGAACATCAGAATGCGATTCTTAATACCGACATAGAAAAATTCCACACTTTCTTTGATGATGCACCTCTTGGACTATTCAGGGCGACCCTGGGGGGTAAATACATTGAAGTTAACAATACATTTGCCCGGATGCTGGGACATAATGACCCTGTAGAACTGATCAGGGCCATTAAGGATATTGGCAGTGAAGTTTATATAAGCAATTCAGAAAGAAAGAAAATCGTCAGAAGACTGATAAAAGGGAAAGGATTTCTGAAACATGAAACCTATTTCAGACGGAATGACGGCACTATTTTCCCGGTGAATCTTTTCTTTAACCTTATACGCGGAAAAGATAATAAAAGCCTTTATTTATCCGGCATCGTTGAAGATATTACCGAACAGAAAAATTCTGAGGAATTTCTTATACAGGAACGCAATCAATTAAAAACACTGATTGATTCAATTCCTGATTTCGTTTATCTGAAAGATATTGACGGCAGATTCATGTTATTCAACCAGGCATTTGAAAAGTTATTGGACATATCAGATGGGGCTGACCTTCTTGGCAAATCAGATGATGAACTAAAATTATCACCCTTTGCAGCGGATTTTCTCAAAAATGACAGTCTTGTTTTGAATAAAGGTAAATCGGTTGTCAACCATGAGATCTCTTTTTTCGACAAAGGAAAGAAAAAAACACAATATTTCTTTAGCAGTAAAGTACCACTCACTGATCATAAAGGCCGGGTGACGGGATTGCTTGGAATTGGCCGCGACATAACAGCTATCAAAACGGCTCAGCAGCAAATCAGTATCAGTCAGGCCAACCTTACAGCTGTGCTTGAAAGTACACGCAACCTCATTTGGTCGATTGATAAAAGTTTCAGAATTATAACGGCTAATAATCCTTTCAGGGATTTCTTCCGTAAGCATTATAAAAAGGAAATTGAAATAGGGGATAGTATTATCAAGGCTTTACCTGAGCCCGACCGTTCAAAATGGAAATCGCTTTACAGCAAAGCACTGAAGGGAGAACAATTTACCAGGGAGGAAAGCTATCAGATGGATGAAATTATTATCTTTTATGAAGATACCTTTTATCCTATTCTTGATGATGATCATCATATCACCGGTATTACAATTATCTCTGCAAACATAACTGAAAGGAAAATAACCGAAGATGCGATTCGTGAAAGTGAGGAAATATTCAGACAACTGGCTGAAAATACAACAGACGTCTTTGTATTATCAGATAAATCCTCTGTTCTTTATGCCAATCCATCCTTTGAACGTGTTTATGGAAGAGGCGTTGATGAGCTGATCGCCAATTCTTCACTGTTGGTTGAATCAATATATCCTCCCGACAAAAAGGAATACCTGCGGCTTATAAAAAGGGAGCTTACCGGCAAAGAAAGAAGCAAAGGCCTGCAATACCGTATTCAGCAACCCGGGGGTGAGATTAAAAATGTATGGACACGCATATATCCCGTTAAGGATAACCGGGGAAAAATTTATCGTTATGTGTATGTGACCAGCGATATGACCGAACTTAAAGAACTTGAATCGGCCATTATCAATACCAGGAATCAGCAAAAGGCTATTCTTGATAACATACCTTACCTGGCCTGGCTTAAAGATAACAAAGGAAGATACATAATAGTAAATGAACCATTTGCAAAACTATACAATAAAGATGTTGCCGATATCATCGGAAAGTCAGATTATGATTTATGTTCTTTTGAACTGGCGGAAGATTATGAACGCAATGATGAAGAGGTTAAAAAAAGTGGTAAAAGGCAATTGCTTGAACAGGTAGAAGAGTTTCCGAAAGGACATGTATGGTCAGAGACATTTAAAACACCTATATACAATGAAAGGGGAGAGGTCATTGGGATAACCGGTATTTCAAGAGATATCTCTGAACGGAAGGTTATGGAAGAAACATTGCGGGAACGTGAAGAACATTTCAGGGCCTTGCTTCAGAATTCCTCTGACGCCATTTCAATTCTTGATCAAGCTGGTACCATTATTTTTGAAAGCTCATATCATAACAAGATTCTTGATTTTGACAGGGAAGAATTGCTGAACAAACCTATCTTTAAAACTGTCCATCCGGATGACGTTGAATCGTTCAGGCGAACCTTTGCAGAGGTGCTTGTGAATCCCAAGAAACAGATTAAGAAGGAATACAGAAGCCTGCACAAGAACAAACGTTGGATTTATGTGGAAAGCATTTTTTCAAACCAGCTGTCCAATCCGTTTATTAAGGGCATTATTGTTAATTCCAGGGATATTACTGAAAGGAAAATGAGTGAACTGAAAGAAAGGGTTTATCATGATAACCTCATATTTCTCAGTAATTCAGCTCTGGATTTGTTGGGACTATCTTCAAAAGACGATATTTATGCCTATATTGCTGAAAAACTTTTTGGTTTTCTTGAGAATGCTATCATTATTGTCTCATCATACAGGGAAGAAGATAATGGATTTTATGTTGAACGAACAGGAGGTCATTCCGAAGATATTGATAATATCTCCCGACTGTTAGGCTACCCGATTAAAGGTATACGGTTTGATTTCAAAAGTATTCTGGGCAGTGTTGAGAATGCCGGAACCATCATGACCATTAAAGATGAAGCATTGAATGAAAGCATTGGTGATATTTCGGGTGAACAGATGGCACAGATACGCGAACTGCTTAAAGTTCATAAAATATATGTTATAGGTCTTGCCCGCCACAACAAGCTTCTGGGTAACGTTACCATACTGACCCTTAACAAAAGTATTATCAAATTCAAGCATATCATTGAAACATTTATTCATCAGGTATCGGTGGTGTTGCACAGAAGTCTGCTCGAACATGAACTTGTTCAGGCGAAGGTTAAGGCTGAAGAATCGGATAAACTGAAAACGGCTTTCCTGGCTAATATGTCACATGAAATCAGGACCCCCATGAACGGTATTCTGGGATTTGCCGAGATGCTGAATGATGAAAGCCTGGCTCCTTCCAATCGCAAGAAATATCTGGAGATCATAAACAGCAATGGTAAAATGCTCATCAACCTGATTGATGACATCATTGATTTTGCTAAAATTGAAGCCGGTCAGATCAATATCATCAAAAGTGATTTTTCACTGAATAATTTACTCAGTGAGGTACATTCTTCATTTTTAACAGGAAAACTCCAGAGAGAAAAATCAGGTGTCAAAATACGCATACGGAAAGCTTTTGATAACGACCACTGTTATATCAATACCGATCCGAACCGTCTCAGGCAGATACTCATGAACCTTATCGGTAACTCCATTAAGTTTACTCACATGGGTTACATTGAATTCGGATACAAATGTGATGAGCCTGATAATCTTTTATTTTATGTTAAAGATACCGGCATTGGTATTCCCAAGGAAAAACTGGACCTGATCTTTGAAAGATTTATGCAGGCTGACAGCTCTTCTACCAGAAAATACGGGGGCTCGGGCTTAGGTCTGGCCATTTCAAAAGGACTGATTGAATTGCTTGGTGGTAAGATGTGGGCTGAATCGACTGTGGATGTTGGTTCCACTTTTTATTTTACCATTCCTTATTCTCCCGTAGATAAAAAGGAAGAAGATTTTGTGGAGAAGAAAAAAATGAAAGCCAGTTATTGCTGGGAAGGAAAAACTTTTCTGATTGCTGAAGATGATAAATTCAGTTATAAGTTTCTTGAAGGATTCCTTAAACAAACACGGGCTGAAGTCATTCATGCTGCCGACGGGATTGAAGCGGTTAACCTGTGCCGGAGCAATGCCCATATCGACCTGATATTAATGGACATCCAGATGCCTGAGATGAATGGTCTCGAAGCAACCGAAGCCATAAAAAAAATAAATAAGTCCATTCCTGTTATTGCCCAGACGGCTAATGCCATTGTTGAAGAACGGCAGAAATGCCTCCAGGCCGGATGTGATGATTTTATTTCCAAACCAATAAATATCAACGAGTTGTATGACAAAATTGATAAATGGCTGTCAGTTAAGCATATTTGATGGATTTGTCTTTTACCTTTACCCATGCTTATCGTTACACTGATCACATTTCTGTTCTGGTTACTTTATGTTGTGTTGATTGGCGGTTATATCTGCCGATGGAATAAAACATCTGACTACATACCGGAAGGAAAAGCAACTGGCCCCTGCTTTTCTGTGATCATACCCTTTCGTGATGAAGAAGCCCGCCTTGGGGGAATATTGCATGATCTTGTTTTACAGGATTATCCTGTTGAGAAATTTGAGGTTATCCTTGTTGATGATCATTCACGTGATAAATCAACAGAGATTGCCGGTGAATATTGCGGCCGGCAGGGCAATTTCAGTTTGATACCGCTTTCTGCCGGAAAATCAGGTAAAAAGAATGCTATTGATACCGGTATCAAAGACGCCCGGCATGATTATATAATTACAACTGATGCTGATTGCAGGGCCGGTAGACAATGGTTGTCGGTTATGGCTTCATTCTGCAATGATTTTTCACCGGCTATGGTTATAGGACTTGTCAGGCCGGAGTCATCAGGGAGGAGTTTCCCTGATTTTTTTCAGCAGCTTGAACTGATCAGCCTGACAGGGGCCGGGGCGGCTTCAGCCCTGGGAGGGAAGCCCATATTTTGCAGCGGGGCAAATCTATGTTACCGCAAAGAGTTATATTCCGGCATTCATGATCCAATGCAAAAAGCAATAGCATCAGGCGATGATACTTTCCTGTTGCTGCAAATGAAACAGTCTTTTCGCAAGGATATCAGGGTCCTCAAATCCAGGTTATCCTTTGTAACAACCAAATCTGAAGCAAACTTTGCCGGATTTATACAGCAGAGGTCAAGATGGATTTCAAAAAGTACCCGTTACCGCGACAGAGAAATCCTGTATTCTGCCCTGGTGGTATTTCTTGCAAACATGGCAATGTTGACAGCCATGGGTTTAATGATGGCCGGATACCATCCATGGTTCTTTGCAGTTATGATAATGATAAAGCTGCTGACTGATGGTTACTTTTTGTTCTCTTTATCAGACTATGCCGGGTTTAAATTCAACCTGGCCGTGTATGCGGTGTCGGGTATTGTTTACCCTTTTTATTTGTTGTTGGTTACAATCAGAGCTTTTTTTGCCCCAATATCATGGAAGAACAGGAAGTTATAGATGGAAAAATGCTGCAAACAGGGCAAAAGCACAAAACAACACTCCTTTTTCCTGCAGATGAAAGCCTGCTTGCAGGTGTTTGAAATACCAGGTTAACCGGGGATCTTTAAAATCAGCCGTTATTTGGAAATAATGATTTCTTCCGTAATCACCGTTTTTTGCAGACTGGCCTTTATCACATAATGGCCGGGGGTAAGGCCTTCTTTTTCGGGTGAAATGGTGATCCGGTATAAGCCTGCATCCATTTGTTTATTAAGCAGGGTAATCATTTTTGATCCGTTGATGCTGTATACATCGATGACCGCATCTCCGGGGGCTGTTAAAGTATATTCCAGTGTCAGATAATCAACAGCGGGATTCGGGAATACGCGGACAGAGGGTAATAATTCACTGTCAGCTTCTGTTGGCTGCAAACTGATGACATTATTATATGCAGCCTGGTATTTACAGTTTGTGCGTGAACCATAAGATGTTTGTATGGCGGCCAGCACCAACAGGGGATAGCGATTGCAGCTGTTATACCAGCGGAAGACTGTCACTTCGGTTTTTTGTTTTGATCCGGTTGCCTCAATTTCATATGATTTTACTGTCTTTACCCTGAGGGTGTTTTCAACGGTTATATCACCGGGCAATATTAGTTTTCCGTAACCGTCGGCTGTTACATCATAGTTTCCTGTCAGCGGAAATTCAAAGCTGCCTGTCTTCATTGATCCATACAGTTCACCAGAATAGCTGTCACCCATAGCAAAGGGGAACATCATTTTTACAAATGGTTTGTTATACGTTACCATAACAGAATTGTCCAGTGTTGAATAACCGGTTTGCTCTATCTTGTATGGACTGACGCTGAGGTAAAACAGGGTGTTAAATTCATTCAGAATGGTATTGGCCGTACTGAAAGCTTCTGAAGCTTTTGACCGCGTGTGAGGAGTGAGTTTTCCGGTAAAATCATTTGTTGATTGCAGCGATGAAAAATCCCAGACAACGTTCTCACCGCCGCTCCCGGGATCAGCATAACGACAAAGTGTCATGTTGTTATTAATCCCGGCTTTAAGGGCATGGGTCTCAAAGGTCAATACAGGAGATTGTTGCGGCAATAATGAATTTGTTAAGAGACCAAGCCCTGCAATAACAAGTACAAATTTTTTCATGGCTTTTCTTTTATAAAAATGATGTTGAGATCCTAAAAAAAGAGAATAAAACCTGTTGATTGATTCCGGGTTTTATCTTATTTACACAACATTAATTTCCCATTTCCGATATAAATTTGATCCGCATCAGCCTTATTTCCTCTTCGGTGTAATTGTCTTCCCCGAGTTCCTGCAAGGCTGCCTCCAGAGATTCGGTCTCAGCTTCTTCGCGAAAGTAGTCAAATACTTCCTGCTGATGTTCATCATCGAGGATGCTGTTAATATAATAATCGAGGTTCAGACGTGTGCCTGAGTTGACGATAGCCTCAATTTCGTCAAGCAGATTACTCATTTCCAGATTTTTAGCTGAGGCAATATCTTCGAGGTCCATTTTCCGGTCGATGCTTTGTATGATATAGACTTTCAGACCGCTTTTGTTAACAACAGATTTTACCACCATATCCTGCGGTCTGATGATTTCTTTTTCGTCTACGTAACTCTTTATGAGTTCAATGAATTCTTTCCCGTAGCGTTTGGCTTTTCCGGCTCCAACGCCGGTGATATTCTGCAGTTCTTCAATAGTAACAGGATACTGGATGGCCATATCTTCGAGTGAAGGATCCTGGAATATCACAAAAGGCGGAAGATTAAACTGTTTTGAGATTTTTTTTCGCAGGTTTTTAAGGATATTAAACAATTCTTCGTCAACAGTCCCCGGCCTTTCGGGTCCGGCCATACTTTCTACTTCTTCGTCTGTATCTGAATAGTCGTGATCTTCTGATAGCATAACAGAGAAAGGATTCTTTATGTATTCCAATCCTTTTGCAGTGACCTTCAATAATCCGTAATTCTCAATATCCTTTTGTATCAGCCGGGCGATGAGGGCCTGGCGGATGACCATTTTCCAGAATTTTTCATCTTTGTCTTTTCCCGATCCGAATTCATCAAGGAGATGATGATTGTATGATTTGATCGCACTGGTTTTAACACCGGATATTATTGCTGATATATGATCGGCTTTGAATTTTTCGCCGGCTGCGATTATAACTTTTAAAACTTTGATGATATAGTCTTTTCCTTCGAAATTTGTTTTGGGATGCAGGCAGTTATCACAATTTTCGCATCTGCCTTTCATTTCTTCACCAAAATAATTGAGCAGCATTTTTGGCCGGCATACTGATGACTCAGCGTAGGCCACGGTTTCAAGCAATAATTGCTTTCCGATCTCTTGTTCTGCAATGGGTTTCCCCTGCATGAATTTTTCCAGTTTCTGTATATCCTTATAGCTGTAAAAAGCAATACATTTTCCTTCTCCGCCATCGCGGCCTGCCCTTCCTGTTTCCTGGTAATAACCTTCAAGGCTTTTGGGGATGTCGTAATGAATGACAAAGCGCACATCAGGTTTGTCAATTCCCATACCAAAAGCAATAGTAGCAACGATAACATCCACTTCTTCAAGGAGGAATTTATCCTGGTTTGTGCTTCGTGTGGCTGAATCAAGACCTGCATGATAAGGCAGGACTTTGATGCCGTTCACCTTTAAGGTTTCTGCAAGTTCTTCCACCTTTTTTCGGCTGAGGCAATAAATAATACCTGATTTACCGTGGTTGTTCTTGATATATTTGATGATCTCCTTGGTTACATTTTTTTTGGGCCTGACTTCATAATAAAGATTAGGTCTTCTGAAAGATGACTTAAAAACATTGGCATCCAGCATGCCCAGGTTTTTCTGAATGTCATGTTGAACTTTAGGTGTTGCCGTGGCAGTTAATGCAATGGTAGGCGCCGGGCCGATATCATTGATAATAGGCCTTATACGGCGGTATTCCGGTCTGAAATCATGGCCCCATTCCGAAATACAATGGGCTTCATCAATGGCATAGAAGGAAATCTTAACCTGTTTGAGAAACTGAATATTATCTTCTTTTGTCAATGATTCAGGGGCAATGTAAAGCAGTTTGGTCCTGCCTTCAATTATATCATGTTTGACTTTGGCAATAGCGGCTTTGTTCAATGAAGAGTTCAGAAAATGGGCAACGCCGTCATCTTCACTGAAACTGCGCATTGAATCAACCTGGTTTTTCATTAAGGCTATCAGTGGTGAAATAACAATGGCGGTTCCTTCCAGTATCAGCGCCGGAAGCTGATAACAAAGAGACTTGCCCCCTCCGGTCGGCATCAAAACAAAGGTATCATTACCGGCCATTACATTGCGGATAATAAGCTCCTGATTCCCTTTAAAACTTGTGAATCCAAAATGCTTCTTTAAAACTTCAATTAATGAAATTTCAGTTCCGACACTCATTTCTGGCGTATTTTTCAAATTATCCACAGGAGATGATAAAACAACAACCGGTTATAATATGATCATTTAACAGATGATATACGATAATAATGATAAAATTGTTATCGTGTGGAAGAAAAGCTTTTTCAAATCATCTGATGATCTTGAAAATTCAGAATAATCAATACATTTGTAAACTAAATTAGTAATTTTTTTACACATTGACCAGCATTGAAACGCTATTTTTTAGTGGTGTATTATTATAGGCTGTATCAAAAATGACAGACAAACATAAGGGGGATATGACTTTTCTTGAGCACCTTGAGGAGTTGCGCTGGCATTTGATCCGTTCAGCTGTGGCTATTGTTGTTATTGCTGTATTGGCTTTTATGTATAAGCACATTGTCTTTGATTTGATTATTCTGGGACCCAGCAGAGCTGATTTTTTAACAAACAGATTACTTTGCAGGCTTGGTGTTGCCCTGGATATTCCGAAATTATGCCTCAATACCAGGCCGATGGTGTTGCAAAGCATAGAGATGGCAGGCCAGTTTACCACCCATATAAAGATCTCTGTTATTGCCGGGCTTGTTATAGCTTCTCCCTATGTGTTTTATGAGTTCTGGAAGTTTGTAAGGCCTGCGTTATACAGTAAAGAGCGCAGAGCAGCAAGGGGAGCTGTTCTGGCTGTCTCATTTTTGTTCTTTACAGGTGTTTTATTTGGTTATTATGTAATTTGCCCTCTTACAGTCAATTTCCTTTTTAATTATCGTGTAAGCGATATGGCCCAGAATAATATCAAGTTGATGTCTTATGTTTCAACCATTACCGGCATTGGCATGGCGGCAGGCGTTGTTTTTGAACTGCCGGCTGTGGTTTATTTTTTAACCAGGATCGGACTTGTCACACCGGATTTCCTGAAAAAATTCAGAAAACATGCCATTGTGGCCATCCTCCTTCTGGCAGCTATAATCACACCTTCTCCCGATGTTTTCAGCCAGTTGCTGGTTGCGTTTCCCTTATTTTTCCTTTATGAGATAAGCATTTTAATATCCAGGCGTACATATCAGAAAGAAAGTGCTGATTTGGCCGGATAGCTAATAAAAAAAAATTATATGATTCTCAGAACAGATAATCTGGTTAAGAGGTACCGGTCACGGACAGTGGTTAAAAACGTTTCCATTCATGTTGAGCAGGGTGAGATTGTGGGACTGCTCGGACCGAATGGTGCCGGCAAGACGACATCATTTTATATGATTGTCGGGCTTATCTCTCCCAATGAAGGGAACATCTATCTCGACAATGAGAATATCACACACGAACCGGTATATCGCAGGGCCCAGAAAGGTATCGGATATCTGGCGCAGGAAGCTTCTGTTTTTCGCAGACTCAGCGTGGAAGACAACCTCAAGGCTATACTTGAAATGACCAGTTTGTCAAAAGAAGAACAACGGTCAAGGGTGGAATCGCTGATCAATGAATTTGGTTTGCAGAAGATCAGAAAAAGTCTGGGCATACAATTGTCAGGGGGAGAAAGACGACGTACTGAGATAGCCAGGGCTCTGGCTTTAAAACCCAGTTTTATCCTGCTTGATGAACCTTTTGCCGGTGTTGACCCAATTGCAGTAGAGGACATCCAGAATATAGTTTCAAGCCTTAAAGTTAAAAATATAGGAATATTAATAACCGATCATAATGTTCATGAAACCTTGTCAATAACTGACAGGGCTTACCTGTTGTTCGAAGGGGAAATTCTGAAGCAGGGCACGTCACAGGAGTTGGCTGAAGATGAACAGGTAAGGCGGGTCTATCTGGGGAAGAATTTTGAGCTGAGATAGAGATGAAAGGGTGTTCGGTAAACAGTGAAAGGTGAACGGTTTTATACAGGCTTTGGTCTTAACGCTGGGGTGATAACTGATAATCCCCTCCCGGGAGGGGCAGGGCTGGATTTATTTGTTAACAGAAATCCTTTTACACCTGAAACCTGATACGAAAATAATATGTCCTGTCTCTTATGTCATTTTGTTACATCCTGCTATTTTCAGGCAAAAAAATACAGACGCTAAATAAAGCTTTTTTGAATGCTTTTGGTTCAGCGAAAAAATAATAACTTTGCGCCGGTTTTGCAGGTATGTTATCAGGATATGCGGATGTGGCGTAATTGGTAGCCGCGCAAGACTTAGGATCTTGTGCCGAAAGGCGTGGGGGTTCGAGTCCCTTCATCCGCACACATTCAGGATAGCCAAAAGAGAGACAACAAGCTATGCTGTTTGATAACAAAAGGAGCAAAGGGACGAGAAGTTTACCACGATGATGCAGTTCTGCGAAATCATTAAGATGAGTTAGAACTGCACGATCGGGGAGTCCCTTCATCCGCACACATTCAGGATAGCCAAAAGAGAGACAACAAGCTGTGCTGTTTGACGAAAAAGAGTTTTAAAGGATAAGGAATGGTGTATATAATACCTTAAAGTATTTTGAGATTTAATTCATTGGTTAAACATATTAAGAAGGCATTGGATGAATATTACAAGAAACAACATTGATGAGCTGAATGCAGTAGTGAAAATTATTATTGAGAAGTCAGATTACGGGCAGAAAGTTGAAAGCATCCTGAAAGACTACAGGAAGAAAGCCAAAATAGATGGTTTCAGGCCGGGAATGGTTCCCATGGGCATGATAAGGAAAATAGCCGGTAAACAGGTCCTTGCCGAAGAGGTCAACAAAATACTGGAAGAATCGCTGAATGATTATTTCAGGAAAGAAAACCTCATGATTTTGGGAGATCCTCTACCGCACGAAGATAATGCTCCTGAAATAGACTGGGATACGCAAACCGAATTTGAATTTGTATTTGATATCGGTATTGCCCCCGACTTTGACGCACCTGTAAACAACAAGGAAAAGATACCGTTTTATAAGATTAAAATTGACAACGAAGCCCGTAATCAGCATATCGACAGGCTTAGATTCCGCTTCGGAAGCTTCAGGGAAACACAGGAGGTTTCCGGCAATGAAATGATAAAGGCTGATATCGTTCAGGTGGATAAAGATGGTGAACCTGTGCCTGAAGGGATTAAGGTGGAGGATGTTTCAATGCACCTTGACTACATGAAAGATGAGAAAATCAGAAAAAGGTTAAAGGGAAAACGGGCAGGAGATCAGCTTGTTGTTGATCTTGTCAGGGCATACCCCAATGAAGTCGATCTGGCTGCCATGCTTAAGACTGACAAGGAGAAACTCAAAGAGATCAGGGATGAATTCAGGCTTACAATTAAATCGGTTTCTGTATTTGAGAAACCTGAATTAAACCAGGAATTCTATGATAAAGTATACGGGAATGATGTGGTGAAAACCCCTGAGGAATTCACTCAGCAAATCGATAAAGAACTTACCGCTACTTTTGAGCGCGAAAGTGAATACAAATTCTCCCTGGATGTGAAAGATTATTATCTGAAAAAGTTCAAAAAGAATCTGCCGGCTGACTTTCTTAAAAGATGGCTTTTAAAGGTCAACGAAGGAAAACTCAATGAAGAACAGTTGGAAAAGGACTTTGAACAGTTCACCGGGGATCTTAAATGGCAATTGATTAAATCGAAGATAACCCGGGAAAATGACATTCAGATTAAAGAAGAAGAGTTAAGGGCGTTTATTCAGTATAATTACCGGATGCAGTTTATGCAGTATTATGGCATTGCCAATGTGCCCGAAGAAACACTCGCCAATTATGTTGAAGAAGCTTTGAAGAATAAATCTGAGATCCGGCGGTATGCCGAAAAACTAAATGAGAATAAGGTGTTTGACCTGGTCAGGAAAAATGTGAAACTCGATGAGAAAGAGGTCACACTTGAAAAATTTAATAAGATGCTGGAGAAATAAGATATAGTACACAGTTGACAGTTCAAAGATTTACCATGAACTTTATTTGATAAATCAACATGTTGGCCCGGAATTAATTGAACAACAATTGTTAAATTTGGTTAATCATATACCTTGCGGGTGTTCAGAATAAATTCATTAAAACATTAAGACTATGGATATATACAGAGATTTTAGCAAATATGCATCTGATCGTAACGGTATCAGCAGTATGAGCCTTAACCGGTATACTTCGGTCACCAACAGTTATATTTCCCCGACCATCATTGAGGAAAGGCAACTGAATGTTGCCCAGATGGATGTGTTTTCCCGCCTGATGATGGACAGGATCATTTTCCTGGGTTTGCCTATTGATGATTTTGTGGCCAATGTCATTCAGGCCCAGCTTCTTTATCTTGATTCGGCTGATCCCGGAAAGGATATCCAGATATATTTCAATACACCGGGAGGAGCCGTGCATGCCGGTTTAGGCATATATGACACCATGCAATATATATCATGCGATGTGGCCACAATTTGCACAGGTATGGCCGCTTCGATGGGTGCAGTGCTGCTGTGTGCAGGAGAAAAAGGGAAAAGGTCGGCACTTAAGCACTCGCGGATTATGATACACCACCCTGCCGGTGGTGTCCAGGGCCCCGCTACCGATATTGAAATCACTACCCGTGAGATACTGAAGCTAAGAACGGAACTGTACAATATCATCTCTCTTCATACCGGTAAACCGGTTGAAAAAGTTGAAAAGGATTCTGATCGCGATTACTGGATGACCGCTAATGAAGCCAGGGAATATGGAATGATTGATGAAGTGTTGGAAAGAACTAAAAAGAAATAGTGATTATTTAAAACAGGTATAGTAACTTTGTTGAACGGCTTACGTTAAAAATAAGTAAATAAATAGGTTATATCGATGGACAAATGTTCTTTTTGCGGGCGTGACAAGAGGGAGACCAATCTGCTGATAGCTGGCATTTCGGGACATATATGCGACAGCTGTGTGGAACAGGCTTATGAAATAGTGCAGGAAGAGTTGAAAAAGACTCATCCTTTTGATCTTAATTCAATTAAGCTGCTTAAGCCAAAGGAGATAAAAAAATTTCTTGATCTTTATGTTATTGGTCAGGAAGAAGCGAAAAAGATCATTTCTGTTGCTGTTTATAATCATTATAAACGGTTATTGCAGGCCAACCGGAAAGACACAGATGATGTTGAGATTGAAAAGGCAAACATTATCCTTGTGGGAGAAACGGGTACAGGTAAGACTCTGTTGGCAAGAACAATAGCCAAGTTACTGCATGTGCCTTTTACCATAGTGGATGCAACGGTCCTTACCGAAGCCGGCTATGTTGGTGAAGATATAGAGAGCATTCTTACACGTCTGCTTCAGGTGGCCGATTATAACCTTGAAGCAGCTGAAAAGGGCATTGTATTCATTGATGAAATTGATAAAATTGCGCGTAAAGGCGATAATCCTTCAATTACACGTGATGTATCAGGAGAAGGTGTACAACAAGGTTTACTGAAGCTCCTGGAAGGATCGGTTGTTAATGTGCCGCCTCAGGGAGGCCGCAAACATCCCGATCAGAAAATGATACCTGTGGATACCCGCAATATACTCTTTATTTGCGGCGGGGCTTTTGAAGGTATTGAAAGAAAAATTGCACAACGCCTCAACACAACAGTTGTTGGGTATAATGCTGTTCGGAAGTCTGATATCATTGACAGGAATAACCTCATGCAATATATTGCACCACAGGACCTCCGTGCTTATGGGATGATCCCCGAAATAATCGGCCGTCTGCCCATGTTAACCTATCTGCATCCGTTAGACCGGAAAGCCTTACGCAGCATTCTTACAGAACCAAAAAATGCTATTATCAAACAGTATATCAGACTTTTTGAGCTCGACGGTATAAAGCTGAACTTTGAGGAAGGATCACTGAATTATATTGTTGATAAAGCCATTGAGTTTAAACTCGGAGCCCGTGGATTGCGTTCCATTTGTGAAGCCATTATGATTGATGCTATGTTTGAACTGCCTTCAGGAGATGAAAGCGAAATTAATATTACAGCAGATTATGCCCGGGCAAAGATTGAAAAAGTGAACCTTCAAAGATTAAAAGCAGCCTGATTATTTGTTTTTTTCATTTCATCGCGTATATTTGCATGCATAAGAGATAAAAAAGTGAAGATATTTTATACAACATGGTGGTGGTGGTTAAGCTGTTTTCTCATAAAACCGTGAGACCCTGACACTATTGTATAATACAAATAGAAGCGGCCTATCGTACTCACGGTAGGCCGCTTGTGTTTTTAATGAGGCTCAGCTTTCAGGAGCCTTTTGACCGGACTGTATATAAGTACTCTATAAAATACACTAAATGATGAAGACATTTACCTTCCGAACAACCTCAAAGCGCCTCCTGGCAGATACAATAACGCCGGTGAGTATCTTTCTAAAGATCAGGGACATTTATCCCAACAGCATATTACTGGAAAGCTCTGATTATCACGGTAATGAGAATAGCTATTCCTTTATATGCCTTAAACCCGTTGCCACTTTTATAGTTGACAAAGGTGAGTATACAGCTGCTTATCCTGATGGATCTTCGTCCGGGGGTCAGCTTGATTCATTTGAAAAACGGTTTAAAGAATTTATGTCTTGTTTTAAACCGTCAGCAACGGAAGATAAAATACCGGTCAATGGTTTCTTTGGTTATACAAGCTATGATGCGGTTCGTTATTTTGAAAAGATTTCTTTAAAGGCCCCTGTCAGGGAAGAATGCAAAATTCCGGAGATCTGTTATGGTTTTTACAGCTATATTATTGCAATCAACCACTTTCAGAATGTGTTGTACATCATCGAGAACCAGTTTGATGGTGAATTCAGTGAGTGTGAAAAGATTGCATCACTGCTTGGAAGCAGGAACTTTGCATCTTATCCGTTTCATCCTGAAGGAGACGAGCATTCCAACATCACCGATGAGGAATATATGAAAATGGTAACCCGCGGAAAGGAGCATTGTTACCGTGGTGATGTATTCCAGATTGTACTTTCGCGCCAGTACTCACAGCGTTTTTCAGGAGATGAATTTAATGTATACCGGGCTTTGCGCTCCATTAATCCTTCACCCTATTTGTTTTTCTTTGATTATGGCAATTATAAAATATTTGGTTCTTCACCGGAAGCACAACTAAAAATCCAACAAAGAAGGGCAATAATAAATCCGATCGCCGGCACATTCAGACGAACCGGCGATGATGAGAAAGACAAATTGCTGGCTCAGCAACTATCGACCGATTTGAAAGAGAATGCCGAACATGTTATGCTGGTCGACCTGGCCAGAAATGATCTTAGCCGTCATTCGGGTAACGTGAAAGTTGACAGCTACCGCGAAATTCAGTATTATTCACATGTACTGCATATGGTTTCCACTGTCTCTGGGGAACTTAATAAAGATGCCGATATGGTTGATATGATGACAGCCACTTTTCCTGCCGGAACCCTTTCGGGCGCACCGAAGTATAAGGCTATGCAATTGATTGATGAGTTCGAAAACCAATTCCGTGGCTTTTACGGTGGCGCCATCGGTTTTCTCGACTTCAACGGCAACCTCAATCATGCTATCCTTATAAGGACTTTCCTGAGTAAGAACAACCATCTGTATTATCAGGCCGGGGCAGGTATTGTTGCTGTGTCAAGGGAAGAAAGTGAGCTGCAGGAAGTGAATAATAAATTAGGGGCCTTGAAAAAGGCTATTGAAATGGCAACCGAAATACGCTAATACATTAACAAAAGACTTATGAAAAAAATACTGGTCATTGACAACTATGATTCTTTTACATACAACCTTGTTCATTATCTCGGTATGCTTACAAATGATCCGTTGAAAGTTTTCCGTAATGATGAGCTGTTGCTTGAAGATGTTGCGGAATATGATAAGATCCTTTTGTCACCCGGACCGGGTATTCCGGTTGAGGCCGGCATCTGTCTCGATCTGATCCGCCATTACGCACCGGTTAAAAGCATTCTGGGTGTTTGTCTTGGCCATCAGGCTATTGGAGAGGCATTTGGCGGCTCGCTGATCAATCTAAACAAGGTCTATCACGGTGTAGCCGGTCGTGTTAACATTACCAGAACCGATGATCTGTTATATAAGGGAATACCGCGGGAGTTTGAAGCCGGACGATATCATTCCTGGATCATCAATCCGGGTAATCTGCCCGAATGCCTTGATGTCACCTGTGTTGATGATAAAGGACTCATCATGGGCATAAGCCATAAGCAATACGATGTCAGAGGAGTACAGTATCATCCGGAATCCGTACTGACAGAAAGGGGTCTCGACATTATGAAGAACTGGCTTGATATTTAATATCCCATATCTGTTATAAATTCAGTAATAAACCGATTTTAAATACATTAACCCATGCGAAAAATTCTGAATTATTTATTCGAGCATAAAACGCTATCACGCACTGAAGCTGAAGAAGTGCTGACCAATATTGCCAAAGGTAATTACAGCGATGCTGAAATTGCTGCTTTTCTTACCGTCTATCTTATGCGGAGCATAACCGTTGATGAGCTCAGCGGCTTTAGGGATGCATTGCTCAACCTTTGCACCAGAATTGATCTTTCGGACTTTGATACAATTGATGTTTGCGGAACCGGCGGGGATAATAAGGACACATTTAATATTTCCACACTGACCACTTTTGTGTTAGCGGGCGCCGGCGCTTCGGTGGCAAAGCATGGAAATTACGGTGTTTCTTCCATCTGTGGATCATCGAATATTATGGAATATTTCGGCTACAGGTTTTCTGCTGATCCCGGTAAGTTAAAACGTGAAATGGAGAAAACCGGAGTCTGTTTTTTGCATGCTCCTCTTTTTAATCCTGCCATGAAAAACGTGGTGCCTGTTAGAAAGGCATTGAAAATCAAAACATTTATAAATATTCTCGGGCCAATGATTAATCCCAGCTTTCCGCAAAAGCAATTTGTAGGTGTGTTTAGCCTCGAACTGGCAAGATTATATAATTATCTTTACCAGCGATCGGGAAAGCAATTTATGATCGTGCACAGTCTTGACGGATATGATGAGGTTTCTCTTACAGATGATGTGAAGGTGATTTTCAATGGTGTTGAACAGATTGCTTCACCCGAAGCCCTTGGTTTCAGTCATGTGAGAAACACAGACCTGAAGAATGGTGAAACCATTGAAAAGGCAGCAGAAATCTTCAGCAAAATTCTTGAGGGTAAGGGTACTGGGGCGCAGCAAATGGTGGTGATTGCAAACAGCGCACTGGCCCTGCAATGTTATTTTCCCGGCAAATCATTAAATGAGTGCGTTGATCTGGCCAGGCATTCTTTGGAAAGCGGAAAAGCATATGAAACGTTTAAAAAACTCATTACAATGCAGTCATGACAATACTTGACAGGATAATAGAACATAAAAAACGTGAACTGGCGGTAAGGATGGAAAGAACACCCCTGGAGCAGTTGAGGAAGAAGCCCGCATACATGAGGAAGACGGTTTCTCTTGAAAGGGCTCTGCTGGATAAAGAAAGTACCGGAATTATCGCTGAATTTAAACGGAAATCTCCGTCGAAGGGTATTATTAACGATCAGGCAACCATTGAAGAAGTCACAACGGGTTATTTCCGTGCAGGGGCTTCCGCTCTCTCAGTCCTCACCGACAATGAATTTTTTGGTGGTACAGATGAAGACCTGATCCGTGCCCGCGAAATCAATCCTATTCCCATTCTGAGAAAGGATTTTATCATCAGCGGGTACCAGGTGGAGGAGTCCAGGGCCATGGGAGCCGATGTTATTCTTTTAATTGCTGCGGCGCTGGATAAGGCCAGGATAAAGCAACTGGCGGCTCTGGCCCGTTCTATAGAGCTGCAGGTCATTCTGGAAATACATGAAGCTGTTGAACTTGAGATGGTTAATGAACAAATAGCGGTTATTGGTATTAATAACCGTGATCTGCGGAATTTTTCAGTTGATACAAACCGTTCGGTTGAAATTGCACCTCTCATCCCACACGATTTCCTGAAAATTACAGAAAGCGGCATCCATTCACCCCTGGTGATAAAACAATTGAAAGCTTGTGGTTATAATGGTTTTCTGATTGGTGAGAAATTCATGCAGGAACCTGACCCGGCCACTGCATTCTCATCTTTTATAAAAAAACTAATACAGATCTGATGAAAGTAAAAGTATGCGGTTTGAAAAACCGTGAAAACATTCGTGAAATAATCGCCTGTAAGCCTGATTTCATAGGCTTTATCTTTTATCCTCAGTCCCGGCGTTATGTGGGGGATAGTTTTGATCCCCGGTTGTTGCGGCATGTGCCACCTTATATCAATAAAGTCGGAGTGTTTGTGAATGAAGATCAGGAAATCCTGTTAAAGCGGGTTGAACGTTATGGTCTTGATTATGTGCAGCTTCACGGCGAAGAGGATCCTTCCTATGTTGCTTCGTTAAAGTCAAGAAGAATAAGCATTATCAAATCTTTCAGGGTTGATGAGAAAACTGATTTTCAGATGACTGAGTCTTTTTTGCCCTATTGTGATTATTTTCTGTTTGATACCAGAACAGAACTGTACGGGGGCAGTGGCGACAAATTCAATTGGGATATATTGCAGGGTTATGGTGGCGTTAAACCATTTCTTCTGAGTGGAGGCATAAATCCTGAAGACACAGCTCAGATTACTGCCCTGAAGCATTCTGCCCTGATTGGTGTTGATATCAACAGTGGATTTGAGATTAGTCCGGGTATGAAAGATGTTTTTAAGGTAAACGAATTTATTAAAACAATTAAAAACATATAATTCATGAATTATGAGGTAAACAAAAAAGGCTTTTATGGTGAATACGGAGGCGCATTTATTCCCGAAATGTTATATCCGAATGTCAGGGAACTGCAGCATCATTATCTTACAATACTAAAGGATAATGACTTTCAGCAGGAGTTCAGAAAGTTGTTGAAGGACTATGTCGGCCGGCCAACACCATTATATTATGCCAAAAGATTATCAGACTATTATAAAACGCAGGTCTATCTTAAAAGGGAGGATTTAACGCATACAGGTGCTCATAAGATCAACAATACAATCGGACAGATCATCATTGCACGCAGGCTGGGAAAAACAAGGATCATTGCTGAAACAGGTGCAGGACAGCATGGCGTTGCCACGGCTACGGTATGTGCGTTGATGGGTTTAAAATGTGTTGTTTACATGGGGAAGCTCGATGTTGAACGTCAGGCGCCCAATGTGTTGCGGATGAAAATGCTTGGAGCTGAAGTTGTCCCTGTTTACAGTGGCAATATGACACTTAAAGATGCTACAAATGAAGCTATAAGAGACTGGATCAACAATCCTGTGGATACACATTATATCATCGGATCAGTCGTTGGCCCTCATCCATATCCTGATCTGGTAACACGCCTGCAGTCAATCATCAGCGAAGAGATCAGGTGGCAGTTGAAAGAGCAGACAGGAAATGAAAACCCTGATTATATCATTGCCTGTGTTGGTGGTGGAAGCAATGCTGCAGGGGCATTCTATCATTATCTGGATAATGAAGATGTTAAACTGATCGCTGTTGAGGCAGGCGGCAAGGGTATTGACAGTGGTGAATCTGCTGCCACAATGGTTACCGGAAGGCCCGGTATTCTGCATGGTTGCAGAAGCATGCTTATGCAAACTGATGACGGACAGATCATTGAGCCGTATTCACTATCAGCCGGACTCGATTATCCTGGAATCGGCCCGATACATTCATATCTGTATAAGATCGGACGGGCAGTTTTTGAAAATGCTACCGATGAGGAAGCCCTGACAGCAGCATATCGGCTGACCAGACTCGAAGGCATTATTCCGGCTCTTGAATCGGCTCATGCTCTTGCATTTCTTGATAAATATACATTTAAACCGGAGGATGTGGTGATCATAAATCTTTCGGGCAGGGGAGATAAAGATATGGCAACTTATATAAAGTATATGGAGGAAATTAAAGATTAAAGATCGAAGAAGGAAGATCGAAGATGGAAGGATTTAGAATTGTAACCATAAGACTGACAACCTGACGGCAGGCAGGCCAGCAAATCAACAAACCTGCCTGCCGGCAGGCAGGTCAACAAATCAACAAATAATAATGAATCGTATTAACAAACTTTTTCAGCAAAAACAAGGGAACATATTGTCAGTTTATTGTACAGCAGGTTACCCGTTGCTCGATTCAACAGCTTTTATTATTAAAGCGTTGGCTAAAGCAGGTGCAGATATGATAGAAATCGGTATTCCTTTTTCCGATCCCATGGCTGACGGTCCTGTTATTCAAAAAAGCAGTGACAGGGCATTAAAAAACGGGATGACACTCAATCTGCTTTTTGAACAGCTTATAGACCTGCGTAAAGAGGTTACGATTCCTTTGATCATGATGGGTTATCTGAATCCTGTTATGCAGTTTGGCATGGAAAATTTCTGCCTCAGATGCAGCGAAGCGGGTATTGATGGCGTTATATTGCCCGATTTGCCGCTGGACCTGTATCTGGAAGAATATAAAAGTGTTTTTGCAAAATATCACTTAAAATTTGTATTCCTTATCTCACCTCAGACGGCTGAAAACCGCATACGTCTTATTGATAAGGTAAGCAATGGTTTTATATATATGGTATCGGCTTCTTCCACGACCGGTGTCAGGAAAGGTTTTTCTACTGCCCAGATCGATTATTTTGAGCGAATAGATAATATGAAATTAAGAAATCCGAGGCTGATTGGCTTTGGTATCTCTTCACATGACACCTTTTCTGTTGCCTGCCGTTATGCTCAGGGGGCAATTATTGGGAGTGCCTTTGTGAAAGCATTGCATGGAGTAGGTGACCCGGAGGAAAAGATCAGGAAGTTCTGCCACAGGATTTTGAAGAAATAAAAAAATGTCAGACGCCTGTGAGGATGTCTGACATTTGGTTGTTTATCCCAGATAGGCTTTTAACAGCTTATTTTTTGTCTTCTGCCTCAGATGTTTGATGGCTTTTTCCTTGATCTGTCGTGTTCTTTCCCTTGAAATGCCTATCGACTGCCCTATTTCCTCGAGGGATAAGGGTTTTGTGCCGATGCCATAGAATGCCCTTATTACGCTGCTTTCCTTATCAGGCAGAGTATTGAGGGTTCTTTCTATTTCCACCATAAGCGATTCTTCAAGGAGCTTGCTGTCGGTGGTGGGAGTATCGGCGCTTGGCAGTACATCAAGCAGGCTGTTATCTTCTCCATCCTGGAAAGGTGCATCAACAGAGAGATGCCTGCCGGATAGTTCGAGTGTGTTGGACACCTTTTCTTCCGGGAGTTCTAGCATAGATGCTACCTCGTCAGGAGATGGTTCGCGTTCGTGCTGTTGTTCAAGCTGTGAAAAAGCTTTATTGATTTTGTTTAAAGCCCCTATTTTGTTAAGGGGCAGGCGAACAATTCTCGACTGTTCAGCAAGCGCCTGTAAAATGCATTGACGGATCCACCATACTGCATAAGATATGAATTTGAATCCCTTGGTTTCGTCAAATTTCTTTGCAGCCTTAATCAGACCAAGATTGCCCTCATTGATAAGGTCAGGTAAACTGAGACCCTGGTGCTGATACTGTTTGGCTACGGAAACAACAAACCGCAGGTTGGCCTTGGTAAGTTTCTCAAGAGCCTCCTGATCGCCCATTTTAATGCGTTTGGCAAGTTCAACTTCTTCTTCCGGTGTAATAAGTTCTTCCTTACCAATATCGTGCAGGTACTTCTCCAACGAATCGCTGTTCCTGTTTGTGATTGATTTTGTGATCTTTAACTGCCTCATCTTATCCTCCTGCTTGTTATAATTACCTTCTGTTTAACAATAACAAAAAAAAACCATTTTTGTTGCATACTTACCAGTGGAAATTCTATATAAACCTGATTCCGAAATAATTATTCTCAAATTAAGAATTTTTTACCGGAAATCAAAATTTTGTTCTGAAAATAATTCAGATAATAGTCAACAAACACCACCATAAAATGCATACATTTATCAGTTGTATTGAACCAGAGACCTTACAGGAATTCAATACCTGCCGGGGCTTTTTGTTCAGATGTTTTTCTTCTGATATATTTGTCAGTTCTTTATCCGTTATAATTCTTTTCTTTTAAAACCAATATGTAGCACAAAAAGCATGCCATGAGTAATAAGCAACGTTTTATTGTTTATACAGCCGTTATATTGGCTATGATGTTCTGGGGCATGACTTATATTTGGTACAAGCAGGTGTATGTTGTTCTGCGCCCTCTGTCAATGGTGTTTCTGCGATTGTTGATTGCCACCCCTGTACTTCTCGTTTTTTCTTTTTTTGCAGGGAAGTTGCAGCGGATCAATCGTAAGGATCTGCCTGTTTTCATGTTTCTGGCCTTTTTTGAACCATTTCTTTATTTTGTAGGGGAGAGCTTCGGTATTAAAATGATCTCTTCAACACTTGCATCGGTTATTATTGCCACAGTGCCATTTTTTACACCCATTGCAGCCCTGATCTTTTTTCATGAACGCTTTACGCTGCTTAATTTCACAGGGATTGTTATTTCTATAATAGGCATTTCCATTGTGATTACCGGTGAAAGTGGATTTTCCGGCACAACTGTATGGGGTGTCTTGCTTATGTTTGTTGCTGTTTTTTCAGCTGTCGGGTATTCTGTACTGGTGAAAAGGTTAACTTTCTCGTATAATTCATTTTCAATTGTCAGCTGGCAGAATTTCATCGGATTACTCTATTTTGTACCCCTGGTTGTTTTTTTTGAATGGGATCATGTTATGCAAATAAAATGGACCATGCAGGTGATTATTCCGCTGTTTGAACTGGCTCTGTTCGGTTCTGCCCTGGCTTTTGTTTTTTTTACTTATTCCATAAAGCAATTGGGTGTTGCCAGGGCATCGGTTTTTCCCAACCTGATCCCGGTATTTACTGCTGTATTTTCATATTTTGTTTTAAAGGACAGGTTTACTTTTTTTAAGCTTTCTGGTATTGTGGTCGTTATTGGCGGTCTTTTCCTGACACAACTTAATTTTCGTATAAAAATCCGTATGGGTCACAAAGCAGAATCAGTCTGATTTTCAGCCATTATGAAATTTTATTCTTTTCGCATCAGGCTCATTATTTATTTCACAATAGTTTTTGTTTTTACTAACTTTGATTTTGTCATGGAATGGTTTTTGTACTACTGTATAAAAATTCAGCATTATGCAAATCAATTATGATTTTTTCGGTACCGATCAGAATCTTGCACCGCAGAAAGGAAGGATTCTGATTTCTGAGCCTTTCCTGCTGGATAATTACTTCAAACGGTCAATCGTTTTAATCACTGAGCATTCCGAAGAGGGGACTGTGGGATTTGTTTTAAATAAACCTGTTAATCTGAAGATTAACGAAGTTATTGCTGATTTTCCCGAAACCGGTGCCATGGTTTCACTTGGTGGCCCTGTGCAAACCAATACGCTCCATTATATACACACACTGGGTGACATTATTCCCAACAGTGTGAAGGTATTTGAAAACATTTACTGGGCAGGTGATTTTGAAATAGTTAAACGTTTACTTGAGTCGGGTAATCTGGTGCCGGGTAATATACGTTTTTTCCTCGGATACTCAGGATGGAGTGCTCACCAGCTTGACGGCGAGCTGGCTGAGAATGCATGGATTGTTACAGAACTGAATCCACAGGAGATTATGAGTCCTATGAACAAGCATTTCTGGAATAAAACCCTTAACAGGATGGGGCAAAAATATCAGATGTGGTCTAATTTTCCTGAAAATCCGCAGATGAACTGATATTCCGCTATTGTTGTCCGAAAGCCTTTTGATTAAGTTGCTGTATAAGTTTCTGTGAGAAATCCCTGTAATACCTTTTTTTACGAAATGCTCCCACCCACCGGATACCTGCAATGGCATTGGTGAAGAATACTTCATCGGCAGAAAGCAGATCGGATACCATCAATGGTATATTATCACTGAATTTTTGGTTATTCGTCCGGAAACAGGAGATGATGACCTGACGCATAATGCCCGGAAGACAGCCTTCTTCAGTTCCGGGCGTGAATACATGTCCTTCCCTTAGAATAAATATATTCGAACTTATTGATTCAACAAGATGGCCTTTTGTATTAACCAGTATACAATCATCCAGTTTGTTTTCAGTTTTATAAATTCCTGCCAATACATGAAACAAGGCACTGGTACTTTTGACAGACGATAGTCTGTAAACAGGTTTGGGCATTTCGGTATACAGGTCAATTATCAATCCATGAGGATTAAGACTATAATGATCCGATTCAAGGGTTTCTGATTCAAGCACAAATGAAACAGTATTATCTTCAGGGGCATATAATCCCCCCGGATTTCGAATGACAGTCAATCTTATGCGTGCACCCCCGAAGATACGGTTCTTATTCAGGAGTTTTGTGATCAGAAGTGATAGGTTTTCAGAGGTAAAATAAGCCGGGATAGTCATTTTCAGCCATTGCATACTATGCTTAAGCCTGTTGAGATGCAGATCAAGGAATTGAGCTTCGGTACCACAGGCGCGGATGCTTTCAAACAGGGCATCGCCATATCGGAATGACCGGTTATTGGGTGAAATGATCTTGTCTGCAGCATTGATGAAGTCTCCGTTATAACAAATATACTTTCCCCCGGAAATGGTCATATATTGCCTGTTTTATATTGATTTTAACTGGTTTAGGAAATATAATATCAGTCTTGCGTCAATGAACAGCGGAAAGATAAATCCAAATACAGCGCCTATGAAATGGGCGTCATGGTTGATGTTGTCTATACCTCTTCTGCTCATATAATAAGAATAAATCAGGTACAAAACACCCATGATAATTCCCGGGATTGGAATAATCCCGTAAAAATAAAGCATTTCCCAGGGTCTGAAAAAGATGAAAAAGAAAAGTACTGCCGAAACAGCACCTGATGCACCTACAGCATTGTACCATGCATTGTCTTTTTGTTTGTATAAGCTTAGCAGTGAAGAAACGATTATGGCCGCAAAATAAAAAAGAAAATAGACAATCCGGCTTAAGCCCGGCATGTTTCCGGGCAGGATCTGTTTCAGGTATTCTTCAACATAAGGTCCGAAAAAGAATAATACGATCATATTCACGATAAGGTGCATCCAGCTGGCATGAAGGAATCCATGGGTCAGCAGCCGGTATATCTCTTTGCGGTGGTATACCTGGTAAGCGTTGAACTGAAGCCTTGAAAACCACTCTTCCCTGCGAAAGGCTGTGATGGTAATGATGACCGTAAAAGCAATTAAGATATATGTCATTATAAATGAATTTTACATGGTGCAAATATACGATGCACGCAATAAAAAAGCCTAATGAATGATTTTAAATGTCAGTTCTTTCAGCAATTCACTTTCTGATGCCATACTGCCTGCTCCCTTTGTTTTCAGATCATATTCTCTCAGTAAACCTATGATACTGATTACTTTATTCATTGAATAGTTTCTTGCGGCCATTTGATACTCCCGTAAAAAAAAGGGTTTTATACCCAGGGCTTTGGTCAGATTATCCTGTGATTTATCTTTTATGCTGTGCAAAAGCAATACTTTGCTAAAAAGATAAAAAAGGGAAGACAGGGTTAAAACCATCGGGTTATTTTTCGGGTTTTTCGCAAAATAATCTATGATACGGTTGGCCTTAAGAACATCTTTTGCCATCATGGCATTGTTGAGTTCAAATGTATTATAATCCTTACTGATTCCTATGTTCTGTTCTACCTGCAGGGCTGTTATATTGCCGGATCCCTGCGGCATAACCAACAGAAGTTTTTCAAGTTCATTAACAATTTTACCAATATCATTGCCAAGGTAATCTGTTAACATGGAAGAAGCTTTAGGCTCGATCTTAATTTTTTTTTGTTGGAGATAAGCTGTAATCCATGAAGGCATCTTATAGTCCTGTATTTTCATTGATTCGAATACAACTGCCTTTTCATCCAGTAACTTGAAAAAACGGGTGCGTTTATCGATCTTTTTATATTTGTAATTGATCACCAGTATGGTTGATGCAAGTGGCTGATGGATATAATGCTGTAATTCTTCGATGTTTTTTACGTGCTGAGCCTCTTTTACAATGATGACCTGATGTTGTGCCATCATGGGGAAACGCCGGGCCGTATTGATGATGTTTTTAATATCAGTATCTTTTCCATACAGGATCATTTGATTAAAAGTTTTTTCGGTTTCGGTCAGAACATTTTCTGCTATATAATCTGTCAGGCGGTCAATGAAATATGGCTCTTCTCCCATAAAAAAATATAAAGGACTGTAACGACCGTTTTTCAATTCCGAAAAAATTTGCTCGTATTTCATCGTGAAATGGTTTACTGCAGTTGTATTTTAATTATCTTTAGTGAATAGAATCAGGAACCAGGAATCAGGACCAAATAAAAGTTCACAGTTATCAGATCACCATATCATACTTATTCAGAGAAAATGCCGCGAAGTGTGAACTGTAAACTTTAAGTCAACTTTTCAACATAATCATAATTGCTCCACATGGAGGCCTTAAATTTACCAACATATTTTTTCAGGATAAAGGAAGTTAACAGTAAAAAATATATTTTTGATGAAATCAGACGGAGATTTGTCGTCTTAACACCCGAAGAATGGGTAAGACAGCATATGATAAAATTTCTGATCGTCGATCGCCATTTCCCTCTTACATTGTTTTCTATTGAAAAAAAGCATGTTCATAACCGGATGGTCCGCCGGTGTGATTTTATTGTATACGACCGTCAGGGAAATCCATTGCTGGTGGCTGAATGCAAAGCGCCGTCAATTGAGATTGGCCAGCAGGTATTTGATCAGGCAAGTCGTTATAATCAGCAGTTTAATGCCCCTTATCTGCTCATAACCAACGGAAACAAACATTTTTGCTGCAAGGTCAATACGGAAAATCATGGCTTTGAATTCCTTCATGACATTCCATCATATGATTTACTTACAGGTTAATTGCTCGTAAATAGTTGGGCCAGACGTTTACCTGTTGATTTTTTCTGATCATCGTTGCCATATCCGTAGCCATAAGCATAGCCATATCCGTACCCATATCCGTTCATGTTTCTTTTCAGATCATTGACTATAAGGTTGATATTTTTAACATGACGTTGTGTCAGATCTTCCATAATATTGGAAAACAGGTTTCTGGGGGTGTAATTATGCCTTAGGATCAGCATTCTGACATTGGCATATTTTAGCAGCAACAAAGCATCTGAAACCAACCCGATAGGAGGGGAGTCAATAAAGATGATATCATAGGTGAGTTTAAGCCTGGAAAACAGATCAGCGGTTTTGTCAGATGAAATAAGCTCTGTGGGGTTAGGGGGTATAGATCCGGAGGGAATGATATCAAGGTTTTCGATACCCGATGGGTAGATTATGGCATTAAGATCTGCACGGTTGCTCAGAAAATTGCTTAAACCTTCATTTGTTTCAATGCCCAGATACTGGTCCATTTTTGATTTCCGGAGGTCAAAATCAATGACCACGACTTTCTTTTGATTTTGTGCGAAAACAGTCCCCAGGTTAACAGCTGTAAAACTTTTTCCTTCACCGGTAATAACCGATGTGATCAGTACGATATTTTTCTCAGCTTCATCGGCGATAAACTGAAAATTTGTGCGCAATGACCTGAAAGATTCAGCTATCAAGGACATTGGATTATCTCTGACGACTGTAGTGGTCTTATAATTATTGTGAATAATATGGCCCAGGACAGGAGCATCAGTAACTTCCTGAATATCTTTTTTGTCACCAATTTTATTTCTGAAGAAGTCTTTTATGTATATGAACGTAACAGGCACGAACAAACCCAGCAGCAATGCAATGATATAATTCAACCGTTTATTGGGGCTTATCAGCGTGTAATCGTCATACGCAGCCGGATCAAGAATTTCGTTTGAAGGCAGATTGGATGCCTTGGATATCTGCACTTCTGAACGCTTTGTGAGCAGATATGTGTAAATGGCATCATTGAATTTAAACTTACGTTCAATGACAAAATACTCCCGCTGATCTTTTGGTAATTTGTGGATGGTACTTTCAATGGCTGCAATTCTGGTATTCATTTCCTGCAAAGAGATGGCAGACGATTTTATTATATTCTCCACATTTTCAAGAAGTTTAGCCCTGATATCCTCTATTTTTGATTCCAGTGAACTTAAATAGGGATTATCCCTTATGGTGTTAAATGACATCTCGGTTCGCTCAGATGACAGTTTTGAGAGTTCCATGATTAAACTGTTCAGCAACGGATCATTGATGTCCATTGAAGAAGGTGCAATTAATTCATTGATGTTGGTATTGTTCTCAAGATATTCTTTAAGGTAATTGTAATATTTTGACTTAACCACAAGATGAGCTTTTTGGTTTTGCAGGTTTTCCATCTGCTGGTAAACCTGTTGAACCTGAAAATCGGGATTCATTAATTTTTTTGAAGTTTTGAATCGTTGTAATCTGTCTTCTGAAAACCTTAATGAATCGGAAATATCTTCAAGTTGCGCGTCAATAAATGCAAGGGTGGTGGTGGCAATTCTGTCATCTCTTTCTATACCCTTTTGAAGGTAAAGTGATGTGAGCCTGTTAAGATAGTCTACACCCTGTTCAACATTAGAACATTTGAGTGAGATCTCAAGAATTGATGAACTCTTTGATGAAGTAATATCAACATTCCTGAACTGCTTTACAAGCTGACCCACACTGTTAAACTGAAATGAATAATTTTTATGTTCTCCGATGCGGTACAATTCATTGAAATTGGGCAGTATCATGAACCGGCAATACCGGTTCCCGGCAAACTGTCCGAATGACAATGTGTCATAGAATTGAAAGTATTGTAAATAAGATGAATTACGGGGATTTACATAATCGTATAAAGTTACGTTTTCAGCTTCTGATTCCACGATCATAAGAGTATCAGCAATAAAATGAAGATGAAAGGCAACATTGACAGGCTGCTGAAATAAGGTGTCGGAGTGTACAATAAACGGGCTGTTCCTGTATAAGGCCGTTGATTTAAATCGTTCAACCTGATGATAAGAAACCAGAAAATCTAATTCATTGATGGTCTTTTCAGTTAACTGCTTTGATTTCAGTATGCCAATTTCGTTCTCAAGCTTGTAAGGATTACCATACAATGATGAACCGACAAACTTTTGCGGATCAAGGGGATTCTCCTCATCGCGAATTAATACCCATGTTTTGACTCTGTAGACAGGCGATGTGAACTCATTAATAAAAAAGGCTATAATTAAGGCAATGACCAGTATGATGATAAAATAAGGCCAGCTATGAAGGCATTTGATGACAAATGATTTAATATCAATTGTTTCATCCTCGTCGAGCTGGTAAAACCTTTCATCCATCGGAAAAATGTTTTATTGAACCGGATGTTGCCTGGCATGAGCATACAACTTATGGGCAAAACTATTCAATAAAAACACTATAAACAAGTGTTGCTGTAGAAATAATTACAAGCAGCAGTTCGTATGGGAATCGTTGATATGCAACTGATTTGGCATTCAGCGGTTCAATATAAAGAACATCATTTGGTTGCATATAAAAATATTGGGATTCCAGTATTTTATTGTCCGACAGGTCGAGTTCAACAAGGTTTGATCCTGTGGGCACCTGTCTGACCAGTTTAACCTTTTTCGGGTTGCCGAAATCTTTAAATCCGCCGGCAAGACCGATGGCCTGGAAGATGTTGATCTGGTCACGGTAAATGGTAAAACTGCCGGGATCATTGACCTCACCTATAACCGATACTTCAAAATTCACCAGCTTGATCACCACGGTTGATTCCTTGAAATAATCGTTAAGGGTTTTTTGCAGGAGGTCTTTGACCTCAACCACCGTTAATCCTTTAACATACATTTTGTCGATAAAGGAAAAGTTGATAAATCCGAACTCGTCAACTGAATATGACTTCAGATAGAGATAAGTGGGATTCATAAGGTCGGGAAAATCAGTCTGGAAAAACTTGCTGGTTTTAGGATCAACACTGTACACCTCTATGTACAGGTGATCACCTGTCTGGAGTCTGTAAGTTGTAACCTTGGAATTAGGGAAATCGGTGGTTGGTGTCTTCGTGGTTCTTTCCTGAATCAGTTTGACCTTATTCTGTGAAATGCAGGATGAAAAAACAATGCCGATAATCAGCAATATTCGTGCATTGATTCTGATGATTCGATTAACACTCATTTTCATAGCCTTTTTATTAATGGTTATACTCTGTTTTTCTATGGATTGACATTACGAATTGCTTCATACAGATTAATTTTCCGGGCTTGTTTATAGGAAACGATAAATGCTTTTTCAACGCCGCATCCGGCTTTAATTTGTTTTGCCAGGTTATAAGAATTGCCTGCTTTGATACGGTATTTGTACCATCCATCTTCAATAACCAGGGCCACAGGTTCGGACCCTGAATACAATTGTGAAAAATCATCTTGTTTAATGGGAAATTTTGAGGCAGCAAGCTGCACATGAAATTCAATTTCACGCAGATTTTTACGGCCGGAGCTTATAACTGTCCTTTCAAGGGTACGGTTCTTAACTACAGCCTTATACAGGTTAGTGAGGTTGCCGTCTTCATAAGCGGAAATAAAAGCACCTTTCACCGGTATATCTTTCAGAATCCTTATTGCATCGGAATAAAGGCGCACGCCAAAGAGCTGGTATTTGTACCAGCCGTCTTCTTCTATGACTTCAACGGCATACGCACCGGCATATATTCTGGTAAGTTGTTCTTTTGTCAGTTGTGCTCTTGCTGCTGCAACCTGGATACGGAATATAAGGCCTGCCGGCATATTGCCTTCACCGGTGGGTGCCATTGATTCAGCCGTTAAATCGGTTTTTTCAGAAATTCCCGGCATAAAACGCTTACCCTGGCGATATGCGACAATAAAGGCATTCTTCACGCCACTGGATTTTCTGAATTTATTGGCTTCGGCATAGGTGTTAAAATCACCGACTGAATACTTATACCAGCCATTCTCTTCAAGCATCTCTACAGATTTATTGCCATAATAAATACGCTGAAGAGCGCCCTGGCTAAGCTCGGTTTTGTTGGCAGCGACTTGCACACGGTAGATAATTTTATCATCAGACGGGATCTGCTGTGCCTGCCTTTCATTGTCAACTATTGCAACCTGTTCTTCTGTGATTTCCTGCTGTTCCGGCTTAATTTCCGGCAATGCCGGAGCCGTTTCTTCAGCAAAAACAGGCGCTGTTGTGTCAATAACAGCAGTTGGTTGGGGGAGTTGAGCTTCTTCTGTGACCGACCGGCTGAGAAAAGCGTTCCACAGATCAAGGATCTTTTCGATCTCAAAAGCGCTGACATTTGCAAAACCTGTGGTGGGAACTGAATCTTCGGGCCTGCCCTGCGAAATAACATAACGGTTATACATATCAATCATCTGCTGGTTGATCACAACCTGGTCTGATGTTGCAGTTTCGGGTTGTACGGTTGCATATGGTTGATATTGTACCTCCGGTTTTGCAGCTTCAGGCTCTTTTTCAACAACAGGTTCATAGTGTTCATCAGGCTGTGATAGTTCAGTCTGCCCGGTAATATCAGGTTGATAGATTTCCGCTGGCTGCTCTGCAACCGGAGTTTCCGCCTGATAGGGCTCATATTCATCAACAGGTGCCGGTAATCCCTCAGCAGTTGCTTCTTCGAGATCTATATCATAATACAGGCCAAGTGCGGTAATCTGTTTATCGATAGCCTGGTTTTCAAGATCGGTGGCCTGATTAAGCTTTTGAATTTTTTCATTGCCGTCAGGCATTTTATTGGCTTCGGTACGGTTTGTCAATGCCTGAAAATAGAAGTCATTAGATTGTTCTTCAATAAGTTTTGCGTTTACATAGGCCGAACCATCTCCTTCATAATCTGACCAGAATTTTTCAATATAGGTTTTGTATACACCATACTTTATTTCATGTCCTTTCTGGTAAAATACAGAGGCTTCGGTTATTTTTCCCCGGGCCTGCTCTTCAAGTTTTTCAACTTTTTTACCTTTGGTTTTTTCATCAAGGTTATAATCGCCCTGCACTGAAAATGTCTCGAGATACAATTGATTTGCTTCTTCGATGAGCCTGTCAGCATCATCTATATATTTATCAGCCTTAACAAGTTTCTTTACATCGGATGTCTCAAGAATGGTTTGTATTTTGTCTTCATTTTGCGCTATGCCGGAACCTGTCAGTAACAGGTTAAGGATTGCTACAGAAATGAATAACCTGCAGATTCTGCGGCCTTTAATAAGATTATTCAAGGATAAGGTTATTAGTCCAATATATAAAAATATAAAAAAAATAGATTTTTCAAAGTGCAAAAATCGTGTAATTGTTAATTACCAGAAATAAAGAAGTAGTGTTTTTAAGGTTATGTTCATTATTCTGTTTGTTAAAATATTATGATTCAGCATATTAATATAATGCCGGTTTTATTTTGGCACAATATTTTAATGAACTGCAATTGTGAATATGTTTTTACCGGCCTTTATCAGTTTGATCGCCTTGCTGTAATCTTACCTGTATAATGCATCAGAAGAATTAATGAGTTGAAGGATATATTCATTTTTATATCCATTAAATGTTTTGAGCCAGTCTTTTTTTTCTCCGCAGATAATAAAACCGTTCCTGGTAAAGAGTCCTATGCTCTCATGATTATCAGTTGCGATATTGCAATAAAGCTGATGCAATTGAAGCGTATCGAAAGTATACCGGATGAATTGTGCAAGGGCTTCAGAAGCATAACCCTTTTTCCTGTCAGATTTATCTCCTATTAAAATGCCTATGCCCGCGCGGTTGTGAAACGCATCGAAATCAAAAAGATCTATGGTTCCGACAGGTCGTATTTTTTTCCTGGCCGATTCTTTAACATCGATCATCATTCTTAATTGTTTTACCTGGTAGATATCAAGATGGGAATTTTCGATATATTTTTCCAGTGTATACCGTGAAAAAGGCGCAATGGTATTACTGACCTTCCATATTTCAGGATCATTTTCCCATCGGAACAATACTTCAACGTCTTCAGGTTCCAAAGCCCTAAGACTTATGGATGGATATATTTTATTTATATCGGGCACCGGTTGCGTTGATTTAGTTTTTGTATTGTTTTCAGTATAGCTTAAGGTATTATCGGGGAAGGGGCAGGTAGGACAAGATCTTTAATTTATACAGGTTTTCGTTCTCGCTGCCTGTTGTATCGATCTTTGAGAGATAAATGATCTTTCCTCCCTGCATAACTGTCATATTATTATTATCAGCCGTGGTATTAACAGGATAACCCGCATTAACCGGAGTTGACCATTTCTTACCCTCTTTGTTGGCATAGAAAAGATCAAATCCGCCCATGCTGTAATGGCCCTTCGAGCAGAAATATAATGTTTTACCCTGGTTGGTCAGGCATGGACTGTCTTCATCGAATTCCGAATTAATGGTTTTTCCAAGATTTTTTATTTTTACCCACTCGTTTTTTGCTTTTCGTTTTGCAACATAGATGTCAAGCCCACCTTTCCCGCCCATGCGGTCACTTGAGAAATACAGCCATTGTCCGTCTTCTGAAAGGCAGGCAGATGCTTCATTGGCATTGGTATTAACAGGGCCCTGCAGTTTTTCTGCTTTAGTCCATGTATTTTCCCTGAAGAAACTGACATACAGGTCACCATTTTCTGAAAAGTTTCTGATCAGATAGAGTTCTTTGCCATCATGAGACAGGAAAGCCGGATAAAAATCGCCGTCTGAGCCAACCAGTGGGTTGAGGTTAAGAGGCTGGCTCCATTCTTCGCCTTCTTTTTTGCATAACAGGATTGCATCATAAAATTTAAGTTTTCTGATAAAAACGATGGTTTTTTCGTTTCCCGAAACAACCGGTCGAATTTCAGACGCATCACTGTTTACCGGTTCGGGCAGCAATTCCTCGGTAAGGTTAACAGGGCTGTCCTGGATGATCTTTGCACGCTCACAGGCTTTTATCTCATTCTCGACAATGGTTTCATTATAGTTTCCATAGTAATAAGGAGAATTGATGAAAGTGTTATATGCTGTAAGTGCTTTATCGAGCTGATTGTTGATCCTGTATGCGTTACCAAGGTAAAAATAGGCATGTAAAGGCGCATTTTTTTCTTCAAATGATTTTGATTTATACTTGTTTTTCTCTATTGTTCTTTCAACAGCTTTTTCCAGATAAGGGACGGCCTGTGACTCTGCTCCGGGGATGTTCAGATAGCATTCTCCCAGCTTAAAATTAAAATTTGCGTTGTCAGGATATTGAGCCAGAACCTTTTTATAATAATAGGCGGCTTCTTCAAAATCTTTGCGGTTAAAAAAGTATTCTGCTTCATCAAAATGCTCCTTTATTTCCTCACTGGTTTGGGAAACAGCTGAAGCAATAAAAAACAGGAAGCAGGCCAGGGTGAGAATTTGTCGCATATTATTTGATTTTGAGACATGTCAGACTGTGAAACAAAATGAAAACCGACAATCACACATATTGATAAGACAACAGTTGTTAGTTTTCTTTATACCTTAGTTTTTCCGGTATAACCGGTCTTTTAATCAACAACTCATCAGAACCGATGCCCAATATTTCGAATTCAACCCTGCGGTTAAGCCTTCGTCCTTCAGGATTATCGGTGCCGTTAGGATTTTTGTTGATGGCGGCAAAATTTGTTTCACCCAGTCCGACAGCAGAAAGGCGACTGGCTTCGATACCCAGGCTTACAAGGAATTTCATGGCTGTGACAGCGCGTTTTTCAGAAAGGGTTAGGTTATATGGAGCAGGACCTACGGCATCGGCATAACCAACAAGTTTAAGGGTGGATGCCGGGCGATTTTTCATGACTTCTGCCAGTTTTTTAAGTTCATTCTTACCTGTTTCAGATAAAGAATACTTATCAAAGGCAAAGTATACCGGATTAAGAAACAATTCTTCAACCATGGTTTTTGTTTCGGCCACAACAGGTTCAGCTTCTTCAGCAGGCTGTTCTTCAATAGTTTCAACACCTTCCTGTGCCAGGATTTCTTTTTCAACAACCGGTTCAGCTTCTTCGGCAGGTTGTTCTTCAATTGTTTCAACTTGTTGCGGGGCCAGTGTTTCAGCCGGTTTTTCTTCCACGTCAGTTTCTTCAGAGACTTCTACGTCCGGTTCTTCCCGGGGAGTTGTGACGAATTCGGGTTTGACTTCTGACATCTCTTCTTTAATTAGGTCAGCCAGCACCAGGTCATAAGCCTTTGCGGTTTCAGGCTGAATGGCATAAATATCCTCTTTACCGGCACCATCCTTGTCATAAATTGAAACATAGCCTATTTTACCATTATGCCAGGGATAATAAAAAAGATCATCATCGGTGGTATTGATGGGATATCTCAGATTTTCCGGTTCAGACCAGGTGCCGGAAGGTGTCAGTCTTACCATTTGAATATCATATCCTCCCATGGTAACATGTCCCTGAGAACTGAAAAATAATAGACTGTCGCTATCGGTTATAAAGGGCGTATCTTCATTCAGCAATGTATTGACTTTTTCATCCAGGGGAACAGGCTCGCTCCATGCACCCGAAGCATCACGTTTGGCCTTAAAAATATCCATGGACCCTGGTCCTCCCTTACGGTTGCTGGTAAAATAAAGTGTATTGCCATCCTTTGACACTGAAGCATGTGATTCCCAGTATTTGGTATTTATATTTCCGCCGAGAAGAACCGATTTTGTCCATTTTCCGTTTTCATACCGGCTGATCAGTATATCGCTGTCAAAATTACCCTCCCGGGTGAGATACAGTGTTTTTCCGTCGTATGAAATGGAACTTACATATTGATCGCCATCAGATTGCAATTGCGGTGTGATGTTGACGGGTTCAGTCCAGTTATTGTTTTGATAAGTGGAGTAATATACAGCATCGTAAAACGGGAGTTCATTCATATAAACAAGGGTTTTGCCGTCTCCGGACACCACAGCTTTGAAATTCGAAGAATTTGTATTGACTGGCGATCCCAGATTCGTTCTGCGAACCGGTAATGGATCAGCCATAAATGTTTTGGCAACCTGGCAGGCTTTTATTTGCTGATCGGCATAATTGATTTCATCGGTAGATTTTGCAATGCTCTTATACTTGTTATAGATTTCAATGGCCTTGTCAAGTTGATTATTAATCCTGTAAGCATTTCCCAGAAATAACCAGGCGTCAAGGGGTGCACGGGTCTCTTTGAAAGAACCGTTCCTGTATCTTCGTGTGGTATTCTGCACTGCATAGTTGAGAAAGGGAATGGACTTTTCTTTTTGTCCGGTTATGTTAAGATAACATACGCCAATACGGTAATTGATATTGGCATTTTCATTATAACCGTTATTATAGAGCTCCATATAATCATATAAAGCATCTGTATATTCTTCCTGGGCAAAAAAGAATTCTGCATCGAGGAAGTATTCCTTTAATTCGGTCTTGCTCATGGGTTGCCCCGTTATACAAAAAGCGGTCAACAGAATTATAGAAATGAGTATTAGTTTTTTCATGAGGAAGGGTTTTTGTCTAAACAAATTTAACAATTAAAATCTTGCTTTGCCAACAATTCTTTTTCAATTATTAAAAGGCCTCTCCTTAATTCAATACTGATTTTTAAAAATAATATACAGTTTATGAACTTCATTTACTTTTTAAATAATCAGGCACTTCATCTTTTTTTATCAGTACCCAATGGTCAGGAAGCATGAAAATTTCTATTTCTGCCCGTCTGTTGAATTTTCTGCCTTCAGGATTATCAGTGCCGTCGGCATTGCAATTCAATGCTACCGGCCTTGACTCTCCCAGACCTTTGGTGATGACACGGGATGGATTGATATTCTGCCTGATGATGAAATCAGTTACTGACATGGCACGGCGGTAGGATAGTTTCATGTTATAGTCTTGTTTGCCGATTGCATCTGTGAATCCTGTTACCTCCAGCCTTGTGTCAGGATAGCGTAACATCATATCAATCAATGAATTTAGATATTTTTCTGATTGAGGTGGAATAGTGCTGTTATCAAAAGCAAATAATATGTTTTCAAGCCGGAAAGTATCAGCTTTAACCTTTACCGGCAATGATATCTGTGTGTTAAAAACAAGTTGATCCTGCGGGAAATTAGGCGGTATGGCCAATTCTTTTCTGTCAATAAGATCTCCCTCGTTGTTTGTAAAAAAAAGATCAAAATTTCCACAGGTCAGCTTTTGGTTGAATTTCCCTTCTTTATCAAGATGCTGAGATGCAATGGTGTCCATGTTCTCTTTTTCAATAAAGACAACCTTTATTTTGTCAATATCTTTACTTTCACCTGAATCAGGGGTCACCTGCCCCATAAGTTTATAACGCGAAGGATTGGCAAATTGACTCAGCTCAAACCTGTAGATGTCTGATTCCCCGGCGCCTTTGTCTCTCAAAGCCATGTAGGCTACCGATCCGGTATCGACAGGATAAAAGAAAAGGTCATCATCGGTGGTGTTAACCGGAAAACCAATATTTGCCGGGGGCAACCAGTTGCCATGATTATTTTCGCTGCAGAAAATATCAAAACCTCCCATGTTATAATGGCCCTGGGAACTAAAAAAAAGCTTTTTACCGTCAGGTGTCAGAAAAGGTGTCTCTTCATCAAAAATGGTGTTAATCGCCGGTCCGAGATTTTTAGCAGGACCCCATTCATCCTGTATAAACTCAGATTTATAAAGATCAAGTCCTCCATAACCTCCTTTACGGTCGCTTGTGAAATACAGTGTTTTTCCATCGGCTGAAAGACTGGCATGTGTTTCATTGAAAACGGTGTTGATATTATTATTGAGCTTTGTGACAGGTGTCCATTTATCGTTGACAAGATGGCTTGAGAAAATCTCACCGCTGTTGTAAGGATCATAAAAAGTTAGAAACAGTGTGGTCCCATCAGCCGAAATGCCGGTAATAAAATGATCTCCGTCTGATTTGATCATAGGGGTTATGTTTGTCGGTTCCTGCCAGCCTTCACCTGTTTTTACGGCTTGCATCACAGCATCATAAAACTTTAACTCATTCATATAAAACATGGTCTTTTCGTCGGCCAGCACCAGGGCATTGGAATTTGAATAGGCCGTGTTGATGTTTCCGGGTAAAACTTTGCGGTTTACAATGGCAGGTGAATGAATCAGCTCCTCAGCATTATGACAGCGGTTAATATGATATTCCAGCAGGATACGCGTTTGATGATCAGCAGTGTCAACTTTTGAGAGCATGGTCATAAATGATTCTCCGGCCTTATTAAAATCATAACCGAGGCGATAAGCTATTCCGAGATAAAGATAAGCAACCAGGGGGGCATTTTCTTCATTAAGATCTGTTCCTGTGTATGCAGCAGATATTTTTGAGCATGCTTTTTCAAGGTATGGTACAGCTTTATCTTTTTGTCCGGGCAGGTTAAGATAACACTCCCCGATTTTAAAATTAAGATTAGCGGTAGCATAACCCTTATCATAAAGATCCAGATATAAAGGAAGGGCTTCCTTGTATTCTCCCGCAAGCATATATTCCTCTGCTTCGGTGTACAAATCAGCATGAGTAGGTATGATGATCTGAGTACTTGCCTGCATAACCAGAGAAAGGAAAACAGGCAGGATTTTTATTTTTAAAGGCAGGCGGGGGATCATGACTTTGCTTAGCGTTCTTCTTTTTTGGATTTTTTTCTGAATACAAGGAAAATGATGATAAGGATTATGATGCTGTTAACAATAATCAGGTTTCTGACCATTCCGGGTTTACGGAATACATGAAGTATGCCTTTGCTTTTAACTGTTTCATCAGCAACGGCAGGACCTTTTTCGAGAGCAAGTTTAAGCAACAGATTAAGGAGATCGCGTTCAGTATAACCATATTCCTCAGAAACGCTGAGCAGATAACGGATAACTTCAAAAGGCGTGGAGATTACATTAACATCCAATAAAGATAATGCATTCAGAATGTTCTCACCGGCATGCTTTTTCAGAGAGGCAAGAAAATCATCAAGACTTAGCGGATTTATGATATCCAGCAGCAAACTGTATACAGTTTCTCTGTTATAATCATGAGCATCAGATTGCCGTATCAGATAATCAAGCAGATCTTCAAAGGTGTCAATATGCATAGCCCTGATGTCCAGTTCATCAATTACGGTCTTAAGACTGCCACTGGCTCTGGAAGAGAGCAGATCACGAAACATTTCAACAACACTGTAAGGATCTTTTCTTATTTTGTCGATTGTATTGATTAATTCTTCCCTGGAATAACCATTTGTTGCAGATTTCTGCCAGAGATATCCGATCAGGGCTTCAGATGTATTGATGTTTTCTTTTTCAGGTCTTATCTTATTGACCATGTTCTTCAGACTGTCCTCTGATATAAAGATGAGACTCTGGTGCAAAAACATAAGATCGAGGCTGGCAGCTGAGTGCATGAGAGCAGTATCAAGATAATCCGCGAGTGAAGGATATTGTTGAACAAAATATTCAATAAGATCATTTGGCTGATGAATTCCCAAATTTGCAGCATCTAACTGACCTAAGACGCGTTTGAGTGAGTCATGGCTGTATTCCCGAAGAATACTGATGAATCGTGAAACATCATCATTCCCCGAAGAAATGGAGGCTGTAAGCAGTTGACGCATGTCTGAACGGGTAAAAACATTTTCAGAAGCCGAATTGTACAAAAGGTTGAGCAGATCGACAGGGGTATAAATATTTTCTGCTTTGATATCCAGTGTGTCAAGTGTGGATTTTATGTTGCCGGAGGCTATAAAATGCAATTCATCCCTGAAGATGTCGCTGTCTTTGCCGGATAAAATTTTAACAAAAAGACTGTCAACTTCACCAATGCTGTATCCATGGTTTTCAGCCTGGCTTATAAGGTATTTATACAGGTCATGGACTGAAGTCATACCAGGAGAATCAGGATTTGTGCTTTCAAGTAATTTTCTGAGGTTACCGCGTGAAAGCCCGATAAGGTTTTTATAAAAACTGTCAGCTGGTTTTGTCTGTGAAATATCCTGTTGTTTTTCGGCCAGTTCTTCCGCAGCCGGTATATAATTTACCCTTATTTTCCGGTAATTGATGTTACCCTGTTCATCGGCCAGGGTCAATTGCAACAGGTTTTCTCCCGGTTCCGGCGTAAACAGGTAAATGAACCGTTTACGGTTGATATCAAATTCCTCTGTCTTTCGGAGAATTCCGTTATTATAGGTCTCAATTGTAAGTTTGCTGTTACGCTCCAGTTCGAGTTTTATGGGAACAGCCTCACCGGTGATGACCTCAATTGAATCAAAATTGCTGATAAGGGTAGGAAGGTCTTTCTCATCAACCGGTTTGGGAGTGAGGTCAGGTTCTTTCTCAGACAAAAGCCCCGGAGCAATTAAAGGAGAAGTGTAGGCAATAATATTGGACGGATTATCCACGGGAATTGAAATATTTTCTGATGTCTTTTGAATACCTTCACCCTGGAATATCATCTCAAAATCACCTGAGGTTACATTCAACGTAAATGAGCCATTTGGGTTCACTGCAACCTGGTCAACCATGGTGTTTGTATTCCGGTCGACAAGAGAAACCAGAATTTTACCGTAATCAACTTTAAGCTCATCTTCGATACGGGCAATACCGTTCAGGATGAATTTACGCGGATGTTTGTCATAGAATACTTCCATTTTATAAATGTCAGTGAGTCCATGACTGTCAGACGCGTCATAAGTTGAATAATAAGCATATTCACCATTTTTTACCGGGGAGAAAAAGATATCATCTCCGGTGGTGTTAAGTGGATAGCCCAGGTTAACCGGCTTGGTCCATTGTCCGTTGTCAAGCCTGTCACTGTAAAAGATATCATATCCTCCCATATTATAATGGCCGAGAGAACTGAAAAACAATGTTTTTCCGTCTTCTGACACGAAGGGTGATTCTTCGTTATATTTTGAGTTTACAACCGGTCCGAGATTTTTAGCAGGGCCCCAGTCTCCTCCCCGTGTTCGCTCAGATATGTAAATATCAAGACCGCCATAGCCTTCCTTCCTGTTACTCGTGAAGTAAAGTGTTTTCCCGTCATTGGAAAGGGAGGCGTGTGATTCCCAGTATTTTGTGTTGATATTGTTGTTCAGCTTAACAAGTTTTGACCATTTTTCACCATCGAAAGTGCTGACGTACAAATTGCCATCAAATCCGTCAAGCCTGTAAATAAATGCTTCCCTGCCATCATAGGATAATCCGGTACAATAACTGTTACCGTCAACTGCAAAAAATGCCGTCAGGTTGACCGGATCAGACCATTTCCCGTTTATTTTTTCAGCATAAAAAACGGCATCATAAAAGGGCAGTTTCCGTGTAAACATCAGGACGTTTTCATTGCCTGAGATGACAGGATTTATTTCTGCGTAACGTTCGTTAACAGGTTCCCCCAGATTATCTGCAATATAATGATTTGGCCTTGATTGAAATTCCTCTGCAATCTTACAGGCTTTAATCTGTGTGTTAACAAGTTCTTCATCATATACAACAGGGTCGAGTATTTGTTTGAAATGGTTGTAGGCTTTAACAGCTTCATTCAAACGGTTATTGATGCGATAGGCATTTCCAAGGTAATAAAAGGCTTCAAGCGGGGCATTTCTTTCTTTGAAATTGTTTTGCTTATAATCAGGACTGGTTCCCTGAATAGCTTTTTCAAGATACTGTATTGATTTATGTTTCTGATACGGATCGTTAAGGTAACAGACACCAATTTTGTAATTGATACTGTAATTTTCGGGATCAGCATGTAAAATACGCTGATATAAAGGCAACGCATCCTTGAATTCTTCAAACAGGAAATAAGATTCTGCTTCAAGAAAAATTTCCTTAAGGTTGGCGTCTTCATCCTGTGAATGTAAGGGTAAGGGGGGGAAAAGTACAGACAGGAATAAAAAATAAACAAATAAGGATAAACTCAATTTATTCATAGATAGTATTGTTGCTGAACAAATTTAAAAAAATTAAACAATTTATCTATACCTGCCGGTAAGTTAAACATGGCTATTTATCAACTTTTTATCAGACAGAAGAATTCATTTCAATATTGAAAAGGAGGATTGTGGAAGTTTTCCCCGTGATGGCGGTTATTTCAAATCAATCAGCGTTATGCGAACTATAGATGATGTTATTCGGCCCGGAGCCAAGCTGACGGAGACCTTTCCATATGATGATAAGATCATTCCAGATGGAATAATCTTTGGCATAAAGCATATTAATTTTTTCAACAGTTTTCCGGTCCTGATTTGTGCTTTCCAGTTGGCAGACAGGTGTTAATATGCCGGGTCTCAGCCGGGGCAGTAATGAAATGGTTGCTTCGGATACAGGGTGATATCCTACCCAGGAATGAATACCGAACAAAACTGTAAAGATGTTTTTAATAAAGCGACCGGGATGAATTACAAAAAAGGCTGTTAATGGCGAAACAGCCAGGAAAAGAATTGACAGCAAAAAATCCAGTATCCTTTTTTTCCTTCGGTTCAGATTCATTGATAAAGTGTTAAAATGAACCACGTACAGATCACCTGCAGTATTAATAGAGTTACTGCCAATAACAGAAAGACTTTCAGGCGGGGCAATTTTAAAATCAAGTTCAGCATTAGTAAACTTAAGCATGGTGCTTATGATATTGCGGGAAGTCATATCTTTGGCACAGAATATCAACTCATCAACTTTATGGATTTTCACGATTTCTTCAATCATACTCACGGAACCAAGAAAATTCAGGTTGTTGCAGGATTCATCCGGGCTGACATATCCGATCAGCTCTGGTTTAATCCGGGTTTGCCTTAAAATGGAATATACTCTTTCGCCTTCTTCTTCAGTGCCAATAATTATAATGTGTTTTTTGCTCCTGAAAAAACCGAATTTGAAATTCGATTTATCTGCAAGGCTTAAAAGAAAACGAATACCAACTGCAGAAAAAATGACCCATACAGTACCCATGATGATCAGGGCCCTTGAAAATCTGAAACTCTCAGGCAATAAAGCATAGATTATAAGGATAGCCAATGTTCCCAGAAGTATTCCCTTTATTAAATCCATGCCCCTGACCATTTTTTCATATCCGCCGGAAAAATAAACTGACAATAACCAGATGAGAATATAAACAGGAACAACAATATGAATAAAAGTATCGGGATAATAACCTTCCTTGCCGAAGACTGAAGATTCCCAAACGGGCAGAAAAAATTTGTATCCTGCATAGATGGCGGCGGCATTGAGAACCGGATTAATTATAGTCAGAAAAAACCTGCGCAAAATAGAAAAAGCAGCTCTGAAATAAATGGCCAGATGAATCAGGAAATTATATGTTTGTGCCATGTTTTTCGAAAAATGCTTCTGGGCAAAAATGGCCATGGCATTATAAAAGACAATAACATAATTGATACTGCTTTTCTTCGTGCTTTCGCCCTTATAATGAATGATGGTGGTTTCAGGGAAATAGTAATTCTTAAAACCGGCCTGTGTGATTCGGTATGAAATATCAATATCTTCACCATACATGAAAAAGTCTTCGTCAAGAAGCCCTGTACGATCAAGAACACTCTTCCTCAAAAACATGAAAGCACCTGAAATTACATCAACCTGGTGTATTTTATCTTTGTCAAGAAATCCCAGATGATACCGGCCGAATTTTGGTGAATTCGGAAACAGGGCTGACAGTCCGAATATCTTGTAAAAAGCAACCTGAGGTGTCGGTAAACCGCGCTTTGATTCAGGCAGAAAATTGCCTTTCCCGTCAATCATTTTTACGCCCAGACATCCTGCATCAGGATGGCTGTCCATGAATTGAATGCAGGCTGAAAAAGTATCTTCCTGAACAACAGTGTCGGGGTTGAGAAGCAGGACATACCGGCCGCGGGCCTTTCGGATAGCCTGGTTGTTTGCTCTTGAAAATCCTGCATTTACCTTGTTCTCTATCAGGATAACATCGGGGAATTTTTCCCTGATCATCTGACATGATCTGTCCACCGAATTGTTATCCACAACAATCACCTCGGCGTTAATGTTATGTATTGATTTGTAAACTGAATGCAGACATTGTTCGAGAAAAAATCTGACATTATAGTTTACAATGATAACGGAAAGGTCTATCATGGATGTGTTTTTCACAACGCACAAAGGTAGGTTTTTTCTGTGTAAAAGTATTGTAAATAAACCGTCAGGGGATCTGTGGTATAGTCTTTACACATTCCATCAGTGACATACGGCAGGCATTCTTGTTGCCCATGGTACAGGATTTCTGTAACATGGGACAGGCTTTTTCTTTTTCCTCGAGCCGGAAATATGACATACCGAGGTTAAAGTAAATTGCAGCATTTTCCTGGCCCAGCTTCAGCACTTTATTAAAATCATCAACAGCAGCTGCATAATCCTTCATCTCATAATTCAGCATGGCCCTGCTATGATAAGCACTTGCCACCGTATCGTTGAGCTCAATTGACTGGTTAAAATCCTCCAGGGCAGCATCGTATTCAAAAAGGTTGAAATATGCAACACCCCGGTTAAGAAAAAGCTTGTAGTAATCATCATTACTGGCTGATTTAAAAGCATCGGTAAAATCATCCAGTGCTTTATTATATTTTCCGAGAGAATTATTAATAATACCTCTGAGATACAAGAAATCGGGATTTCTGGAATCTTTTTTTAAAGCTTCATCGGCATATCGTAAAGCTTCTTTATTGTTCTGCATAAGGTAATAAATATTGATCCGGTATTGTTGTGCCTTTTTATTGCTGCCGGAAATAGAAAGAGCTTCTTCGGTTTTTGCCAAAGCTTCAGTAAGTTGATTTTCAGCAATTAACAAATCTGCCTCTCCCAACAGCCCCGAAATTCTGGGATTATCCTGAGAGAAACAGGGCGCCCATATAAAATAGAATATAAGCAACAAGGGTATTATTGTCTTCATATGAAAATCAATGTTCAGGAAAACCGGTTAAAAATTTGATTTTGAAATTAATAAATCTTATTGTTTTATGCTATTACAAATATCAAAATATTTCAACATGACAACCGAATAATCATGATATCCCCGGCTGACCTGCATAGGAAGGGGCCGGAAAGCCTATTGTTTTAATGCGGTTATCTGCCTCCTGCAGCAGAGTCTTTATTTTTATAATACTGTTGAAGGTTTATTTTTTCACCAGACTTTTGAAATCCTTCTCAAGGAATCCATCCGGATTTTTATCACTGATCTTATGGTAATCAAAATAATAGAAATTCGCATCAGCTGCGCCTATAATGACCTTATAACAACGCGCATCGAGTTTGGTGCCTTCAGGCCCTACTTTATGCAGGAACACAACATCGGGATTTCTTTCTTCAATAGCTTCTTCGATTTCTTCTTTTGTGGCAATTCTGAACTTGTAAGGGTATACCTTTTTTATCCGGGCTGCTGAGTTAACATCCTTTGAGAGTTCATTTTCAAGAATATAAAGTGTTTTATCCTGTATGTCTTTAATATTATCATTGTAATGTTTAAATACATTGGCTGATAAAATCTCAGGATTATCCCTGATAAGCAAAGCATGATTCTGCATGAATCTAAGCAAAACAGCCAGCTTGTAAGCATAATTATCTTCTTCAACACTGTAATAAGATAAGGGCACAGCCACAATATCCGGCATTTCGTTCATCCTGAAATAGTCGCCTCCCAAAGAGAGATGCAGAAAACGATACGCTGCATCCGTATTATCATTTTCAAAAGTAACCTGAGCCTGGTATATGAATGAATACTGAGGATCTTTTCTTTTTTCTTCGAACTCGGCAGAAGAAATAAAGTCATATTCAGTAATAGTCCACTCCTGTTTCATAATCTCTTTGATGATGTAATTGTATTCAAGTAGTGGATTATCTTCGAGTACAACCAGGGTTTTGGTTGTATAAAAAGCATTAATATCCTCTCGTGAAGGCACATAGCTCTGGGAGAATACTTTTCCGCCAAGAAGCAGAATGACAAGACCGGCAAAAATCTTCTTCATGATGTATAAATATTAATTAATTGGAAAGTATAACGGATTTCTCTCATTGAATTTTCTGATGTATAAGAACTTGAGTTGTTTCTTTTTTTTCTTTCTCAAACCTGTAAATTCATCATGCAGTTCAGGATCGGCCATTAACAATACTTCTACACTTTCAACACTGTATTCAAGGATACGCCCCGTTTTGAAATCCATGATATACTGCCGCATTTCAGTTGATGCATATGATCCAGGTGTCAGTCCGTAAGGATTATAAAAATTATTGTAACCGTAATAAGGATAATAATAAGGACTCGTATAACCGGGAGAATAGGTTGTAAGGTTGGCAACAAAATGACATATGCTGCCAACAATGGTGATACGGTGATATCCATCATTCAAACTGATATATAATACACCGTTTCTTGAATAACCCCAGATATTTTTAACGGCAATTTCTTCTTTAATGCCCAGATCATTGAAGTAAAATATCTTTTTGTTTTCGAGGATTCTGTCAAAGAAATCCGGGTCATCGTATGCAATCGAAGTAACAATGCTCGATTTTGGAATGGGATTGTTTTGTCTCACCTGTTCAAAATTTATGAACACACCTTCCCTGAAATTAAAATCGGCGGTATATTTTACCAGATTTTCATTTTCCTGTTGAGCCTGCAGTGAAAAAACAGAAATGATTAAAGCCCACAACACTATATTAATCGCCTTATTCATGATTGCGAATCTAACTTTAATATGAACAAATTTATCCATTATTTATTATGCAGACGTCATTTTTTTACAATATTGTTTTTGTCCGTTTCTGATCGAATAACAATATTTATTATATTTATAAATCTTTAGCCTGACAATTTGCATTTTACACACCAATGGAATTATTATCAAAGTTTTTAAACCGGTTATCAGGCAGACTTGAACAACAGGCTGACTTACAGATAATTAACAAAACAATTATTGTACACGGTTTGAGCCTGATCAGTTTTATTGCGTTTCTTGCTTATGGCGCCATTCTTTTTTATAAGGAGACATCTTTGCTCTCGTTGGTATTATTGACGGCATCTTTGCTTTCCTTTGCCAACATGTTGCTGCTTTCTTTTACACGCAGGTATCGGCTTTGCGGTATACTGATTACAGGAATGATCGGTTTGGTTTCTCTTTTTATATTGTATATCGGGCGGAATAATGCGCTTGAAATGTTTTTGGTTGCCTTGTTTCCTGTCATCATTATTCCGATATACGGTCTTTTAAGGGGACAACTTGCGACATTTCTTTACATTATATTGGTTGTCGCTGTTATCGTTATACATAATTATTACGATCGTATTCCTTCTTATGGCCTTGATTTTACCATTGGCCTTATCGGTGTATGTCTTATTGTCTTTCTGCTTGTTTATTTGTATGAGTATATCAGTGGTTACAGCCGGCAACGTCTTGAGAAGTCCATACTGGAAAGTCGTAATGACAGCCGGCAGAAGGATGATTTTATTTCAAAACTCTCTCACCAGATCAGAACACCTCTGAATAATCTTACTGTTGTTTCTAACCTTATCAATAAATCAAAACTGGATTCTGAACAACGGGATATGTTCGAGACCATTATTGCGTCAACCAATAACCTGATAAACGTTGTTAACAACATTGTAAAAGTTTCAGAGGTAAAAATCGAAAAAGAACTGAGTGCACAGGTCAGTTTTGATCTGTTTTCAACCATTAATAATACGCTTAAACTATTTCGCGATCAGCACAAGGAAAGACTCAACATTGATCTGATTATTTCAAAGAATATAAGAAGTTATTTTATCGGTGATCCTATCAGGATTAAGCAAATCTTTCTGAATATAATTGAGAACATCATAAAATCAGAAACAAGGGAGAATCTTGAGATTATCATTGAAGTTGACCAGATAAGAGAAAATGAATTTGTCTCTGAACTGGAATTTGCAATAAATTGTCCTTCCCTTCAGATTGACCGTGATGAATTTGGTAACTTTTACGGTAAGCCCGATCCGGATTCCATTGCATTGGGTGCTGATAAGCTGGATGAATTTTTTCTCGATTTTACCATCGCCAGAAAAATTATTCAATATTATAAAGGCGACCTGGATATCATCAGTGAAGAAAACAAAACCCTGTTGAGGTTTTCAATTGAATTAAAAAAAGATGCAAGATCGGCTTTGCGTAAACCTGAAGCAGAAAAGGAAAGCAATAAACTGTTGCCCGGGAAACGCAAAATTGATCTTCAGAATGCCAGTATATTGCTGGTTGAAGATAATGCGATCAATCAGAAAATTATTATACTGAGCCTGAAGAATGCTGTAAAGAATATTGATATAGCACATCATGGTAAGGAGGCTCTGGATAAATTTGGAACCAGCAAGTACGATCTTATTCTGATGGATATTCAGATGCCTGTGATGAATGGGATCATTGCCACCAAAAAGATCAGGGAACTTGAGTCAGCCACCAATGCGCATACACCCATCATTGCCATAACAGCCAATGCCTTGTCAGGGGATAAGGAAACCTGCCTGGCTGCTGGTATGAATGATTATATCAGCAAACCTTTTCATGTAGATATCCTGGTACAGAAGATGAAGAACCTGTTGGAGGTGAATGATTAGCTGGAACCAAGAGCCAAGAATCAAGACCAAAGACAAAAGAACAAAGATCAAAGACTGAATTGATAACCAATTAACCATTACCATTAACTAACTTCTAACGACTAACTTCTCTTATAAATCAATCTTAATCCCCAGCACCATAACATCGTCAACCTGTTCGAGATCGCCTTTCCATTCACGAAGACTTGTTTCCAGTATATTTCGCTGATCATCCATAGGGAGTTGATGTATGTTGAGCAAAAGATGCCTGAACCTGCGGTATTTAAACTTTTTCCCTTCAGGGCCTCCAAACTGATCAGCAAAACCATCAGAGAAGATATATATAATATCGCCTTCCTGCAACGGAATCATATGATTCTTAAATGTCTGATCCTTAAAATTGGTTTCATCAATGCCGATGGCAAATCTGTCGCCCTTAATTTCTGTAATCTTATTATCCCTGATCAGATAGAGTGGATTAAAAGCTCCCGAAAATTCGAGAATCATATCATTTATATCAATAGCACAAAAGGCAACATCCATACCATCTCGCAGAACAACGTTGTCCACATCCTTGAATATTTCATGAAAATCTTCATTCAGCTTATTGAGGATGTCTGATGGTCTTGACAATCCTTCAATATTGGTTATTTTTCTGAAGAGCTCAAAACCAATAATAGACATGAAAGCACCCGGGACACCATGACCTGTACAATCAACAGCTGATATGAAAATTTTGCTATAGAGCTTATTTATCCAGTAAAAATCCCCGCTTACAATATCTTTTGGCATATAAAACAAGAAGGATTGAGGAAAATATGATTTAAACATCTTAATGGGTGGCAGCATGGCATTCTGTATTCTGCGGGCATAATTGATACTGTCGGTTATGCTTTTGTTTTTAAGGGTGAGTTCTTCCTTCTGCAACATGATCTGGCGGGCAATTTTTTCCCTTTCTTTGTATTGCTGATTAGCCTTTATCAGTTGTCTGGCCCAGTAACGGAACAAAAAGATAATAAAGGCCAGAATAAGAATGAAATACACAGTGTAAGCCGGTTTGGACTGCCAGAAAGGCACTTCAACCGTAATGATCAGAAAAGCGGGTTTTGAATTCCATTCACCATTGCCGGTAGAGCCTGTTACATTGAAGTAATAATTACCCTGACTAAGCCCTCCCAATATAACACTGTTGGAAGTATACAGATCAATCATCTCTGAAGGCTTTCCTTGCTGGGCAATAGAATATCTGTATTGATTCTGCTCAGGCCGGTTGAAATCAGGCATGGTAAATTTAATATGAATAGCATAGTTTCCGCGGGGAATGCTTATTGTATCAGGAATTTCAATAAATTCCCTGAACACCTTACCCTTGTGCAGCAGTGTAATACCGCTTATTGTCGTAGGAGGAGAGATATCTGTTACATACAATGAATCATTTTGAATGATGGTCAGTCCGTTGCTTCCCCCGAAGTAAACATTTCTTCCGTTTTTTCCGGAGGATGCATTTATATTGAATCCGAAATTATTGAGGCCATCGAGGTAATCAAAATGGCGTAACGATTGTGTTGAAGTACAATAATAAAAAATGTCATGTCTGGTGGCTATCCATAGATTTTCGTAAGGATCAACGGTAATTGACACAATTTCTGAACTTAACAGATCGGGGTTTGATGAAACGGATGAAAATGTTTTCTGCCTGATATCAAACTGATAACATCCTTCCGAAGTACCTATCCAGTAAATGTCTTTAACGCCTTTTTCAATAACGTATATATTTTTATGCCCTGTATTAAGCAGTTCTTTGTCATAGGGTGTAAAACGACTGAATTGTTTTTGCGCTATGTTGTACTGAACGAGCCCATTATTTGTGCCAAGCCAAAGATTATTATAATTGTCAGTTTTAAGATCATATATCACTGAGAGTATGAGACTGTCATATTCACTCTGAAGGCGGTTGATTTTTTTAAAAACCCTGTTGACAAAGTCTATATAAACCAAACCATTACTGGTACCAATCCAAAAATTGTTCAGACTGTCTTCTGTCATGGCTTGAATCTCAAGATTATCGAAAATCTTTTTGTCAGAAAGTGGAAAATTTGCCAGAATTGTTTCAAACCGGCTGTTTGAGAAGTTGAATTTGTCGATAGCATGAGCAGAGATCACATAGAAACGGCTTTTTCTGTCAGTATAGAACGACCTGACAGCGTTGCCTGACAGGTTACTGTAACCGTTAGCACTGTATGAGACCATGCGCATCAGGTTGCGATCTGCAATTGATACGCCTGAATGCTGATAGCCAAGCCAGATCATTCCCCTGGCATCTTCGGCAACAGCGGTAATGTTGCTTTCAGGCAATTTCAGGCTGGCTTTGTTATCCGGTGTAATGTTTTCAATTTTAAGCGGGGCCTTTCTGACTTTAATAATTCCGCGGTGTGTACCTATCCAGAAAATACCCTGCCTGTCGATTAGCACAGACGTCAGCTGTGACCTGTAGGAAGGATCGGGCAACTGAATTTCCGGCCGGTGAAAATTACCGTTATGATGATTGTATGAAAACAGACCGTCACCGGTAATGATAACAAGACTGCTTTTAGTATCTTCCCGGATAGAACGGATATCATTCCCCGGGTGAGCCCTCGGAAAAGAAACAGGGTAATATTTTCCAAAGGAAACATCAACCGGATCAAACCGGTTAAGACCATTTCGGGTGCCGATCCACAAATCAGTCCTGCTGTCAATGTAAATGCATGTGACATGACTGTTGGTCAGAAGTGAGCTGAAATCCTTTTCTGCTGAGAACAATTCAGTGAATTTCTCGGAGTTCATGTCAAAAACGAGTAGGCCGTTATGGGTTCCGATCCAGAGATTACCATTTTTATCACCCGCAATACAGGTTGGTGGATTGTTTTCTTCCTGTGGTAAAGGGAATGAACTGACGACATTTCCGGAGATCATCTTTAAAAGCCTGGATTCTGTTATTGTCCAGATGGTCTGTTCAGGGGCTACATATAAATCAAGGAAAGCTTCAGCCGGGATATTTTCCTTGTGGATCAACTGGTGCGAATAGACCGTAATAATTCCTGTCTTATGGTCGTAAAATTCCAACCCCTTATCAGTGATAAACCACAGATTATGATCTTTATCCTGCTCTATTTCAATGATGGTTTTTGAGCCGATTATGCCTGCTTTGCCCGGTGTTTGCCCTATCCATTTAAAATGATACCCATCATAACGATAAAGGCCATTTTCGGTACCTGCCCAAAGGAAACCCCTGTAATCAGTGATAAGAGCAGTTATGGCCGGATTGAGCAATCCTTTGTCAGCAGACAATACTTCAGGTTTCAGGTATTGTTGTGAGAATAATATCCTGGTAATCAATAAACTTAATAATAATAATTTAGTTCGAATGGTATTCATCCAGGATTTTATAGATTCATATCTGTTGGATTAACTAATTTAATTAACTCTTGCAAAGTAGCAAAACCAAAATGGAAAATAATTACAGGTATAATAAAAAACTGTCAGACACTTTTGAAAGCATCTGACAGTTACAGACGCCTCTAAAGGTGTCTGACAGTTAAGGTAATTGGTACCGGTATGATAAATAAAAATATTTGTTAAAAGCCATATATGGCCACTTTTCCCAGTTCTTCCTCAATGCGGAGAAGCTGATTATATTTGGCCATTCGGTCGGAACGGCTTAATGACCCCGTTTTGATCTGGCCGGAATTTGTGGCCACAGCTATATCAGCAATTGTTGCATCTTCGGTTTCCCCCGAACGGTGAGAAATAACTGTGGTATAACCGGCCCTGTGAGCCATTGTAATACAATCCAGGGTTTCAGTGAGGCTTCCGATTTGATTCACTTTAATAAGAATTGAATTTGCGCATACCATTTCAATACCTTTTTTAAGGAATTCAACGTTTGTAACAAAATTATCATCACCTACAAGTTGACATTTTTCACCTAATTTATCTGTCAGCAGTTTCCATCCATCCCAGTCGTGTTCTGACATACCGTCTTCAATAGAATCGATCGGATATTGGCTGATGAGTTTGGCGAGGTATTCAGCCTGTTCGGCTGAAGTTTTGACAGCTCCCTGGCTCCCTTCAAATTTGGTATAATCATATTTACCGTTTACAAAGAATTCCGATGCTGCACAGTCAAGAGCAATGGCAACATCGCCCCCTTCTGATTTTCTGCCGGGTTTATATCCTGCGGCTTCAATGGCTTTAATAATGGATTCCAGTGCATCTTCAGTGCCTTTCAGAACAGGGGCAAACCCACCTTCATCACCAACGGCCGTGCTTAAACCACGGTCTTTTAAAACTTTCTTCAGTGAATGAAATACTTCTGCGCCCATTCTCAGTCCTTCACGGAAATTTGGTGCTCCAACCGGCATGATCATAAATTCCTGAAATGCTATAGGAGCGTCAGAGTGTGATCCCCCATTGATAATGTTCATCATGGGAACTGGCAGAATTTTGGCGTTTGTACCTCCGATATAACGGTAAAGCGGCAGGTCATGGTATGCAGCAGCTGCTTTTGCAACAGCAAGCGATACGCCAAGAATGGCATTGGCCCCAAGTTTGCTTTTGGTTTTTGTTCCGTCGAGGTTGATCATGGCACGGTCGATGCCAACCTGATTAAAAGCATTCATGCCGATGACTTCCTTGGCGATTTTTGAATTGACATTATCAACGGCTTTCAGTACCCCTTTGCCGAGATACCTGTTTTTATCGCCGTCGCGCAATTCAAGGGCTTCATTTTCTCCGGTGGAGGCACCTGAAGGAACGGCAGCACGGCCTGTAAAACCACTGGCAAGGGTTACTTCTACTTCGATAGTTGGATTTCCCCGTGAATCAAGTATCTCACGGGCATGAATATTCTCAATTTGTCCCATAATGATTTGTATTAATCGTTATATTTTTGATTCAAATCTACTAATTTTCACGGTAATAAAATAATCAACAAAAAACAGGGATAAAGAGGTGATGAGCCTTATCCCTGTTTTGAAGCATATCATATTGTTGTCTTATGCTTTGTTTTCAGGTTCTGATTGGTCAGGTGATTCAGGTTGGACTACAGCTGATTTTTCCTCTGCCGGTTTTGCTTTTGACCCCCTGGTCTTTTCTGCACCTTCGACAACGGTCTCAGTTTTCTTTTTCCTTGTAGATCCTCTCCGGCTGCGACGTGTTGTTCTGGCTTCTGCTGATTCTTTAGCGCCGAGCATGGCTGTGTTAAAATCAACAAGTTCAATAAAGCATATTTCAGCCGCGTCGCCTTCACGATTCCCAATTTTCAGGATACGGGTATAACCACCGGGCCGGTCAATAATTTTAGGAGACACTTCTTTGAACAGCTCATGAACCGCTTTTTTGTCTTTCAGACTGGCAAAAGCGCTTCTTCTCGCATGTGTTGAATCTTCTTTTGATTTTGTCAGTATGGGCTCAACAAAGACACGCAGTGCTTTTGCTTTTGCGGTAGTGGTTTTAATTCTTTTATGCAGAATCAGCGAAGATGCCATATTGGATAACATGGCTTTTCTGTGTGCTGATTTTCTGCCTAAAGGATTAGTAGCATTATTATGTCGCATTTCACAATTCTTTTAAAATAATATCATTTAAGTTGTTGGGGACAGCAATGTTAATCTTTGTCCAGTTTATACTTTGAAATATCCATGCCGAACGAAAGATTCATGCCTTCCAGCAATTCATCAAGTTCAGTCAACGATTTCTTGCCAAAATTGCGGAATTTAAGCAGATCATTCTTGTTAAATTTCACAAGATCTCCCAGTGTTTCCACTTCAGCTGCCTTAAGACAATTCAGTGCCCGTACGGAAAGATCCAGATCTACAAGCTTTGATTTCAGCAACTGCCGCATATGCAGAATCTCTTCATCAAATTCTTCATTCGCTGCTCTTTCATCTGCATCAAGTGTAATCTTTTCATCTGAAAAGAGCATAAAATGGTAGATCAATATTTTTGCTCCTTCTTTGAGTGCTTCTTTTGGATGGATAGATCCGTCAGTGATAATTTCGATAATGAGCTTTTCATAGTCGGTCTTTTGCTCAACACGATAGTTTTCAACTGCATATTTTACATTTTTGATGGGTGTAAAAATAGCATCCACGGGTATCAATCCGAATTCAGCATCGAAAGGTTTGTTTTCCTCAGCCGGCACGTAACCTCTGCCTTTATTGATATGGATTTCCATTTGAAGTTCAACGTCGGTTTCCATATGGCAGATCTCCTGCTCAGGATTCAGCACTTCAAAACTGGTGAGGAAACGGCTGAGATCTCCGGCTTTGAATACTTCCTGACCGGTAATGCTTACGGTAATTTTTTCATCGTGTACATCATCGATAAGTTTTTTAAAACGGATCTGTTTTAAGTTGAGCACTATCTCAACGACATCTTCAATTACGCCGGTGATGCTTGAGAATTCATGTTCAACACCCTCGATCTTAATTGCTGTTATTGCATAGCCTTCAAGCGAGGAAAGCAGGATACGACGAAGGGCATTACCGAATGTTATGCCGTAGCCGGGTTCGAGCGGACGGAATTCGAATTTTCCGTAACGATCATCCGATTCGAGCATGATAACTTTGTCGGGCTTTTGAAAAGCTAATATGGCCATAAGATTGTAATTACAATTATTTTGAATATAATTCCACGATAAGTTGTTCCTTAATGGTCTCAGGTATCTGATCCCTTTCAGGCCGGTTCATATATTTACCGGCCAGCTGGCTTGCATCCCATTCCAGCCATGATACGTTGTGGCGATTTCCTGCCACAGCCTGCTGGATGATCTCAAGCGATTTTGATTTTTCTCTCACGCCAACGATATCCCCGGGTTTAAGCGTATATGAAGGTATATTAACAACTTCACTGTTAACCACAATGTGTCTGTGGGTAACAAGTTGTCTGGCTGCAGCCCTGCTGGTGGCAATACCCAGACGGTAAACCACGTTATCGAGCCTTGATTCCAGCAGTTGAAGGAGCACTTCCCCTGTAACACCTTTGCTTCTTGAAGCTTTATCAAAAACATTGGCAAACTGACGCTCCAGTATACCATACGTATACTTTGCTTTTTGTTTTTCCTTGAGCTGAATGCCATACTCTGACATTTTACGGCGTTTCTTATTGATGCCGTGTTGACCGGGGGGATAATTCTTTTTTTCAAGTGCCTTATCCGGTCCGAAAATAGGATCGCCAAATTTTCTGGCTATTTTTGATGTCGGTCCTGTATATCTTGCCATTTTTATTTTGTTGTTAAATACTAATCAAACCATTCGTTGTCCATACTTATACCCTTCTTCTTCCCGGAGGTCTGCACCCGTTATGCGGCATAGGTGTAACATCGACGATCTCGGTAACTTCAATGCCTGAAGTATGAATGGTTCGTATGGCTGATTCCCTGCCGGATCCCGGACCTTTTACAAACACTTTTACTTTGCGCAGTCCAAGATCATATGCCGTTTTAGCACAATCAGCTGCAGATACCTGGGCAGCATAAGGCGTATTCTTTTTTGATCCTTTGAATCCCATTTTGCCTGCCGAAGCCCATGAAATAACCTGCCCCTGTCCATTTGTTATGGAAATAATAATATTGTTAAAAGAAGCATGGATATGAGCCTGTCCGACAGGGTCTACTTTTACTACTTTCTTTCTGGTAGTTCCTACTTTTTTTGCCATAGTTTATTCCTTATTTGGTAGCCTTCTTTTTGTTAGCAACAGTTTTACGCCTGCCTTTACGGGTACGGGCATTATTTTTTGTGCTTTGTCCGCGGACCGGAAGCCCTATGCGATGCCGTATACCACGATAACAGCCTATATCCATCAGCCTCTTGATATTGAGCTGAACCAGTGAACGTAATTCTCCTTCAACTTTGAAGTTTTCATTGATGACTTTACGGATTCTGTTAATATGGTCATCAGACCAGTCTTTTACCTTGATGTCCTTATCAACACCGGCTTTTTCCAGAATCTTCCTGGCTGAACTCCGGCCTAAACCAAATATATAGGTCAGGCCTATTTCGCCTCTTTTGTTTTTGGGTAAATCTACACCAACAATTCTTGCCATAAATGCTATTAATTAAATATTATAAAATTATCCCTGCCGTTGTTTATACTTGGGATTCTTTTTGTTGATCACATAAAGGCGTCCTTTCCTGCGAACGATTTTGCATTCGGGACTTCTTTTTCGAATTGATGCTCTTACTTTCATAGCCTTACAGGTTATCTTTATTTATATCTGAATGTTATTCTTCCTTTTGTAAGGTCATAGGGCGACATTTCAACCCTGACCTTGTCACCGGGCAATATTTTGATGTAATGCATCCGCATCTTTCCTGAAATATGAGCGGTAATCACATGCCCGTTTTGTAATTCAACACGAAACATGGCATTAGACAAAGCTTCTTTAATAATACCATCTTGTTCTATTGACGGTTGTTTCGACATAAAGTGAATTTAGTTAATGCAATCATCTAATTTATAAATTTCTTCTATATATTGAAAGGTAGAAAGCACTTCGGCTTTATCCTTGTTCACTGCTATGGCATGTTCAAAATGAGCTGAAGGCAAATGGTCCGATGTTCGTATCGTCCATCCGTCTTTGTCCTGAACAATCTCTTTTCGTCCCATGTTAATCATCGGTTCTATGCACATCACCATGCCTCGTTTTAACTTGGGCCCTTTCCCTGATTTTCCGTAGTTGGGTACTTCAGGGGGCTCATGCAATGCCTTGCCGAGGCCATGTCCCACCATTTCCCTTACAACTGAAAACCCCTCTTTTTCACAGTAATTCTGAATGGCATATCCTATGTCACCGACACGGTTTCCCTCGATGGCTGCCTCAATGCCGAGGTAAAGTGATTTGTACGTCGCTTTCAGCAGCTGCCCGATTTTTTCCGTTACCGGTCCTATGGCAAAGGTATAGGCTGAATCGCCAAAATAGCCGTTCATCAAAACACCACAATCAACGGAGATTATATCGCCTTCTTTCAGAACATAATCAGAGGGAATACCATGAACAACCTGATGGTTTACCGATGTACAAAGGGTTTTTGGATATCCTTTGTACCCCAGAAAAGCCGGAACCGCCTGATGGTCACGTATGAATTCATATGCTTTATGATCCAGCTCAATTGTGGTTGTCCCCGGCTTTATATGCCGGCCAACTTCTGCTAATGTTTTTGATACCAGCAGATTAGATTGTCTCAGGCATTCAATTTCTTCAGATGTCCTGATTGCTATCATCAAAGAACGTTTTGTTTCATTTTATTATATTGAGGAGGCAATTCCTCCGGCTCTTCCTTTAATTCGACCTGATTTCATAAGACCATCATAATGTCTCATCAGCAGGTGACTCTCAATTTGTTGTAAAGTATCAAGCACAACACCAACCAAAATCAGCAATGATGTGCCGCCGTAAAACTGTGCAAAGGTAGCCTGAACGCCGGCAAGGGTTGCAAAGGCAGGCATGATGGCCACCAGTGCCAGAAATATAGATCCGGGCAGGGTTATCCGCGACATGACGGCATCAATAAATTCGGCTGTTTTTTTACCAGGTTTAATTCCCGGTATGAAACCACCGTTTTTCTTCATGTCGTCAGCCATCTGTGTGGGATTAATGATAATGGCCGTGTAAAAATAGGTGAACAGCACAATCATCAGACCAAACACCAGATTGTACCAGAAACTTGTGTAGTTGGCAAAAGCGGCAACAAATTTCGACATGCCTTCTCCTGTGTATCGTGCAAAGGAAAGAGGCAGAAACATAATGGCCTGTGCAAAAATAATGGGCATTACACCGGCGGCATTCACCTTAAGGGGTATATATTGTCTTACCCCGCCGTATTGCTTATTGCCGACAATACGTTTTGCATACTGTACCGGAATACGCCTTGTCCCCTGGACAAGCAATATGCTTACTACAAAGACCAGGAACAGGAAAACGATTTCAATGAGAAATGCTACCAGACCGCCGCCCTGACCGGTCAGTCGTGCTTCGAGTTCACTGAATATAGCAAAAGGCAACCGTGCAATAATTCCGATCATGATAATGAGTGAAATACCATTACCAATGCCTTTGTCGGTTATCTTTTCTCCAAGCCACATAACAAAAATGGTTCCCGTGGTCAGCAGGATTATAGATGAAAACAGGAAGAATGTCGGCGCCAGCACCTTCGCCTGATCGGGTATCTGGGTAAGGTATGAGGGGGCCTGAATAAGGAGTACGATGAGCGTAAGATACCGGGTAATCTGGTTTATTTTTCTGCGCCCGCTTTCTCCTTCTTTTTGCAGGCGTTGAAAATAAGGGACTGCAATAGTCAGCAACTGGATAATAATGGATGCTGAAATGTAAGGCATTATACCCAATGCAAAAATAGAGGCATTGGAAAAAGCACCTCCTGAAAACATGTCGAGCAGGCCCATCACACCCTGAGTTGTTCTCCTGGAGAATTCTTCAAGCATGGCCGGATCAACACCGGGGAGGACTATCTTTGATCCCAGCCGGTATATCAGGATTATGCCAAGGGTAAAAATTATCCTTGAGCGTAATTCCTCGATCTTCCAGATGTTTTTTATGGTTTGGATAAATTCTTTCATTCAATCATATTTTTATGGCTGATCCTTGTAATGACTCAATGGCAGCAATGGCCGATTTTGAAAAAGCATGGGCTTTTACATCAAGTTTAAGCGATAACTTGCCATTGCCCAATATTTTAATTCTGTCTTTTTTTGCAACAAGGCCGGCTTCAATTAATGTATTCAGGTCAATGCTGTCAAGCTTTTTGTTTTCAGCAAGGGTTTGCAGAGTAGACAGGTTTATGGCTTTGTATTCAATACGGTTTAGATTGTTAAAACCTGATTTGGGAACCCTGCGCTGAAGGGGCATTTGACCGCCTTCAAAGCCAATTTTTCTTTTATAACCTGAACGCGACTGATGTCCTTTATGCCCTTTGGTTGATGTGCCACCTCTGCCGGACCCCTGTCCCCGTCCGATTCTTTTTCTCTTTTTTACCGAACCTTTAGCTGGTTTAAGACTGCTTAAATTCATGATGTGCAAATATCTTAAATATTATAATTCAGTTACTTCGATCAAATGTCTTACTTTTTCAACCATTCCCAGAATCTGGGGAGTGGCTTCCACTTCAACAGAACCGTTGGTCTTTCTCAAACCCAATGCCTGAAGCGTCCTCTTCTGGCGCATGGTACTGCCGATCCTGCTTTTTACCTGTCTTATCTTAATTTTTGCCATAGCTTTAAGGTTAATCTGTATTATCCGTTGAATACTTTTTCCAATGGAACACTCCTGTGCTGAGCCACAGCATAAGCATCACGCATTTGTGTAAGAGCCTGGAATGTGGCCTTAACCAGGTTGTGCGGATTGGAAGAGCCTTTGGATTTTGCCAATACATCTTTTACTCCAACACTTTCAAGTACAGCCCGCATTGCCCCTCCGGCTTTAACACCCGTACCGCTGGTGGCCGGTTTGAGGAATACCTGTGCCCCGCCATATTTGGCTATCTGCTCATGGGGAATAGTCCCCTTGTAAACCGGAACCTTAATAAGGTTTTTCTTTGCATCTTCAACGCCTTTTGAAATGGCTGTTGTGACTTCGTTGGCCTTACCGAGGCCAAAGCCAACAATACCATCTTCATTACCAACCACAACAATGGCGGAAAAACTGAATGTCCGTCCACCCTTGGTGACTTTAGTCACACGTTGAATACTGACCAAGCGGTCTTTCAGATCTAAATCCGTTGTTTTTACTCTTCGAATACTTGCCGTTGACATGATAAATTAAAATTTAAGTCCACCTTCCCTGGCAGCTTCAGCCAGTGCTTTAACTCTTCCGTGATACAGATATCCGTTGCGATCAAATACGATACTGGTAATACCTGCGTCTTTTGATTTTTCTGCTGCCATTTTACCAACAAGCTTCGCCTGTTCGGTTTTGGTGATACCTTTTTTTGCAGCAATTTCTTTGTTTTTTGATGACACCGAAAGCAAAGTCTTTCCGGCTGTATCATCAATCATTTGAACATACATACCCTTGTTGCTTCTGAACACCGATAAACGCGGTTTATCACCGGTGCCGCGAATAACTTTATGGATACGCATCTTTATTCTTTTCCTTCTTTCCTGTTTTGTAAGAGCCATAACCGTATGATTAAAAATTACTTGGTTGTAGCAGATTTACCTGCTTTCTTCCTGAGGGTTTCGTTAACAAATTTGATCCCTTTACCTTTATAAGGCTCGGGTTTACGCAACGATTTGATTTTGGCGGCTACCTGACCAATCAACTGCTTATCATTACTGGTAAGCGTGATAATGGGGTTGCTTCTTCTTTCAGTGCGGGTTTCAATCTTCACCTCGGGGGGCAACTGAAAATCAATATCATGTGAGTAACCAAGGCTTAAATCCAGCAATTGACCTTTGGCCTCAGCTTTATAACCAACACCAACAACTTCAAGCTCGATTTTATAGCCCTTGCTGACACCTGTCACCATATTATTGATCAATGCCCTGTATAGTCCATGCATTGACCGGTGTCTTTTCTGATCGGAAGGACGCACTATATTAATCTGTCCTTCATTGATTTCAACTTTAATATCAGGATCTACCTTTTGATGCAATTCGCCTCCGGGACCTTTTACCGTAACAGTATTATCCTTCTCAACGGTAACGGTCACACCCTGGGGTATGCTGATTGGAAGTTTTCCTATTCGTGACATCAGTTTTCCTCCCTGTTAATATATATAACACAATACTTCACCACCTACATTCATCGTCCTTGCTTCTTTGTCGGTCATGACACCCTTGGAAGTGGAAATAATTGAAATACCAAGGCCGTTGAGAACTCTTGGCAATTCTTCAGCACTGACATATTTACGTAAGCCGGGGGTGCTGATCCTTTTCAACGAACGAATCGCAGGTTGTTTTGTCTCAGGATGATATTTCAGGGCTATTTTTATAGTTCCCTGAGGGCCTTCATCCATAAACTTATAATTTAAGATATACCCTTTGTCAAACAGTATTTTGGTCATGTTCTTCTTCAGATTGGACGCCGGAATTTGAACCACCTTATGACCTGCAAGGATGGCATTGCGTAACCTGTTTAAATAATCTGCTATAGGATCTGTCATTTGTTTAAGTCTTTATAATACTCTTAATAACTACCAACTTGCCTTTTTAATTCCCGGGATGAGACCTTTTGAAGCCAGTTCACGGAAAGAAATCCTGCTGATGCCAAATTGACGTATATATCCCTTTGGCCTGCCCGTAAGTTTGCAACGGTTGTGCAGGCGAACAGGACTTGAGTTGCGCGGAAGCCTGCTCAGGGCCTGAAAGTCACCTTCAGCCTTCAGCTGAGCCCTTTTGGCAGCATACTTATCCACCATTCTTTTCCGCTTTACTTCACGGGCTACCATTGATTCTTTAGCCATAGCAATTAATTCTTTTTAATATTCTTAAAGGGTAAACCAAATTCACGCAATAATGCAAATGCTTCTTCATCATTTTTGGCAGAGGTTACAAAGGTAATCTCCATGCCAAGGATCTTGCTGATCTTGTCGATATCAATCTCAGGGAAAATGATCTGTTCGGTAACGCCAAACGTATAATTTCCGCGACCGTCGAGCTTGCTGTTGACACCCTTGAAATCCCTAATGCGGGGAAGCGCTACCGAAATTAACCGTTCCAGAAATTCATACATGCGGTCACGCCTGAGGGTCACTTTAACGCCAATGGGCATTTTACGCCTCAGCTTGAAGTTGGATATGTCTTTTTTTGACAAGGTCTGAACAGCTTTCTGACCTGTTATTATTGTAAGTTCCTCCTGGGCCGTGTCGATAATTTTCTTGTCGGCAACCGCCTCACCAACCCCCTGGTTGATGATGATTTTTTCAAGTTTAGGAACCTGCATGATTGTCCGGTAGCCGAACTCCTTGGTCAGGGCCGGTACAATCTCTTCTTTGTACTTCTTTTTTAAATTCGGAATGTACGTCATTATTTAATCTCCTCTCCACTTTTTTTAGAATATCTGACAAGCCTGTCTTTGATCAGTTTTTTACCAATGCGGGTAGGATGCCCTGTTGAAGGATCAACCAGCATTAGGTTAGAAATGTGGACGGGGGCTTCTTTTTTAAGAATGCCGCCCTGCGGGCTCTTGGCATTGGGCTTGGTATGCTTGCTGACCAGGTTAATGCCTTCGACAATGGCTTTTTTGCTTTTCCTGATCACTTCAAGTACCCTGCCCTGCTGGCCTTTATATTCACCGGTATTGACAAATACGGTGTCGCCCTTTCTGATATGTATTTTGTTCTGCATCTTTTTATGATTTTAAGGGTTACAGCACTTCAGGTGCAAGCGATACAATTTTCATGTATTTATCACGAAGTTCGCGGGCTACAGGTCCGAAAATACGGGTGCCCCTTATTTCATCCTGATTGTTAAGCAAAACACAGGCATTATCATCGAAACGGATGTATGATCCGTCATTACGGCGGATCTCTTTCTTCGTTCTGACGACAACGGCTTTGCTTACCGTTCCTTTTTTTACTTCACTGGCGGGCAACGAACTTTTTACGGTTACCACTATTTTATCGCCTACTGTTGCATAGCGCTTTGCGGTTCCTCCGAGAACCCTGATGCAAAGTACTTCTTTTGCACCGCTGTTATCTGCAACCGTCAGTCTGCTTTCCTGCTGTATCATAATTATTTAGCTCTTTCAATAATTTCAACTATTCTCCATGTTTTATTTTTGCTGAGAGGCCTGGTTTCCATGATTCTGACAACATCGCCAATATTGCAGCTGTTTTTTTCATCATGGGCCATAAGCTTAGAGGTACGGTTGATAAATTTCCCGTAGATGGGATGCTTTACCTTGCGTTTCTCAGCAACCACAATGGTTTTGTCCATTTTATTGCTGACCACTACCCCAATCCTTTCTTTGCGTAAATTTCTTTTTTCCATTGCTTACTCCTGATTAGCTTGTTTAGATTCGCTTATTTTTTGGTTGAGGATGGTATTCAACCGGGCAATATTTCTTCTCGACTCCCTTAATTTCAATGGATTATCAAGGGGAGAAATGGCATGATTCAAACGTTGACGGAACAGAAAATTCTTTTCGTTTTCAATCCGTTCTTCAATTTCCTTTATGGACAATTCCCTGATTTCAGAAGTTTTCATTTTCTTTCCTTATTAATTACCGACATAGTCTCTTCGGACAACAAACTTGGTGGCAATGGGAAATTTCTGGGCTGCCAGCATTAATGCTTCTTTGGCCACATCAAAAGGAACACCGTCGGCTTCAATGAGGATGCGACCTGGTGTTACCGGAGCCACAAATCCTTCAGGTGCACCTTTCCCTTTACCCATACGTACTTCAGCAGGCTTTTTCGTGATGGGCTTATCGGGGAATATGCGTATCCATATCTGACCTTCACGTTTCATATGACGCGTCACCGCCTGCCGTGCTGCTTCGATTTGTCTCCCGGTTATCCAGGCTGAATCAAGAGCCTTGATACCGAATGCCCCAAAGGATAACTCATGCCCGCGCTGGGCATTACCTTTCATCTTCCCTTTTTGCTGCCTTCTGAACTTGGTTTTTTTCGGCTGTAACATGGTGTATACTTGTTAATAATATGCTAAAGTTTATTTTCTGCGTTTTTTAAAACTGCCTTTGGGCTTGGCGTTTTTGGTGCCTATATTGGGAGACAGATCCCGGTGTCCATAGATTTCACCCTTGAATATCCATACTTTTATTCCCAGCAATCCTACTTTGGTGAGCGCTTCACCCAGCGCATAATCAATGTCAGCCCTGAAGGTATGAAGCGGAATACGGCCTTCCTTCAGAATTTCTGTGCGGGCCATTTCAGCACCGCCCAGACGACCTGAAATCTGAACCTTGATCCCTTCAGCACCCATCCGCATTGTGGAAGCAATAGTCATCTTGATAGCCCTTCGATATGAAATCTTGCCTTCAATTTGCCTTGCCAGGTTGTTGGCCACAATGGTGGCATCAAGTTCAGGCCTTTTAACTTCATAAATGTTGATCTGAACTTCTTTGTTGGTGATCTTACGGAGTTCTTCCTTCAGCTTGTCAACTTCCTGTCCTCCTTTACCGATAATAATACCGGGACGGGCCGTGTTGACAGTAACTGTGATGAGTTTCAGCGTCCGTTCGATAACGATCTTGGAAATGCTGGCTTTGCTGAGTCTTGCCGTCAGGTACTCGCGGATTTTATAATCTTCCACTAGTTTCTCGGAATAATTCTTTCCTCCGTACCAATTGGAATCCCAACCTTTGATGATTCCCAACCGATTGCTTATAGGATTTACTTTTTGTCCCATTAATATTAATTTGTTTGACTTACAACTTCCTGTTGACTGG